>NZ_JBFTLH010000002.1:0-433589 GCF_056396345.1 Cupriavidus sp. 05T42
CGCTGTCTATTTCATGGCGTTTGGCGATCTCACCATAGCCTGCCTGACCGTCCAGGTAGCTCTGGATAACTGTCAGCCTGAACTGCTCCGAGTACCGATACATGAAAACACCCCAAAAGTTGGTGTCCAACTTTTGGGGTGCAGTTCAATGCTCTGGCTTTTTTTGGTTCATCGCCGATCACGAATCCGGTTTGCAAATCCGTACATCGACGCAGAAGATACGGATTATCATTGGCTTGAATGCATACAAACGATGTAGTTGTATGGATTGCAGTAGGCTCAGCCATCGAACTGGTTTGTCCGTCAGGCGCTGAGCCAGGCGGACTCACGTTCGGAGGCTGGAACGGTTTGAGCGGACTGAGCCGACGTCTCAAATGACCTGAAACGTGTCGCGCACCGGCCTTCGCGCGAGAAGCCCTGACAGCTTCTTGAGCGCAAGCGACAACTGCCCGCGTTCGGCGACCCCACCGAGTGAAATCCGGATGGCACCTGCAACGGACGTGCCGTCCGCAAAAGCGTCGGCGCCGGTCACGCGAAGATCTTCGGAACGCGCGGTCCGGGTGAAGTCTGCCGATGTCCAATAGCTCGGCAGTGGATGCCAGATATGAATGCCCAAGGCAGGGTTGGCATCGAAGCCCGCCAGCCATTGTCTGGCGATTTGCTGCCGCGCGTCAGCCTCCGTCCGAATGCCGTCAAGGAGCGTCTTCGCGGCACCATCGAGGATCCACTGCGTGGCGAGCGCCGTCGCCAGCGGCGACGCCATCAGCGTGATGGCCCGGAGCGCAGTCAGCATCGCGTTCTGAACGGTCGGATCCTTCACGACCACATACGCGGTCCGCAGCCCCGGGCTCAGACACTTCGAGAGCGTCGAGACATAGGCGGTCTGCTGCGGCGCCAGGGTAGCGATAGGTGGGGGCGCATCAGGTGTGAGCAGCCAGTAGGGGTCGTCTTCGATAATCAGGATGCCCTGCCGCTCCGCGACACGGGCGATGTCTCGGCGTCGTGCCTCGGGCATCGTATGCGTCGTCGGGTTCTGTAGCGTTGGATTGAGGTAGACCAGCCGGACCCCTTCCGTCTGACATGCCGCTTCCAGGCTGTCTGGGCGCATGCCGTCGCCATCGACCGCAATCGTGACGATGCGCCTGCCGAGTTGCGATGCGGCGGCCCGGACCCCGGGATAAATCAAGGGCTCGGCGGCAATCGCGCCGCCTTGTTCCGTGCCAGCCATGATCAGGGCTGCCAACGCCGTCTGCGCACCGGGGCATGCCACGACGTCGTCCTCGGCGACCGAGCCCAGCATCGGCGCTAGCCAACGCGCGCCGGCAGACCGGTCGGTTGTCGTGCCGCCACCCAGGTGGTAGGTCATCAACAGTGCCGGATCCGCGCGCAGGGTGAGTTGCCCAATTCCCCGTCGCAGCATCTCGCCGACATCGATGCCGGGCGCCGGAGGTGGCACGTTCATGCTGAGATCCACGGCCTGGGACAACTCGTAAGCCGGTAGCGCAATGAACGTCCCTTGAGAGCCACGGGCGACGGTAAGACCGCGTCGGGCCGCCTCGTTCAGGCCACGGGTCACGGTCGTCAGGTCGACGCCGAACAGGGACGCGAGCTGTCGCTGCGAGGGCAGGCGGTCGCCCGGGGTAAGACTCCCGCCTTGCATCGCCGTCTCGATCAGGTCGGCGATCTGAAGGTATCGCGATCCGCTTCCTTCTCGAAGTGGCCGGGCCCAGTCGGGCCGGGCGGGTGCCTCGTTCGAGTGTTGATTCGGCATCGAAATCTCTTGTATGGGCGTTGTCTTACATTAGCATGCCTCGCGGTTCGGGTAAATCCATACAAAACCGGATAACCCGTTTTTCTTGCGAAGGTGGTTGTTATGCATGTGCGTGTGGCCGATACGCGGGGCGTCCGTCGGCGAAAGTCTCCCCGTTTCCTTTCTCCTGTTCTCTGGCGTTGGCTGACCCTCGCCGCGCTACCGCTAAGCCTGGCCGGTTGTTCGTGGGATCTGCTTGACCCCAGCGGGTCCATCGGCGTGCAAACGCGGGACCTGATCGTGCTGGCCACGGCGTTGATGCTGATGGTGGTGATCCCCGTGATCATCCTTACGCTGGTGTTTGCGTGGCGGTACCGCGAAGGCAATACCAAGGCCGAGTACGCGCCGCGCTGGTCGCATTCGACCCGCATTGAAGTGGTGGTGTGGGGGATTCCGTGCGTGATCGTGGCGCTGCTCGGCATCATCATCTGGGACACCACGCACAAGCTCGACCCGTTCCGCCCGATCGAATCGAAGGTGGCGCCGCTGGAAGTGGACGTGGTGGCGCTCGACTGGAAGTGGCTGTTCATCTATCCGCAATACGGCGTGGCGTCGCTGAACGAGCTACCCGTGCCAGTGGGGACGCCGATCAACTTCCGCATCACGGCCGAATCGACCATGAACGCGCTGTTCATCCCGCGCCTGGGCAGCATGGTCTACGCCATGGCCGGCATGCAGACGAAGCTGCATCTGATTGCCGACAAGCCTGGCGTG
Source organism: Cupriavidus sp. 05T42 (assembly GCF_056396345.1). Taxonomy (NCBI): domain Bacteria; kingdom Pseudomonadati; phylum Pseudomonadota; class Betaproteobacteria; order Burkholderiales; family Burkholderiaceae; genus Cupriavidus; species Cupriavidus sp. 05T42. The sequence continues at coordinate 2,525 of NZ_JBFTLH010000002.1, forward strand.
TTCGATGGCCGGTCCGCGGCGTATAGCGGCGCCGGTTTCTCGGACATGCATTTCCGCACCGTCGCCACGTCGCGCGCCGAGTTTGATGCGTGGATCGAGCGCGCCCGGGCATCGGGCCACATGCTTGACGAACAGACCTACCGCAAGCTGGAGCAACCCAGCAGCAAGGACCCCGTCACGCTCTACGCCAAGGTCGATCCGCGCCTGTTCCAGGGCGTGGTGGACCAGTACATGGCCAGCAATGGCGACATCTGCCGCGCTGACAGCCCGGTGACCATCAGCGCCATTGCCGGCGCCAACATGCCGCCGCTCCCGGCGCAGCAGCAGACCCTGGAGCGCTAATCATCATGCTTGGAAAACTCTCTCTCGACGCCATCCCCCTGCACGAGCCCATCATCATGGGCACGCTGGTGATGGTGCTGCTGGGCGGCGCCGCGCTGTTGGGCGCCATCACGTACTACAACAAATGGTCCTACCTCTGGAAAGAGTGGATCTGCTCCGTCGACCACAAGCGCATCGGCGTGATGTACATCATCCTGGCGCTGGTCATGCTGCTGCGCGGCTTTGCGGATGCCATCATGATGCGCACCCAGCAGGCCATCGCCGTGGGCGAGGCAACCGGCTACCTGCCTCCGCATCACTACGACCAGATCTTTACCGCGCATGGCGTGATCATGATCTTCTTCGTGGCGACGCCGTTCATCCTCGGCTTGATGAACGTGATCGTGCCGCTGCAACTCGGCGCGCGCGACGTGGCGTTCCCGTTCGTCAACTCGCTGAGTTTCTGGATGTCGGCGATGGGCGCGGTGCTGGTCATGATGTCGATGTTCGTCGGCGATTTCGCGGCCACTGGGTGGGTCGCTTATCCGCCCTTGAGCGGGCTCGGCTACAGCCCCACGGTAGGCGTCGACTACTACATCTGGTCACTGCAGATATCGGGGCTGGGCACCACGCTGACCGGCATCAACTTCATCGTCACGATCCTGCGCATGCGCGCACCGGGCCTGAACCTGATGAAGATGCCGGTGTTCACGTGGGCCGCGCTGATCACCAACATCCTGATTGTCGCCATCTTCCCGGTGCTGACCGCCACGCTGGCGCTGCTGGCCGCCGACCGCTACCTGGACATGCACTTCTTTACCAGCGAGCTTGGCGGCAACGCGATGATGTACGTGAACCTGATCTGGATCTGGGGCCACCCCGAGGTCTACGTGCTGATCCTGCCTTGCTTTGGCGCGTTCTCGGAGATCATCGCCACGTTCTCGCGCAAGCCGCTGTTCGGCTACACGTCGATGGTGTACGCCACATCGTCGATCGGTGTCCTGTCGTTCTTCGTCTGGCTGCACCACTTCTTCACCATGGGTTCGGGCGCCAGCGTCAATGCCTTCTTCGGCATCATGACGTCGATCATCTCGATTCCGACCGGCGTGAAGCTGTTCAACTGGCTGTTCACGATGTACCGCGGACGCATCCGCTTCCATTCGTCGACGCTATGGACGATTGGCTTCATGGTGACGTTTGCCGTGGGCGGCATGACCGGCGTGCTGCTGGCCGTGCCGGGCGCGGACTTCGTGCTGCACAACAGCCTGTTCCTGATTGCCCACTTCCACAACGTGATCATCGGCGGCGTGGTGTTTGGCTGCCTGGCGGCCATGACGTTCTGGTTCCCGAAAGTGTTCGGCTTCACGCTGAACGAGTTCTGGGGCAAGGTCGCGTTCTGGTGCTGGCTGATTGGCTTCTACCTGGCGTTCATGCCGCTGTACGCGCTGGGCCTGCAAGGCATGACGCGCCGCATGAACCACTATGAGAATCCCGATTGGCAGCCCTACCTGATCGTTGCCCTGGTGGGGGCGGTGGTCATCGGCTGCGGCATCCTGGCGATCCTGTGGCAGCTGTTCGTCAGCGTGCGCGACCGGAACAAGAACCGCGACCTGTCCGGCGATCCATGGGACGGCCGGAGCCTGGAGTGGGCTACTGCCTCGCCAGCGCCGTTCTACAACTTCGCGCACGTCCCGCACATCACGTCGCTGGAACAGCATTGGGATGACAAGGAAGCGGGCCGCGCCTACGTGGCGCCTGCCGCGTATGAAGACATCCACATGCCGCGCAACACGTCAGCGGGCTTCATCGTCTCGGTGTTCGGGCTGGTGCTCTGCTTTGGCCTGGTCTGGCACATCTGGTGGATGGCGGGCTTTGGCCTGGCCGCGATGATCTGCACGTTCATCGCCCGCGCCTATGACCGCGATGTGGACTACTACGTCCCGGCCGCCGAAGTGGAGCGCATCGAGCGCGCCCGCTTTGCGCAACTGAAGGGGGCCAACTGATCATGACGACGACCTTGAAACTGCGCGCAGACGCCGCGCAGGCACCGCACCACGAGACCCACGCCGCGCATGCGCACGATGACGATCACGCGCATCACGCCGAACAGGCGCAAGGCAGCCTAACGCTTGGCTTCTGGCTGTACCTGATGAGCGACTGCCTGATCTTCGCCTCGCTGTTCGCGACATTTGGCGTGCTCGTCAACGGCACGGCCGGCGGCCCGACCGGACGCGAACTGTTCGATCTGCGCTTCGTGCTCGGCGAAACGGTGCTGCTGCTGACCAGCAGCCTCACCTTCGGCGTGGCGATGCAGAAGGTACGGAACGGCAAGGGCAACCCCAACGAAGTCATCCGCTGGATGGTGCTGACGTTCGCGCTCGGTGCCGCCTTCGTCTGCATGGAGATCTTCGAGTTTCACGAACTGCTGCACGAGGGCGCAGGCCCGAACCGCAGCGCCTATCTGTCGGCGTTCTTCATGCTCGTGGGTACGCACGGCCTGCACGTCAGCGCCGGGCTGCTCTGGATCATCGTGATGGTCAACCAGGTGCAGGTGTTCGGTCTCGATGACATCGTGCGTCGTCGCCTGGCCTGCCTGAGCCTGTTCTGGCACTTCCTGGACCTGGTCTGGATCGGCGTTTTCACCATCGTCTACTTGCGGGAGTTCCTGTGATGGCCAACCAACGACATGCGCATGAGGATGACCATGGCAGCCTGCGCAGCCACCTGACCGGCTACGTGCTCTCGCTGGTGCTGACGTTCATCTCGTTCGGTGCGGTGATGGGCGAGCTGTTGCCGCCGCGCGCGGGGCTGCTGATGATCGTGACGCTGTGTATCGTCCAGTTGCTGGTGCAGCTGGTGTTCTTCCTGCACCTGGGCCCGCGCAAGGGCCAGCGGGGCAACACGGCCATCTTTGCGTGTACCGTGTTCCTGATCGCCATTGTCGTATCGGGGTCGTTGTGGGTCATGCACAACGCCAACCTGAACATGATGCCGATGCAGTCGGTGCCTGTTGGCAGCAGCCGATAGATTGCAGGCAATTGGCACGTCCATCGGTGAGGCTGATGGACGTGTCTTCAGATCATTCCCCTATCGGCGATTGCCGCGATGGTGTTGTTGCCACCGCCCCCACGCAGTACGCCGCAATCGCGTCCAGCACGCTTTCGGCCTCGCCCACCGCCGTGGCGCAGCCAATCCGCATCGCCGGAAATTGCGCCCGGCATTGGTCGATCAGCGCCGGCAGGTCGCGGCGGATGTGGCCGCCCTGGCCGAAGAACACCGGTACGACAGTGACTTCCGCCACGCCAACGCCGGCCAGTTCGGCCAGCGCCACGGGCAGCGACGGTTCCATCAGTTCGAGGAAGGCCAGCCGCACGGCGGTGTCCGGCAGCAGGGCAGACAGCTTGGCCTGCAGCCGGTCGAAGGGCTCGCGCCAGCGCGCGTCGCGCGCGCCGTGGGCGAAGAGGACCAGGCCGGTGGTGGCCACGGCCGTCAATGCCGGTCCACCCAGCGCAGGGCGCTCAGCGCCAGGGCCAGGTAGAGCGTGCCGGGGACGAGCGCCGAGACGATCGGCGGCCAGGTGTGCAGCAGGCCGACGTGCGAGAACAGTGTGTTCGACAAGTGGAACGACAGCCCCAGCATGATGCCGCCGAACACCTTCACGCCCACCGCGCCGGCGCGCGCGTGCAGGTACGCGAACGGCAGCGCCAGCGCCACCATCACGAACAGCGTCAGCGGATAGACCACCTTCTTCCAGAAGGCGATTTCATAGCGCTGCGTGTCCTGCTTGTTGTCGCGCAGGTGGCGGATGTAGCGGAACAGGTCGAGCGTGGACATCCGCTCCGGGGTGACCAGCAGCACCGACAGGATCTGCGGCGTCAGCTCCGAGTGCATCACCATGTTCGGGAACTTGGCCTGCTCGGCGCGGAAGTCCGGCGCCAGGGCGTCGCCCTTGGCGCCGTCGGGGTGGGGCAGCTCGATGAAACGGGTTTCGTTGACGTCATTGAGCTGCCACGCCTGACCGCCCTGGTAGCGGCCTTCCTTGGCCACGCGGATCACGCGCAGGCGGTATTGCTGGTCGAATTCGTAGATGGTGATGCCGTTGATGGTCTGGTCCGGCTTCAGCCCCTGCACATTGACGAAGCGGGTGACCTCGCCGCCGGCGCCCTCGGGCGTGGTGTCCTTGTCGCGATCCTTGACCCAGACCCCGGAGCGGAAGCCCGCCGACACCGTGGCGCCAATCGCCTCCAGTTTCACCTTCTGGGCGTATTGCTCAGCCGCGGGGCCGATGAATTCGCCGAAGATGAAGGTGACGACGGCCAGCGGCACGGCCAGCTTGAACAGCGAGAACAACGCCTGCCGCGTGTTCAGGCCGGCCACGCGGAAGATCGTGTATTCCGACTGGCTGGCCAGTTGCGAGAAGACGTAGATCGCGCTGATCAGCACCGCGATCGGCAGCACCTCGTACACCCGGGTGGGCGCTTCCAGCATGACGTGGAAGAACGCCACCAGCGAGGTGTAGCCGCCTTGCACGCTCTCCAGCTCATTGAGCAAGTCGAAGAAGACGAACAGCGACAGCACCGCGAACAGGATGAACGCGAACACGCCATAGATCAGGCGGCCGAAATACCGCTCGTAGACCTGGAGGATCCTCATGCCTGGCTCCCCTTGGGCGCCTTGCGGCGCATGCCGAACACGGCGCGCCAGCCGCCCAGGCTGCGGTTCTGCCGGTATCGGAACATGCCCACGGCGCCCAGGAAGGCCAGCACGTGGATCGGCCAGAGCGCCATCCAGAAGGAAAGCGTCCCGGAGCGCACCCAGGCCTGCGCCAGGTTGATCATGTTGCTGTAGGTCAGGTAGATCAGCACGGCGAAGACGAGCGGCGTATAGCGGCCCAGGCGCGGGTTCACGTACGCGAGCGGAATGGCGATCATCACGAAATTGAAGGCGAGGATCGGCAGCGAGACACGCCAGAGCAGTTCGCCCAGGTTCTCACGGGTGGGATTGCGGATCAGGTCGATCGTGTCGCGGGACTTGGGCGGGATGTCGCTCTCGCTCTCGGGTGGCTTGTTGTCCACCTTGACGGCATAGCGGTCGAATTCCAGGATGCGGTAGTCGAGCTGGCCCGGCGTGCCGGCGTAGCGCCGGCCGTGTTCCATCACCACCAGGCGGTCGCCGTTCGGCATGGTCTGGAACTGGCCCTGGTGGGACAACGCCACGCCGATCTTGCCCGCCTCGGCATTGGCCACGAAGACGTTGCGCGCGTACTTCATGTCCGCGTCGATGCCCTCGATGAACAGCACGTAATTGCCGTTGGCCGGCTCGATGAAGCGGCCCGAGGCGATCATCGACAGCACGCCGCGCTGCTGGAAGCGGTCGCGGAACAGGCTGCTCTGCTGGTTGGCCCACGGCCACGCGAACATGCCCAGCAGCAACGCCATGACGAAGAACGGCGCGGCGAACTGGAGCACCGGCTTGATCAGGTCGCGCAGGGAGATGCCGGCCGAGAACCACACCACCATCTCGGAGTCCTTGTACCAGCGGGTCAGGACGATCAGCGTGGAGATGAACAGCGTGGCCGACAGCAGGATCGACAAATAGCCGATGGTGGCCAGGCCGATCAGCATCAGCACGTCGTTGGGGCTGGCCTTGCCATTGGCGGCCATCCCCAGGATGCGGATCACGAGCGACGTGAGCATGAAAGTCAGCATCACCAGGAACACCGCGCCGGCGGTGTAGGCGAGCTCGCGTCGCAGGGCTTGTTGAAAGATCATGCGGAATCGCTTCCGGCTGCCGGCCGGAGCGGGCGATGTACCGGGGGCCGAGGGACTGGCAGGACCGCGGGCTGTCAGCGTGGCGGATCGGCGGCGGCAGATCGCGGATGAAAATCGCGGATAATGGGGCCTTTCTTTTCGACGAGCCCCTGAAGGAAGCGCGATGGAATTTAGCACAAAAGCCCTGGATTGGAGCAAAGCCGGCCAAAATGGTTTCCTGGCCACGAAGACCGACTGCCTGGTGGTTGGCCTGTTCGAGGGCCAGAGCCTGGCTGGTGTGGCCAAGGCACTGGATGTCGCCACCAAGGGGCTGGTGGCGCGTCTGGTGAAGCAGGGCGACTTCGAGGGCAAGCGCGGCACCCAGCTGATGCTGCACGAAGTGGCCGGGATTGGCGCCGCCCGCGTACTGCTGGTGGGCCTGGGCAAGGAAGCCGAGTTCTCGGACAAGGCTTTCGTGGAGGCCGTGCGCACCGCCGTGCGTGCGCTGTCCGGCACGCGGGCCGCATCCGCCCTCTGGTGCCTGGCCCAGCAGCCGCCGGCCCAGCGCGACGTGGCCTGGGCCGTGATCACCACCATCACCCTGGTGCGTGACGCCGGCTACCGCCTGCTGGAGCGCCATCCGGAACTCAAGCGCCCGCCCAAGGGCGTGGGCACGGACAAGTCGTCGCTGCGCAAGATCGTGCTGGCCGTGGATGCCGCCGACGCCAAGCAGGCCACCCAGGCCGTGGTGCGCGGTACCGCCATCGCCAACGGCATGGAGCTGACCCGCGACCTCGGCAACCTGCCGTCCAACATCTGCACCCCGACCTACCTGGCCAATACCGCCCGGGCCATGGCCAAGCGCCACAAGCTCAAGGCCGAGATCCTGGGCCGCAAGCAGATCGAGGCCCTGAACATGGGCGCCTTCCTGGCCGTGACCAAGGGCAGCGTCGAGCCGCCGCAGTTCATCGTGCTGCGCTACGACGGCGCCGCCGCCAAGCAGGCCCCGGTGGTGCTGGTGGGCAAGGGCATCACCTTCGATACCGGCGGCATCTCGCTGAAGCCGGGCGAGGGCATGGATGAGATGAAGTACGACATGTGCGGCGCCGCCTCGGTGCTCGGCACGATCCAGGCCGTGGCCGAAATGGGCCTGAAAATCAACGTCGTGGCCGTGGTCCCGACCTGCGAGAACATGCCCAGCGGCATCGCCACCAAGCCGGGCGACGTGGTGACGAGCATGTCCGGCCAGACCATCGAGATCCTGAATACGGACGCCGAAGGCCGCCTGATCCTGTGCGATGCGCTGACCTATGTGGAACGCTTCAAGCCCGCCGCCGTGGTGGACGTGGCCACGCTGACCGGCGCCTGCATCATCGCGCTCGGCCACGTGAACAGCGGCCTCTTCGCGCGCAACGACCTGCTGGCCGACCAGCTGCTGGACGCCGGCCGCAAGGCCATGGACACCGCCTGGCGCATGCCGCTGGACGATGACTACCAGGACCAGCTCAAGTCGAACTTCGCCGACATGGCCAATATCGGCGGCCGCCCGGCGGGCAGCGTCACGGCGGCTTGCTTCCTGGCGCGCTACACGGAAAAGTACGACTGGGCCCACCTGGACATCGCCGGCACGGCCTGGAAGAGCGGGGCGGCCAAGGGCGCCACCGGTCGTCCGGTACCGCTGCTGACGCAGTTCCTGATGGATCGCGCGTCGTAAATCGACGGAAAGGTAGCCGGGATGACGCGCATCGACTTCCACAGCAACGTGCCGGACACGCTGGCCTACGTCTGCCGCCTGGTTCGCAAGGCGTACGGCGCGGGCCAGAAGGTGGTGGTATACGGCACGGCACAGCAGCTGACGCAGCTCGATGCGCGGCTGTGGACGTTCTCGCCGCTCGACTTCCTGCCGCATTGCGGGCTGGACAGCCCCAACGCGGCGGTGACGCCGATCATCCTGGCCGCCACGCTCGAGGGCGTGCCGCACCACCAGATCCTCGTCAACCTGTCGCCCGAGGCGCCGGCGCAGTTCGCCAGCTTCGAGCGGCTGATCGAGGTCGTGGGGGCCGGCGAGGCCGAACGTGCCGCCGGGCGCGACCGTTACCGCTTCTATCGTGAGCGCGGCTATCCGCTCACGCACCACGACATTGGCCAGTCCGCCAAGGGAGAATCCGCATGAGTGAACGTACCACCTCGCGGGTGATTCCGCGGCTGGGCCCGAACGACAGCGTGCCGTTGCTGACCGAGGTCGTGGACCTGCCCGACCTGCCGGAGACCGCCTTCGCGCCGCCGCCGGGGCATGCCTCCATGTCGACCAACACGCCCGCCAGCACGGTCATCGACACGGCAAACATGCCTGAGTCAGGGCTGGTGTCGTCAGTCGGCGATACCGAGGGTGGGGTGGAGGACGATCCGGAAGCGCCGATGATCGACCCGGTGCCCTTTCTGCCGGGTGAGGATGACCTGCGCGCGGTGCGCTCGGAACTGCTGACGCGCGTGATGATGCGTTTCCGCACCGAGTGGCCGCAGGTGGTGGAAGCCCATACCGAAGCCACGCTGCAATCGCGGCTGGCGCCGCTGACCGCGCAACTGGCCAGCGAGCTGACGCAGGCGTTGGAGGCGAGGCTGGTGGAATGGCTGGATGCGACGCTCGAGGAGATCGAGCGCGATCCGGGCGGGATGTAGCAGAGAAAGCAGGGAAAGCAGAGAGTTTTCCCCTCTCCCGCAGGCGGAAGAGGGGAGACGGGGACCCAGGCAGGGTCAGTCCGTCACGGCGCCCTTGCTGGCAGTCGAGGCCAGTTTCGAGAACTTCGCCAGCACGCCACGCGTGTAGCGCGGCGCCGGCTGCTGCCACGTGGCGCGGCGCTTGGCCAGTTCCTCATCGGATACGTTCAGCTCCAGCTTCAGCTGGTGCGCGTCGATCGTGATTGAATCGCCTTCCATCACCAGTGCGATGGTGCCGCCCACGAACGCCTCGGGCGCCACGTGACCGACCACCATGCCCCAGGTACCGCCCGAGAACCGGCCGTCGGTGATGAAGCCCACCGATTCGCCCAGCCCCTTGCCGATGATGGCCGAGGTCGGCGCCAGCATTTCCGGCATGCCCGGGCCGCCCTTCGGGCCCAGATAGCGCAGCACGAGGATGTCGCCGGCGTTGATCTTGTCGGCCAGGATGGCGTCCATCGCGCTTTGCTCGTCCTCGAACACGCGCGCCGGGCCGGTGATGACCGGGTTCTTCAGGCCGGTGATCTTGGCGACCGCGCCTTCTTCGGCCAGGTTGCCCTTCAGGATGGCCAGGTGGCCCTGCGCGTACAGCGCCTTGTCGAGCGGCAGGATCACGTCCTGGTCCGCGCGCGGCTGGTCGGGCACGCCTTCCAGTTCCTCGGCCAGCGTGCGGCCGGTGATGGTCAGGCAGTCGCCATGCAGCAGGCCGGCGTTCAGCAGCAGCTTCATCACCTGCGGAATGCCGCCCGCGCGGTGCAGGTCGGTGGCCACGTACTGGCCCGACGGCTTCAGGTTGCAGATCACCGGCACGCGGCGGCGGATGCGCTCGAAGTCGTCGATGGTCCACTCCACCTCGGCCGAGTGCGCGATGGCCAGGTAGTGCAGCACCGCGTTGGTCGAGCCGCCCGTGGCCATGATCAGCGTCACGGCGTTCTCGATCGACTTGCGCGTGATGATGTCGCGCGGCTTGATGTCCTTCTTGATCGCATCGACCAGCACGCGCGCCGATTCCGCGGCGCTGTCGACCTTTTCCTCGTCCGGGTTGGCCATCGTCGACGAGTACAGCAGGGACATGCCCAGCGCCTCGAACGACGAGCTCATGGTGTTGGCCGTGTACATGCCGCCGCAGGAGCCGGTGGACGGGCAGGCGTTCTTTTCCACGCCCTCGAAGTCTTCCTGGCTCATGCGGCCGGCGGTGAACTCGCCCACGGCTTCGAACGACGACACGATGGTCAGGTCGCGTCCCTTCCAGTTGCCCGGCTTGATGGTGCCACCGTAGACGTAGATGCCCGGCACGTTGGTGCGCGCCAGCGCGATCATGCCGCCCGGCATGTTCTTGTCGCAACCGCCGATCACGACCACGCCGTCCATCCACTGGCCCTGGGCTGCGGTCTCGATGCAGTCAGCGATCACTTCGCGCGAGATCAGCGAGTACTTCATGCCCTCGGTGCCCATCGACATGCCGTCCGAGATGGTCGGCGTGCCGAAGATCTGCGGGTTGGCGTCGGACGCCTTGATGGCGTCCACGGCCGCATCGGCCAGGCGCTGCAGGCCGGCGTTGCAGGGGGTGATGGTCGAGTGGCCATTGGCGATGCCCACCATCGGCTTGTCGAAGTCTTCCTTCTGGTAGCCGAGCGCGTAGTACATCGAACGATTGGGGGAGCGCGCCACGCCTTGCGTGATGTGCTTCGAGCGTTTGTTGAATGCCATGGTGGGGGTCTCTCCGGGGAGTTTGCGGCGGGCTCGGACGTGGTCGATGCCACGGCCTGCCGTGTTTGTGGCCTGAAGGATGCCGCCTGCGTAGTATCATGTCAAATATATTATTTGACCTGTATTGAGTCGAAAAATCTATCACAGCGACGAACGGGAGCGTGCGTGGACCTGCGGCAACTGCGGTACTTCGTGACAGTGGCGGAAGAGCTACATTTCGGCCGCGCGGCAAGGCGGCTGGCCATGACCCAGCCGCCGCTCTCGCAGCAGATCCAGTCGCTGGAGGAGGAGATCGGCGTGCAGCTGTTCGCGCGCACGCGCCGGTCCGTGATGCTGACGCCCACCGGCCAGCAGTGGCTGCCCGAGGTGCGCCGCGTGCTGGCCGATGCCGCCGCGCTGCCCGGGCTGGCCCAGCGGCTGGCGCGGGGCGAGGTGGGCTCGCTGGCGCTGGCCTTCGTCAGCACGGCCGACTACGGCATCCTGCCCGAGCTGCTGCGGCATTTCCGCGCTCGGCACCCCGAGGTGCAACTGCAACTGCGCGAAGCCACCAGCGACGTCCAGCTGGAGGCGCTGGCCGAGGGCGCGATCGACGCGGGTCTCGTCATCCGTCCGCAACTGGCCGTGATGCCGCACGGGCTCTCGTACCTGCCGCTGGTGCGCGAGCCGCTGGTGCTGGCCGTGCCCGATGGCTGGCGGCCCGCCAGCCTCGCCGCCGATGCCCCTGCGCCGACCGAAATCGCCCTGCGCGACGCCGCGCACGAGCCGCTGATCATCTTCCCGCGTCGTAGCGCGCCGGCGTTTTATGACATCATTACGGGCTACTATGCGCGGGACGGCCTGACGCCGGCGATTGCCCAGGAGGCCATCCAGATGCAGACCATCGTGAGCCTGGTGTCAGCTGGCATGGGCGTGGCGCTGGTGCCCGCATCGCTGTGCAACCTGCGGCGTACGGGCGTGTCCTACCTGACGCTGCGCGATGCCGGCCCGCTGATCGAGACCGGCCTGGTCTGGCGCGAAGGCGCCGCCGGGCCTTCGGCCGGGCAATCGGGGATGGCGCCGGTGCTGCGGTCGTTCATCGACATCGCGGCCGGGCTGGCCACCGCCATCGGCCTGTCGCAGGACGATGGTATCAAGGCAGCATGACCCCGACGGCATCACCCCAGACACTATATAAATACCTCTCCTCCGCCATGCTCGTTCATCCGCAATTCGACCCGGTCGCGCTTCACCTGGGCCCGCTGGCCATCCGCTGGTACGGTCTGATGTACCTGGCCGGCTTCATCATGTTCCTGTGGTTCGGCCGCCTGCGCGTGCGCCAGCCGCACATCGCCGCGCGCGGCTGGGCCACGCGCGACCTCGACGACATGCTGTTCTACGGCGTGCTCGGCGTGATCCTGGGCGGGCGGCTGGGCTACGTGCTGTTCTACAAGCCGACCTACTACCTCACGCATCCACTCGAGATCTTCAAGGTCTGGGAGGGCGGCATGGCGTTCCACGGCGGCTTCCTCGGCGTGCTCGTGGCGATGTGGGTGTTCGGCAAGGTGCGGCGCCGGCACTGGCTGGAAGTGACCGACTTCATCGCGCCGATGATCCCGTGCGGGCTGGCTGCCGGCCGCATCGGCAACTTCATCAACGGCGAACTGTGGGGCCGTCCGACCGACCTGCCGTGGGGGATGATCTTCCCGCAGGCTGGCGACAACATCCCGCGCCACCCGTCGCAGCTGTACCAGTTCGCGCTGGAAGGCGTGGCGCTGTTCCTCATCCTGTGGCTGTTCTCGCGCAAGCCGCGCCCGATGGGGGCGGTGTCCGGCGCGTTCCTGATCGGCTACGGCGGCTTCCGCTTCCTGGCCGAGTTTGCGCGCGAGCCGGACACCTTCCTCGGCCTGCTGGCGCTGAATTTCTCGATGGGCCAGTGGCTGAGCCTGCCGATGGTGCTGGCCGGCGTGCTGATGATGGTCTGGGCCTATCGCCGCCAGGGCAACGGCGCCGCGGCGGGCGCGGCGCGCTGATCGCCGTCAGTTCCCGGCGGCCCGGATGGCCTCGATCCGCTCGCGCGTGAGCGGGTGGGTCGAGAAGAAGCTGGCATCGTCCTCGGACTTGTCCGACGACTTGCCGCCATGGGCGTCTTCCAGCTTCCCCAGCACATCGGCAAGGGCGGAGACCGGCAAGCGGTTCCGCCGCATCACCTCTACCGCGTAGGCGTCCGCCTCGCGCTCATGGTCCCGCGAATAGCGCATGGTCAGCATCGCGGCCGGCACCGTGGCGAGCACCGTCGAAAAATCCCCAAAGAAGTACGCCGCCAGCGCGCCGACGGCCGATGCCTGGATCACCTGCTGCAGCCCGTGGCGCTGCGCCACGTGGCCGGCCTCGTGCGCCAGCACGCCCATCATGCCGGCACCGGTGCCGATCAGGGCCACCAGTTCGTCCGTGACCACGATGGTGCCGCCCGGCAGCGCCAGCGCGTTCGCGCCGAGCCGGTCGCCGTGGCGGAACAGCAGTTGGTAGGCGTGGTCGGGATCGTCGGGGCGACGTAGCGCGGCAAAGTTGTCGCGAATCCGCTGCTGGTCGGCGGCGGGCAGCTTGCTTGGCGTCACGAGGCCGTGGTCGAGGCTGTCGAGCGTGGCCTGGCCCAGTTGCGCCTCGATGGACGCCGGCACGGTCGACGCCAGCACCTCGGCGCTCCACGGCAGCAGATAGAAATAGGCGCCCAGCACGACGGCCAGCATCCCCAGCAGGGCGAGGCCCGTAAGCCGCCAGCTGTTCTGCGCGCGCGACACCCAGCCCTCGCGGTGGCCGGTGCTGGCCAGCATGGCCTCGAACGTGGCGTGGTCAGCCACCTCGCAGTACGCGCCGTCATCGAAGGTCACCAGGCGCGGCGCCCGCTTGTTGCGCTCGGACACCCGCAGCGAGGCCAGCGGCGCACGGCGCACCTCCGCGCCCTCGGCATCGTGCAGGATGGCCTGCCCGCCCTGCACGATCAGCACGACGGGATGGGCGCGCGACGAGCGCGTGTCGAAATACCGGGCCGCTACCATGGCGATGCTCCGCGCCGCGCTCAGAGCGCGATGTCGATGTCGTACCAGTCCACGGTGGCGTCGCCCAGCGCGCTGACCTGCTCGGCTTCGCCGGCCACGAAGGCGTCCAGCGGACCGGCGGCGAACATCGTCACCGATTCCACGCGGTAGCGGGTGGAGCGGACTTTCGCGAACGGCAGGAACAGGCCGCAGGTGAGGGCGATGGCGATCCAGTTGGTAATCGTGATGAAGATCATGCGGCCCGCGCCCACGCGGCTCTCGAAGCGGTGCGGGGCCAGCGTGGTGTGGCTCCAGACCAGGTTCTGGAGCTTGGCCGTGAAGTAGGGGCCGGTCAGCATGATGCCGAAGTAGGTGAACGCGACCGTCCCACCGAGCACGATGGCCACGCCGCCCTTGGTATCGGCCCCGGCCGGGATGGCGATGGCGCTGAGCACGGCGCCGACGATCATGAACAGCGCCGTCACCATGCCGGTACGCAGGTACACGCCATAGAAGTCACCAGACGTGGCATCGAACGCGAACGGTGCCGTGCCAAAGCGCGTGTGGTTGTGCTGGTACTGCTTGAAGCGCTGGTGCGCCAGCGGCGCCAGCAGGCCGAGCGTCAGCGTCGACAGGATCGGCCACAGCAGGAACACCTTGTAGGCTTCCTTGTCGCCGCCGGTGAAGGCAAAGCGCAGTCCGCGATAGCTCGAATTGGCCATGCGGAAGCGCAGCGAGCGCACCAGCAGGTACGGCCACACGGCGGCAAAGACCACCGCGAACACCAGCGGCAGCACCGGGCTCACCACGCCGCTGAACTGGACCACCATGGCCAGCACCAGCACGATGGCGCGGCCCTTGAGGATGGCGCCCGGTTTGCCGTGATAGTCGAACGCGGCGTCATCGAGCCGTGTGTTGCGATAGAAATACTGGAGCGTGCGGACCTTGGCCCACGCGGAGTAGATGCCGAGCGTGACCACCGTGAGCAGCGCGTTGACGATCCAGATACGGAAGTATTCCGAGCCCGATCCGGTAAACGAGAGCTGAAGCGGTGCCGGCGGCGGGGGCGTATGCCCAAAATCCGATGATCCCGCACCGATGAAGTGCTCGCCCTTGTGATCCCATGCCATGTTTTGACCTCCCTGGTCGTCGGGGCGTCGTGGGTCGGCATTCTGGCGCCAACCGCCCTCGTTTCATATTTGCAACCGATTTGCCCGGGCCTTTCGTGCGCCGGGCGACACATTGTGGCACTGCGCTGACGGCTGTCCATCACAAAACGCCGGAATAGACGAGTCAGAGAGTGTTGGCGCGTCGAGGTCAGTCGTAACGACGGAGAAACATCCTGTTACATGCTCCATGAAATGTAACAAGTCGTCAATCGTCCACCTCAATAAAATCAATGACTTAAGTAGGATGGCACGGTATTCGCTTTATGACTTGTTACAAAAAGACGGGTGGCATGGCGAAGCTGCCCGCGGCGATGGACCGAGGGAGGACATCGACCGGGATGACGCCACGCAGCAGAAAAGCAACGGGAAAGTCCGCGTCCCAACGGGACGCTTCAGCGGGGGCAGGCGCGGGCCAGCGCCAGGTAATCACTCTGGTCCACGCACGTCGGCAACGAGCGCCGGCAAGCGATGAGATGTCCGACGGCGGTTCTTTCAGGCGCGGACGATTTCCCCGGCAGGGAGGCCTGGGGAAGTCGTCCGCTGCACCTATTTGTACTCCCCGAATGTCTCCGAAACGGCTGGCGAGGTTTGCGCGCTACGCCTTTTGTCGCTTTCCGCATTGCAGCATCGAAACCGCTTGCCACGCTGCCGGCGCTCCCCATAATTATGAATTATTGCGGCGCATACGCCGCGTGGGCAGTCTTCCCCGGTATCCCGGGACCGGAGGCATCGTGCGAATCATCCGGCAGGCGCTGTACCTCGAAGTGGCAGACCGTTTGCGGGCGATGATCGACGATCACACGCTGATGCCCGGCGCATGGATCGACGAAGTGGCGCTGGCCGCCTCGCTCGGCACCTCGCGCACGCCGTTGCGTGAGGCGCTCAAGGTGCTCGCGGCCGAAGGGCTGGTGCGGCTGGAGCCCCGGCGCGGCTGCTTCGTCAACGCGCTGACCGAGCAGGATCTCGATGAGATCTTCCCGCTGATGGCGCTGCTCGAAGGCCGCTGCGCCTACGAGGCCGCGCGCAACGTCACGCAGGCCGATCTCGACGCGCTGGAGGGCCTGCACGCCGACCTCGCGCGCTACGCCCAGGCTGGCGACATCGACGCCTATTACGAAACCAACTATCAGATCCACGAGGCGCTCCAGCGCCTGGCCGGCAACCGCTGGCTGTCCGGCGTGGTCAGCGACCTGCGCAAGGTGCTGCGCCTGTCGCGCCACAAGAGCCTGAAGCTGCCGGGCCGGATTCACGAATCGTGCGCCGAGCACATGTCGGTGTTTTCCGCGCTCAAGGCGCACGACCCGGAAGGGGCCGAGGCGCTGATGAAGACCCACGTGCTGCGCCAGCGCGGCGCGCTGCGGGCGCTGGATCGTGCCGATCCGGCCCCGGAGCCTGCCGAGTCCGCAGCCGCCGCCTCACCCGTTCTCCGCAACGTTCTCGCCGCAGGAGTCTCATGAGCGCCCTCGATCCCGCCGAACAGAAAGTCAGCGCCCCGCTGGAAGCCACGGAACCGGTCGGCGATACCTTGTTGTCGCGCTTCGGCCGCTGGTGGAGCCGCAAGGGCGAAGGGGAAACCGCCCCGGCCAAGCGTGCCAAGGCGGAGGAGGCTGACGCCCCGGCGCTGTCCACGCGCGCGATGAAGCGCCAGCGCGAGCAGCTTCGCCCCTGTTTCGATGCCCGGCTGACCGATGGCGCCGCCAACGCCGCCGCACAGGCCTGGCAGGCCGAGTACGAGGCCGCGCCTGAGCCGGTGCGCCAGGCGATGCTGACGGTGCTGGCCGAAGTGGCGGCGGGTGCCGATGGTGCTGGCGCGAAGTCGGGCAGCGCGCAATCGGCCTCCCAATCTGGCGCGGCGTCCGGCCTGTCGCAGGCGCTGTCCAACGCACGCATCCGCTTCTTCAAGCGGCTGGCCGCGCACCATGGCAAGAGCGACAACAGCGCGTGCGGCCTGCACTTCCTGATCCAGCTGCGCGCGGACATGCTCCGCTGGCACAAGCGCGTGCCGGGCCTGCGCGTGCTCGACGAAGACCTGGAAGCGCTGTTTTCGAACTGGTTCGATGTCGGCCTGCTCGAGTTGCAGCCCATCACCTGGGACTCGCCCGCCTCGCTGCTGGAAAAGCTGATCCGCTACGAGGCCGTGCACGAAATCGCCTCCTGGACCGACCTGCGCAACCGGCTCGATTCGGACCGCCGCTGCTACGCGTTCTTCCATCCGCGCATGCCGCGCGAGCCGCTGATCTTCGTCGAGGTGGCCTTCGTGCCCGAGATGGCGGCCAACGTGCAGGCGCTGCTTGACGAGGCCGCGCCGCTGGAAGACCTGCGCCGGGTCAAGTGGGCTATCTTCTATTCGATCTCCAACACGCAGGCCGGGCTGCGCGGCGTGAGCTTCGGCAATTTCCTCTTGAAGCGTGTCATCGAGGAATTGCAGCGCGAGTTCCCCAAGCTGAAACAGTTCGCCACGCTGTCTCCGCTGCCCGGGTTTGCCGACTGGCTGCGCAAGCAGCACGGCGACGCCATCGTGACGATCCTGGGCGAGAAGCGCCTGGCGCGCTGGACCGAGCGCCAGGGCACGCCGCCCACGGATGGCGCCGGCTGGCTGGCCGCGCTGCCCGCCGACGCGCCGGACCCCGTGGTGCGCGATACCGCGCTGACGCTGGCCGCCCACTACCTCGTGCGCGAGGGCGCGCCGGGGCAGCCGGCGGACCCCGTGGCGCGCTTCCACCTGGGCAATGGCGCCTGCGTGGAGCGGCTGAACTGGGCTGCCGACCTGTCGCGAAAAGGCCGCGCCCAGTCGTGCGGCATGATGGTGAATTATCTTTACGTGCCGGAGGCGCTGGATGACAATCTGGCACGCCTTGGCGATGGCAATCCCCGCATGAGCCGTGCGGTGGGCAAGCTGCTGTGACCCCTGGGTCGGGCACGGATGACGCCAGGCATTTTTGTCGGGTGAATGTAGTACTTCGATTGACTTTCCGCAGCAAGTAGAGAGAGGAGACAGTACATGAAACGTCGTCAGTTCCATCTGACCGCGTGCGCGCGTGCGTTCGCGGTCGTGGCGGGTGTAGCCGCCGCGTCGGCAGGGTCGATGTATGCGCCGGCCGCGCTGGCCGATACGTGGCCGAGCAAGCCGGTCACCGTGATCGTGCCGTTCCCCGCCGGCGGCGGCACCGACGCCTTCGCGCGTCCGCTGACCGCCCAGTTGTCCAAGCAGCTCGGCAAGCAGTTCGTGATCGACAACCGCGGTGGCGCGGGCGGCACCGTGGGCGCCAGCATCGCCGCCAAGGCCGCGCCGGACGGCTACACCATCTTCATCGGCGGGGCGCACCACGCCATCGCCCCGTCGTTCTACAAGAAGCTCGATTACGACATCGAGAAGGACTTCATCCCCGTCACCGTGATTGCCCAGCCGCCGCAGGTGGTGGTGGTGAATCCGACCAAGGTGCAGGCCAACACGCTCAAGGAGCTGATTGCCTACGCCAAGGCCAATCCGGGCAAGCTGAACTATGGTTCGGCCGGCAATGGCTCGTCGCACCATCTGGCGGGCGAGCTGTTCAAGCTGCAGACGCAGACCTTCATCACGCACATCCCCTACAAGGGCGCCGGCCCGGCGCTGTCGGATTTGATCGCCGGCCAGGTGGACATGCTGTTCGACGGCCTGGGCTCGTCGGCGCAACACATCCGCGCGGGCCGTATCAAGGCGCTGGCGGTGGCGGCGAACAAGCGCTCGCCGGCCTTCCCGAACGTGCCGACGGCGGCCGAGGCGGGCGTGCCAAACTACGAGGTGTCGACGTGGTACGCGCTCTGGGCGCCGAAGGGCACGCCGAAGGAAGTGATCGACCGGCTCTACACCGAGACCACCAAGGCACTGAACTCGCCGGAAATGAAGCAGATCTGGCTCCAGAACGGCTCGGAAACGCCGGCGTTCACGCCTGACCAGTTCGCCACGTTCCAGCATGCCGAAATCAAGCGCTGGGCCGAGGTGGTGCAGCGCTCCGGCGCCAAGATCGACTGATGGGCGGCACCGTCACGTTCGCGCGGGACGGCGCCGTGGCCACGGTCACGCTGTCGCATCCGGGCAAGCTCAACGCGATCTCGACCAGCATGTGGCAGGCGCTGACCACGGGCTTCGCGGAGCTGGCGGCGGATACGTCGCTGCGCTGCGTGGTGGTGCGGGGCGCCGAAGGCAATTTTGCCGCCGGCGCCGACATCGCCGAGTTTCCGGTCGTGCGGGGCGACGAGGCGTCGGTGCGCCGCTACCACACGGAGATCCTCGCCCCGGCGCTGGCGGCCATCGCCACGTGCCCGCATCCGACGCTGGCGATGATCGAGGGTGTCTGCGTGGGCGGCGGGCTGGAAATTGCCTGCCACTGCGATCTGCGCATCGCCGCGGCGGGCAGCCGCTTCGGCGTGCCAATCAACCGGCTGGGTTTCCCGATGGCGCCCGGCGAGTTGGGCGGGCTCCTGGCGCTGGCCGGGCGCGCCGTCACGCTGGAAATCCTGCTGGAAGGCCGTGTGTTCGATGCGGCCGAGGCGGAGCGTAAGGGCTTGCTCACACGCGTGGTGGCCGAGTCCGCGCTCCACGACGAGGTAGCCGCCACCGTGCAGCGCCTCTGCGCCGGCGCGCCGCTGGCCGCCCGGATCAACAAGGCGACGATCCGTCGCCTGTCGCCCGATCCCGCGCCGCTCCAGGCGGCCGAAATCGACGCGCATTTCGCCTACGCCGGCAGCCGCGATCACGCCGAGGGCGTGGCCGCCTTTCTGGCGCACCGGCGGCCCGAGTTCACCGGGGAGTAAGATGGCGGCCGGCCGGCACGTCCGCGTGCCGGTTTCGCCACCGCAATCCCGTCTTATTCGCCGGCATCCTATTTCCTTCGATTCCGTACCATGAACGCCAATCTGTTCGCCCTGTTCGAATCCCGCTTTCCCGTCGACCGCAGCGCGTGCTGCATCGAGACCCATGACGGGCTGTACTACAGCTGGGATGACCTGGACCGTGCCACCGCCAAGATCGCCAACCTGCTCGCCGCGCTGAAGCTGCCGGCCGGCGCGCGCGTGGCGGTGCAGGTGGAGAAATCGCCCGAGGCGCTGTTCCTGTACCTGGCCACGCTGCGCGCGGGCTATGTGTACCTGCCGCTGAACACCGCGTACCAGGAATCGGAAATCGACTATTTCGTGGGCAACGCCGAGCCCGCCGTGGTGGTCTGCGGCAGCAAGAACTTCGGTTGGGTGTCGAAGGTGGCGTTCCGCCACAACACCGCGCACGTGTTCACGCTGGACGACGACCGCAGCGGCTCGCTGCTGGCCCGCGCGGCCGCCCAGCCGGACACCTTCCAGACCGTGACGAAGGGCGACGATGACCTCGCGGCCATCCTCTATACCTCCGGCACCACGGGCCGCAGCAAGGGCGCGATGCTGACGCACCGCAACCTGGCTTCCAACGCCCAGACGCTGCACGAATACTGGGGCTGGCGCAGCGACGACGTGCTGCTGCACATGCTGCCGATCTTCCACGTGCACGGGCTGTTCGTAGCTTCCCACGGCGCGCTGCTGGCCGGCGCCAAGATGATCTGGGCGCCCAAGCTCGACATGGCGCAGATCCTTGCCTTCCTGCCGCGCGCGACGGTGATGATGGGCGTGCCGACCTACTACGTGCGCATGCTGCAGGAGCCGCGCTTCAACCGCGAGGTGTGCGGCAACATGCGGCTGTTCGTGTCTGGCTCGGCGCCACTGCTGCTGGAGACGTTCGACGGCTTCCGCGAGCGCACCGGCCACACCATCCTGGAGCGCTACGGCATGAGCGAGACCGTGATGCTGGTCTCGAACCCGTACGATCCCAAGCTCGGCGAGCGCATCGGCGGCACGGTGGGCATGCCGCTGCCGGGCGTGTCGGTGCGCGTGATGGATGGCGAGGGCAACCCCTGCGCGCCGGCCGCGATCGGCAATGTGGAGGTCAAGGGGCCGAACGTGTTCAAGGGCTACTGGCGCATGCCGGAGAAGACCGCCGAGGAATTCACCGCCGACGGCTGGTTCAAGACCGGTGACGTGGGCCGCTTCGGCGGAGCCATCGTCAGCCAGGCCGGCGAGCGCAAGGTGCCGGACGACTACCTGACGATCGTGGGCCGCAGCAAGGACCTGATTATCTCGGGCGGCTACAACGTCTATCCGAAGGAAATCGAGAGCTTTATCGACGAACTGCCGGGCGTGGTGGAATCGGCCGTGATCGGCGTGCCGCATGCCGATTTCGGCGAGGCCGTGGTGGCCGTGGTGGTGCGCAAGCCGGGGGCGGAGATCGACGAGGCGGGGATGATCGGCACGCTGCGTGGCCGTATCGCCAACTTCAAGGTGCCCAAGCGCGTGCACGTGGTGGACGAGCTGCCGCGTAACACGATGGGCAAGGTGCAGAAGAACGTGCTGCGGGAGCAGTTCGCCGCGCTGTGATGGATTTCCCCCTCGCCCTGTAGAACTGGGAGAGGGGGAAGCCGAACTACCTGTTTACTTCACCATCTGGACCGACCCATTGACCGACACGGTCACATGGGCTTTGCCGCCTTCCATGGGGATCGGCGCGCCGGCGTCTGCGGACATCGCCTTGGCGGCATACATGCGCGGCGTCGGCGGCACCACGCCGCCGCTGTCGTTCATCGACACTTCACGAATCGTATAACTGCTATAGCCGAACAGCTTGGTGCTGGTCTGGGCCTTGTCGCGGAACGCCGACACGGCCTGCTCGGCCAGCTTCGCCTCGGTGGCCTGGCGTGCCTCGCGCGAGAGCGAGAAGGCGACGTTCTGCACCTGCATCTGGTTGGCCAGTTCGCCGGCCAGCTTCGACACCGCCGCGAAATCCTTCGACTTCAGGATCACTTCTGAGCGCCCGCGCCACGTGCTGATGCGGCCGTTGCGGTCCGTGCTCGGATGGATGGTGAAGCCGCCCGACTGCGCTTCCACGCCCGAGGTGCGCTTGGCCTGCGCCAGCACGGCCTGCGTGCGGGCCGACAGCGCGGACGAGATCGCCGACGGCTCGGCGCCTTCCTGTTCCGCGGCCAGCGTCAGTTGCACCACGTCCGTGGGTACCTCGGTGACCGCCTCGGCGGACAGCGACAGTACGCCGGCGGGCGGCGGCAGGGTCTGGGCCGATGCCACGGCAGCGGTGGTACTCAGCAAAGTGGCCGCAAGCAGTTGTTTCATTGTTGTTCTCCCGATCAAAGTGGTGGCTTTCAGACGCCTTTCCGCGCACTTCGTTCCGTGCGCGGCTGCAATGACTGTATCCGGGTGTTTCGCCGTGTAATACGGAGGGAGCGGCGCGCTCAGAACGTCCGCCACGCCTTCCAGAGCATGTACGAGGCGAGGCAGGCCAACAGCACGGCGAACACGCGCCGCAGCGCGTTGACGTCCATGTTGTGCGCCGCCCGCGCGCCCAGCGGCGCGGTGAGCACGCTGGCGATGGCGATGATGCCCAGCGCGGGCAGGTACACATAGCCGAGCGAGCCGGCCGGCAGGCCGCCCACGTCCCAGCCGCCCCAGACGTAGCCGACCACGCTGGCGAGCGCAATCGGGAAGCCGAGCGCGGCCGACGTGGCCACGGCGTTGTGGATCGGCACGTTGCACCAGGTCATGAACGGCACGGAGATGAAGCCGCCGCCGGCGCCCACCAGGCTCGAGATCAGGCCGATGACCGACCCCACGCCGACCATGCCCGGTGTGCCCGGTAGCCGGCGCGCGGCCGGTGGCCGGCGGCTGCGCAGCATCTGGAGCGCCGAGAAGCCGACGAAGACCGCGAACAGCAGCGACAGCCAGCCGGTCTTGAGCACGCTGAAGATCTTGCCGCCGCCGATCAGGCCACCCACCAGGATGCCCGGCGCCAGCGCCAGCACAATGCCCCAGCGCACCGCGCCGCGCTTGTGGTGGGCGCGCACGGAGGAGAGCGAGGTGAACAGGATGGTCGCCATCGACGTGGCGATGGCCATATGGACGATGTGGCTGTCGGAGACCTGCATGGCTGTATAAAACAGCGTCAGGAAGGGCACCATCAGCATGCCGCCGCCCACGCCGAGCAGCCCGGCGCAGAAGCCGGTGAAGGCGCCGAGGATCAGCAGCCCCGGAATCAGGACAGGACTCATGGTCGCCCCGTCACTTCATCAGCCGTTCGGTGATATAGCGCCATTCGGCCGGCGTGACCGGCGTGATGGAGAGGCGGTTGCCGCGCCGGAGCACGACCATGTCCGCCAGCGCCTCGTGCTCGCGCAGCGCGGGCAGCGGGACCAGCGCGCTCTTGCGCACGAAACGCACGTCCACGAGCGACCAGCGCGGCTCATCGGGCTTCGAGGCCTTGTCGTAGTAATCGCTCTTGGGATCGAACTGCGTGGGATCGGGGTAGGGCTGGGAGCAGACCTCGGCCAGTCCGGCGATGCCGGGCTCGGGGCAGGAGGAGTGGTAGAACAGCACACCATCGCCGATGCGCATCTGGTCGCGCATGAAGTTGCGCGCCTGGTAGTTGCGCACGCCCGTCCACGGCAGCGTGCCGCGCCTGGCAAGATCGTCGATGCTGGCTTCGTCCGGCTCGGACTTCATCAGCCAGTACTGGGGGGCGCGTTGGCCCGATTTGGCGGCGGGTGGCGTCACGATACCAGTATCCGTCGGTCAAAGAAAAAAGGCGGTGGTTCTGAAAACCACCGCCTTCTGAGGGGTCCCCGCCTCGGCCGCTGGGTCGGCATCCTGAACCCAAGTGAGGTTCAGAGTGGCTGCGGAAGTCGCATTTTGGGTACATCACCCACTCAGGGAGTCCAGGCAGAACCAAGACTATGAATGCGGTGACGCGCTCGCCCACACGACATAATCCCGCACCATGCAATGCATATCGGTTCAAGGAGTTATGACCCTCACGAACCAGGCAGGGAAACTGTCAAACGTCTGACTTTATATTCACCTTACGCTGCGAGCAGCTGGGGTGATGTCAGACGTTTGCCGTTTCGAAACAGGATGGGATGAAAACGGCGGTCGGGCGCGATAACCTGACCTGTATGCTGCACCGGTAAGGCGTTTGTGCAGTCTGGCTACACTATACACCGCGTCGTCAGGCATACCAAGTTCGGCATGTTGCATCGTTACATTTTCAACACCGGACATCGGCCAAATCCGACATTGCGCCATCGGCTTCACATGCCTGTCATGTGCGGCCGATGCGGTGTGATTTCAAGTCCGGCCAGATCCGTCCGATGTCGATGTCAGCCCGGCGCGCGCGGGTCGGTGCCCACGTGCGCGTACTGCCGCAGTGCCTCGTCGGCGCGCTCGTTCAGCTCGCGGATGCGGGCGCGCACGGCGTCCACGGGAATCTGCCCGTCCTCCTCCTGCTTGCGGCGCATGGCCAGCAGGTCCGAGGCGATGCTGATGGCCGCCATCACGGCCACGCGCTCCACGCCCTTGGCGGAGACGTTGCCCTTGAGCTTGTTCATCTGGTTGTCCACCAGCGCCACCGCCTCCAGCAGCGCGGCTTCGTTGTCTGGCGCGATGGCGAAGCGGTAGGGCTGCCCCGCGATGTTCACTTCGACTTGCTTATTGCTCATGCGTGTTCTCCGGGGGCGGGGTGCGCGCCGCTGGCATCGGGGTCCGAGCCGGTGGCCGGGGCGCCTTCGCCCAGCAGGTCGAGCTGGCGCGCATCGCTGGCCGTGGGCAGCTTGTCCAGAATCGACTGGATGCGCAGCTGGGCTTCCTCGATCTTGATATTGAGCAGTTCGCGGTCGGCCGCCATGGATTCGCGGTCCGTGCGCAACTGGCTCGCCTCGGCCCGCAGGCGGTCGATCTCCGCGCGCAGCCGCTGGTTTTCCGCCGCCAGGGTGTCTGCGTGATGCAGCACGCGCCCGATCTTGGCGGCCAGTTGTTCGAGTTCGTTGAGCATAGTGCCTGTCTGTCCGATGGAATGTGGGTCAGGTTTCGGGATTCTAGCCGATGCCGGATCGGCCACGTCGTCAACGAGACGTTTCTGACTGCAGCGTCGCCAGGAAGTTGCATCGATCGTCACGCAACGTGCGGGTAACCGGCCCCGGAGTGGACGGTTCCGCACCACGTCCGCCAGATTGACGGCCCCGGTGAAACTGCCTACACTCGCGCACGTTCCAGGTGCTCGCGACCCTGCCCACAGGGCCGCAGTTCAACGGGAAACAGGGAGTCCGGGGCGCGCCGCGCGCTGGGCCAACCTGTGCTGCCCCCGCAACGGTAAGCGACCGCGCGCGCGCCATGCGCCGCGCAAGGGCCTGCCAGCATGCCACTGATCCACCCCGCCATTTGACGGGGATCCAGCGATCGGGAAGGCGGCCGGCCTGATGTCGTCAGCCCGGATACCGGCCTGAACGCGGGCGCACCGCTCCACAGCGGCGCGCCACTTCGCCACAAGGCCCGCGGGGACGGGCCCGGCCGTACTTCCATCCATCCAGCAACATGCGTTCCTCGCTCCACAGGCAGACCGCCGCGACCCAGCCGCCGGTCCGCCCGCGCGTGCCCGCCATCCTGGCGGCCATCGCCGCCTTCGTGCCCGCCCTTGTACCCGCTTTCTACCCCGCCATGGTCCACGCGCAAGCCGCGCCGGATGCCAGCGGCGCCGCCCCCGGCCAGACGCTCGCGCCGGTGGTCGTCACCGCCTCGCGCACCGCGCAGGCCGTGACCGAGGCGCTGCCGCACACCACGGTGGTCACTCAGGAAGACATCGTCAACACCCAGGCGCCGGACCTGCGCTCGCTGCTGCGCGGCCAGGCGGGCGTGGAGTTCGCCACCACGGGCGGCATGGGCGCCAACACCACGCTGTTCATGCGCGGCGCCAATTCCAACCAGGTGCTGATCCTGGTGGATGGCGTGCGCATCGCCGGTGCCAGCGGCGGCACCGCGCAGCTCAGCAATATCCTGCCGGACCAGATCGACCATATCGAGGTGGTGCGCGGCAACGTCTCGGCCCTGTACGGCTCCGACGCCATCGGCGGCGTGGTGCAGATCTTCACCAAGAGCGGCGCCGGCCAGGCCCCGGCGGCCAACGCTTCGGTGGAGTACGGCAGCAACAACACGCGCCAGGGCACGGTCGGCTATGGCGGGCAGGTGGGCGACACCTCGTTCAACGTCACTGGGTCGATCTTCAAGACCGACGGCTATTCGTCGATCGACGCCGCGAAATGGAATCGCGACAACCCCACGCGCGCCCGGCAGGGCATCGGCCCGAACCCGGCCGACAACCCGTACGAGAACAAGAGCGTCTCCGGCCAGGTGAAGCACAAGTTCAGCCAGGACTGGGACGCCGGCGTGGCCGCGTACTACTCCAACAGCCAGCTGTCGTACGACAGCACCAGCGGCAAGCCGACCGACGACCTGCGCATGGATAGCGAGCTGTACACGCTGTCCGCCTTCGTCAACGGCAAGCTGCTGCCCGACTGGCGCACCCATTTCAAGGTCGCCCAGAGCGAGGACCGCGCCGAAACCACCAAGAACGGCCTGTTCGACAGCCTGTTCAGCACGCGCTCGCGCCAGTTCAACTGGCAGAACGAGTACGCGCTGACGCCTGACCACACGCTGCTGTTCGGCACCGACTACCTCCAGCAGGAACTGTCGTCCAGCGCCTACAACGCGCCCATCCGCAATGTGTTCTCGGTCTACGGCGGCTACGAAGGCAAGATCGGCCGCCACCAGCTGCAGCTGAACGCGCGCAACGACCATTATTCGGACTTCGGCAACCAGGGCAGCTTCTTCGCCGGCTATGGCTTCCACCTGACCCAGGCGGTCAAGCTGATCGCCAACGTCAGCAACGCCTTCCGCGCGCCGACCTTCAACGAACTCTATTACCCGAACTTCGGCCAGCCGAACCTCCAGCCGGAGCGCGCGAAGTCGGCCGAGCTGGGCGTGCAGGTGGAGACTGCCGCCACCGGGTTGCTGCGCGTGACCGCGTTCGAGACCCGCTACAACGACCTGATCGTCTCCACGCAGCAGGCCAACGGGCTGTTCCTGGCGCAGAACGTCAACAAGGCCAAGGTGCAGGGGGTGGAGGCGTCCTGGCGCGCCAACCTGCTCGGCACCGATGTCGGCGCCAGCGTGACCTTCCAGAATCCGGTCGATGAGACCAACGGCACCCAGTTGCTGCGCCGCGCGCGCCGCCATGCGTCGTTCGATGTGGGCCGGAATTTCGGCGATTTCCGATTCGGGGGCGAGTGGCTGGTGTCGTCGTCGCGGATGGACAACGGCTCGCGCCGGCTGGGCGGATACGGTATCTTGAACCTCACCGCCCGCTACAACATCGACAAGCAATGGTTCGTCGCCGCCCGCGTGGAAAACCTGTTCGACAAGAACTACCAGCTCGCCTATCCGTACGCCACGCAGGGCCGGGCGGGGTTCGTCACGCTGGGATGGCGCCAGAAATGAGGCCCGGCAAGGCGCCGCGCCCGGGCGGGGTCCGCCATGGCTGAGGCGCGCCGCGCGCTGGCCGTCTGGCTGGTCCTCGCCCTGGCGGGGCTGGCCGTGTTCGGCCTGTCGCTCGCGCTGGGCAGCGTATCGCTCGATGCCTCGCAGCTCTGGCAGGCCCTGACCGCCACCGATGCCGGCATGGCCGGGGCGATTGTCAGGGAATTGCGACTCCCCCGTGCCGTCGCCGCGTTCGCGTGCGGCGGCCTGCTGGCGCTCTCTGGCGCGCTGATGCAGGTGCTGCTGCGCAACCCGCTGGCCGAGCCCTATGTATTAGGCGTCTCGGGCGGCGCCGCCACCGGCGCGTTACTGGCGATGCTGCTGATGCTGCCGCTGTGGACCGTGCAGGCCGGCGCCGCCGGCGGGGCGCTGCTGTCGATGGTGCTGGTGGCTTCGCTGGCGCGCCGGGACCTGCTGCACCCGCGCGTGCAGGGCGGCCACCACGAGGCGGGCGCCCGCCTGCTGCTGACCGGCGTGATCCTGGCCGCCGGCTGGGGCGCGCTGATCACGCTGATCCTGGCCATCGCGCCGGAATCGCGGCTGCGCGGCATGCTGTTCTGGCTGACGGGCGACCTCGGCGGCACCGCCAGCTACGGCGCCGCGCTGGCCACGCTGGCCGTGGCGCTGGCGCTGGCCATGCCGATGGCCCGCTCGCTCAACGTGATGCTGCTCGGCGAGACCGTGGCGCAATCGCTGGGCGTGCAGGTGGGCCGGGTACGGCTGGCCACCTTCCTGATCGCCTCGTTCGCCATCGCGGCGGCGATCACCACGGCGGGGTCGATCGGCTTCGTCGGCCTGGTCGTGCCGCATATGGTGCGGCTGGCCTGGGGCAACGACCAGCGGCTGCTGCTGCCGGCCTCGGTGCTGCTGGGCGGCACATTGCTGATGGCGGCGGATCTGATCGCCCGTACCGTGATCGCCCCGACCCAACTGCCGGTGGGCGTGATTACCGCGCTGCTCGGCGTGCCGACCTTCCTTTATCTGTTGCTGCGGAGGCCGCGATGAACCATTGGTCTACGCCGCTCGCGCCTTGTCCCAGCCTGCACCTGCGCGATGTCGCCCTGCGCACCGGGTCGCGCGTGCTGGTGGAGCATCTGTCGATGGCCATCGCGCCGGGCGAGTTCTGGTGCGTGGTCGGCCCCAATGGCGTGGGCAAGTCCACGCTGATGGGCGTGCTGGCCGGCCTGCGCGCGCCCGAGGGCGGCGAGGTCTGCATCGACGACATCCCGGTCACCCGCGCCGCGCCAGCCGCGCTCGCCCGCCAGCGCGCCTACCTGCCGCAGGCCGTGCACGACACCTTCTCGATGGCCGTGCAGGACGCCGTGCGCGTGGGACGTCATCCGCACATGAGCGGCTGGGGCTGGGGCCAGGGCGACGATGACCGCGTGGTGCGCGACGTCATGACCGAACTCGACCTCGACGCCCTGACCACGCGCGATGTCCTCACGCTCTCCGGCGGCGAGCGCCAGCGCGTGTCGCTGGCCGCCGCCATGGCCCAGCAGGCGCCGCTGCTGCTGCTCGACGAGCCGGTGGCCCACCTCGACCTGCGCCACCAGATCCTCGTGCTGGAACTGCTGCGCCGCCTGACCACGGCAGGCCGCCACGCGGCCGTCGTGATCCTGCACGATCTCAACCTGGCGCGCCGCTACGCCACGCATGCGCTGCTGATGTCCGAAGACGGTCAGGCGCTGCACGGCTCCGCGCCGGAAGTCCTCACCCCCGCGCAGTGCTCCCGCGCGCTGCGCACCCCCATCGTCAGCGTCAGCGACGGCCTCCATACGGCGCTGATTCCCGATGGGATGACTGGAAATTCGTAAATGAGCGATATCGACAACAACCCGCCGGACACCCCGGAAACGCCCGACACCCCAGACGATGCCGGCCGCGACGCCCGCCACAAGGCCCGCATGGCGCGCAAGAAGGAAGTGGTGGACGCCAAGATCTCCGCCGCGCAGACCGAGCGCGGCGTGATCGTGATCACCACCGGCAACGGCAAGGGCAAGTCCAGCTCGGGTTTCGGCATGGTCGTGCGCGCGATGGGCCACGGCATGCGCACGGGCGTGGTGCAGTTCATCAAGGGCGCCATCCCGAGCGGCGAGGAGATGTTCCTCCAGCGTTTTCCGGAAGCCTGCGAGTTCCACGTGATGGGCGAGGGCTACACCTGGGAGACCCAGGACCGCGCGCGCGACGTGGCCAAGGCCGAGGCCGCCTGGGAAATCGCCCGGCGCATGCTGCAGGATCCGGCCATCGGGCTGGTCCTGTTCGATGAACTGAATATCGCGCTGAAGCTGCACTACCTCGACGTGGAGCAGGTCATTGCCGACCTGCGCGCCCGTCCGCCGATGCAGCACGTGGTCATTACCGGCCGCGGCGCGCCGCCGGCGCTGGTCGAGGCCGCCGACACCGTGACCGAGATGACCCCGGTCAAGCACGCGTTCCAGCAGGGTATCAAGGCCCAGCGCGGCGTAGAAATGTAAAGACACTGCGGAAATGACGATGTCCACCTTCACCGACACCCCCCTGCAACTTCCCCCGATCGCCCCGCTCGATGACTCGCTGCGTGCCGCGCTCCAGGCCGCCATCGATGACAAGACCAAGCCGCCCGGCTCGCTGGGCCGGCTGGAGTCGCTGGCGATGCAGATCGGCCTGATCCGGGGCGAGACCCAGCCGGTGCTGACCCGCCCGACCATCATCGTTTTTGCCGGCGATCATGGCGTGGCCGAAGCCGGCGTGAGCGCTTTCCCGCCCGAAGTCACGGCCCAGATGGTGCTGAACTTCCTCGGCGGCGGCGCGGCGATCAATGTCTTCACGCGCCAGCACGGCATGGTGCTGGAAGTGGTGGATGCCGGCGTGCGCGCGCCGCTGCCGGCCGCGCCGGGTCTGGTCAACTGCCGCGTGGCGGACGGCACGCGCAATTTCGTCGAGGAAGCCGCGATGACGCCGGCGCAGGCTGGCGCGGCCATCCAGGCCGGCATGGCGCGCGTGCTGCGCCATGCGGAGCAGGGCACCAATGTGATCGGTTTCGGCGAGATGGGTATCGCCAACACCTCCGCCGCCGCCTGCCTGATGAGCCGGCTGACCGGCCTGCCGCTGGCCGACTGCGCCGGGCGCGGCACCGGGCTGGACGACGCCGGCGTGGCCCGCAAGCGCGAGATCCTCGAGCGCGCGCTGGCCCGCCACGCCGAGGTCACCGCGCCGCTGGACGTGCTGGCCACCTTCGGCGGCTTCGAGATCGCGGCGATGACCGGCGCCTACCTGGCCGCCGCCGCCTGCCGCATGGTGATTCTGGTCGATGGCTTCATCGCCTCCGCCGCGCTGCTGGTGGCGGCACGGATCGACCCGACCGTGCTCCAGTACTGCGTGTTCTCGCATTGTTCCGATGAGCGCGGCCACAAGGCCCTGCTGGCCGAGTTCGGCGCCGAACCGCTGCTGGCCCTGAACCTGCGCCTGGGCGAAGGCACCGGTGCGGCGCTGGCGTGGCCGCTGGTGGCGTCGGCGGCGGCGTTCCTTAAGGAAATGGCGACGTTCAGCGGTGCCGGCGTGAGCCCCGGCGCGGCCTGATCGGAATCCGGAAAACCCGACCATGGCCGACGAACTGCGCTTCTTCCTGACCGCCCTCGGCTACTTCACGCGCGTGCCGTTGCCGCAGCGGCTGGCCGGCTGGGTCGGCTTCCAGCCGCACTACCTCAACGCGGCGGCGCGCTACTTTCCGCTGGTGGGTCTGCTGGTGGGCGTGGCCGGCGCGCTGGTCACCTGGGGCGCGCTGGCGTTGTGGAGCGCGCCCGTGGCGGTGGCGCTGGGCATGATCGCCACGCTGCTGCTGACCGGCGCGTTCCATGAGGATGGTCTGGCCGATTGCGTGGATGCCTTCGGCGGCGGCTATCGGCGCGAGGACGTGCTGGCCATCATGCACGACTCGCGCGTGGGCGCCTTCGGGGCCATCGCCATCGTCATGGCGCTGCTGCTCAAGTGGCAACTGCTGCTGGCCACGGGCGAGGCGGGCGGGCTGGCCGTGCTGCTGGCGGTGCTGGTGGCCGGCCATGGCGCGAGCCGGGCGATGGCCATCTCCTTCCTCGCCACGCACGACTATGTGCGCGCGGAGGGCAAGGCCAAGCCGGTGGCGCAGCGGCTGGCCGGGGCCGGGTTGCTGTTCGCGCTGGTCTGCGGCGTGGCGCCGCTGGCGCTGCTCGGGCCGACATTCGCGGGCGTGGCCATCGTCGTGCTGGTTGTCGTGCGCGCGGCGCTGGGCGCGTACTTCGTGCGCCGGCTGGGCGGCTATACCGGCGATTGCCTCGGCATGGCGCAGCAATGCAGCGAACTGTCGATCTACCTCGTGGCGGCCGCATGGACGTGGTCCTGATCCGCCACGCCCGGCCGGAAGTGGCGCCGGGCATCTGCTACGGCGCGCTGGACCTCGCGCTGGCGCTGCCCGTCTCGCCGCCCGCCGAGCGGATCGTCGCCACGCTGGACGGTCTGCGGCCGGACCGCATCCTGACGAGCCCGGCGGCCCGCGCGCGCGACACGGCGTCGGCCTTGTCCCACGGCATCGACACCCGCATCCATCCGGAAATCGAACCGCGCCTGCGGGAGCTGGACTTCGGCCAGTGGGAAGGGCGGGAGTGGGCGACCATCGACCGCGCCGATCTCGATCACTGGGCGGCCAACCTGATGGCGGCGCGTCCGCACGGCGGCGAGAGCGCCGCGCAGGTCATGGCGCGCGTGGTGGACTGGGCCGGATCGCTGCCGGCCGACGCCGGGGGCTGCCTCTGGGTGGTGACCCACGCCGGCCCCATCCGCATGCTGGCTGCGCACTGGCTGGGCCTGCCGCTGGCGCGCACGCTGGGGTGGGAATTGGGCTTTGGGGCCACGTGCCGCTTCCATCTGGATGGTGCGGATGGCATGGGCGCACGGCTCGGCTGGTGGAACCGGCTGTCGAACTAGATCGAATTCGGTCGAACGAGTACGAATCTGAGTCAGGACGGCCGGCGCGAGCGCGCGATATCGAGATCCTTGCAGATCTCGGCCGCGCCCTGCACCACGCGCGGGCCGGCGCGGTTGACCAGGTCACCGTCGATGATGAACAGGTTGTTGCGCGCCACCGCCGTCACCGACTTCCATTTTTCCCACATCGAGAAATCCGCCAGCGGCTTGTCCGGCCGCGTGGCGCCGATGCCCGCCGTCATCATCGCCTCGGGGTTGCCGGCCACCACCGCTTCCACGGACACGGTCGGCACCAGCGGCGGCTCGCTCCCGAACAGGTTGCGCCCGCCGCACAGCGCCAGCATGTCGCTGACCATATGCTGGCCGTTCAGCGTCATCAGCGGCTGCTGCCAGACCTGATAGAAGACCGTCACCGGCGGCCGGTTGGCGTAGGTCTTGCGCAGCGTCTCCACCTGCTGGCGGAAGTCCGCGGCGGCGCGCGTGGCCACCGGGCCGGTATCCATCAGCTTGCCGAGCTTCTCCAGGTTTTCCGGGATCGATTCGAGCTTGCGCGGCTCGCTGTAGAACAGCGGGAGGCCCAGCGCGCGCAGGCGGTCGGTCTGCTTCTGCGCGTTGCCGTGGCGCCAGACCACGATCAGGTCCGGCTTCAGCGCGGCAATCCGTTCGAGGTCCAGCGCCTTGTTGTCGCCCACGCGCGGCAGGTCGCGCGCCTGCGGCGGGTAGTCGCTGTAGGAGACCGTGCCGACGATGCGGTCGCCGCCGCCAGCGGCGTAGAGCAGCTCCGTTACATGCGGCGCCAGCGAGACGATGCGGCGCGCGGGCTGGGCCAGCGTCACGGTGTTGCCGGCATCGTCGATGACCGAAACGGCCGCGTGGGCGGTGGAGGTCAGGAGCGCGGCAAGCAGGGCCAGCGCGGCGGTGGACTTCGTCATGTCAGGGTGCGAGAGAGGAGGTGGCGTCGGCCAGCGCGCGGTCAAGCCGGCGCCAGCAGGGTTCGTCATCGGGTGGCAGGCCCAGGCGCAGGCTGGCGGGGCAGCCGCCGGCCGCATCGAACAGCCGGGTCCACACGCCTTGCTGCGCCAGCGCCGCGTGCAGGGCCGGCGCGCGGGCATCGGGGATCCAGCTGAACAGCGGCTGTGACACCGGGGCCAGCCCGTGTTCGCGCAGCAGCATGGCCAGCCGCTGGCCAGCGGCGGCGAGCCTGACGCGCGCGGCGTGCTGCCAATCGGCATCGGTGAGGGCATGCTGGGCGACGGCGCGCGCCGGTCCGGAGACGGTCCAGTGGCCGAGCTGATCGCCAAGTGCCGCGAGCAGGTCCGGCGCCGCGAACACGAAGCCGCAGCGCACGCCCGCCAGCCCGTAGAACTTGCCGAGCGAGCGCAGCACGACGAGGCCCGGCGCGGCGGCGTCCGCCACCAGCGACGGCGCGGCCAGCGCATCCATGAAGGCTTCGTCCACGACCAGCGTGCCGTGCCGGGCCGCCACTTGCCGATGCCAGTGGCGCAGCGTCTGCGCCGGCAGCAGCCGTGCGGTGGGGTTGTTCGGATTCACGACCACCAGATGGTCGAGGTCATCGGCCAGATCGACCCGGGCGAAATCGGCTTCATCGAGCGGCACGACCGTGTGCCCGGCCAGCGCGAACGCCGGGGCGTACTCGCTGTACCCGAGCGCGGCAATGCCCACCCGCCCGGGCCGCAGCAGGCGCGGCAGCGTGCGGATGGCCGCCTGCGAGCCGGCGACCGGCAACGCGTGCGCACCGCCGTAGGCGCGCGCGGCGATGTCCGCCAGGGCGTCGTCATCCTGCGGCAGCCGTTGCCAGACCTCGGCGGGCAGCGGCGGCACCGGGTAGCCGTCCGGATTGATGCCCGTGGACAGGTCGAGCCATTCGGCCACGGGCCGGCCATAACGGCGCGCGGCGGCGAGCAGGTTGCCGCCATGGCGGATCGGGGCGATGGCGGTCATGGGGCCATCCCCATCGTCATCGCCAGC
Source organism: Cupriavidus sp. 05T42 (assembly GCF_056396345.1). Taxonomy (NCBI): domain Bacteria; kingdom Pseudomonadati; phylum Pseudomonadota; class Betaproteobacteria; order Burkholderiales; family Burkholderiaceae; genus Cupriavidus; species Cupriavidus sp. 05T42. The sequence goes on from NZ_JBFTLH010000002.1 coordinate 36,566, forward strand.
GGCACGCTCAGCATCGCCAGCCCGAGCCAGAGCCACAGCGTGCGTTGCACCAGCCGCAGGCAGGCATCGACATGGGCCGCGCCGGGCCGCTCGCCCAGGCCGAGGGGCGGGCGCTCCTCCCACTCGCCGTGATAGCGCGCGCCGCCACCGAGCGCCACGCCCACCGCGCCGGCGCCGGCCGCCATCACCGGACCCGCGTTGGGGCTGGACCACGCGGGCGCCTGCGTGCGCCAGCAGCGCAGCGCCTGCCCGGTAGCGCCGAGCAGCGCATAGGTCAGCGCGGTCAGCCGGGCGGGGATCAGGTTGAGGCCATCGTCGATCCGCGCGGCGGCCCAGCCGAAATGCAGCAGGCGCGGCGTGCGATAGCCCCACATCGCGTCGAGCGTATTGGCGAGCCGGAACACGATCACCGCCGGGGCGCCGCCGATAAAGAACCAGAACAGCGCGCCGAAGATCGCATCGTTGCCGTTTTCCAGCGCCGATTCGCAGGCGGCGCGGGCCAGCGCCTCGGCGTCGGCATCGGTGGTGTCGCGGGAGACGATGCGCGCGGTCAGCCGGCGGGCATCGACCAGGTCATGGCGCGCCAGCGCGGCGGCAATCGGCGCGATGTGCTGCGTCAGACTGCACGCGCCCAGCGCCGCGTAGAGCGCCACCGCGTGCAGCGCCCAGGCCAGCGCCGGGTGCGCCTGCTGCGCAAGCGCGACCAGCCCCCAGGCCAGTGCGGCCGGCACGAGCACCATCGTCGCCCAGGCCAGCAGTCCGGCGGTGCGTTGGCGTAGTGAGGAACATGCGGGGCGATTAAGACGCGCTTCCAGCGCGGCGGCCAGACGGCCGAAGCCGACCAGCGGATGCCAGCGGCGCGGCTCGCCCAGCCAGCGGTCCAGCAGCACGCCGGCGAGCGCGGCGGCCACGCAGGCCGCCCAGGACATCATCAACATGGTGGGAAGATCACGCGGGGTCGGCGCCCTTGACCGCAACCGGAATGCCGGCCACGAGCAGGCGCACGCGGTCTGCGGCGGCGGCCAGCTTCTGGTTCAGGCGGCCCAGTTCGTCCACGTAGAAACGGGTGATGGCGCCCGTGGGCACCACGCCGAAGCCGATCTCGTTGGAGACCAGGATCACGTGGCCCGGCAGCATCGGCAGCGCGGTGAGCAGCGCGTCGATTTCCTCGGTGAAGGCGGGCGGTGGGGTAATCACGCCGTACTCGGGGTAGGCGCGGTTCTCGTCGAAGATCAGGTTGTTGAGCCAGAGCGTGACGCAATCGACGAGGATGCAGCCGTCATGGCGCGCGTGCGCGTAAAGGGCGTCGGCTAGGTGTACCGGCTCCTCCACCAGCGCCCAGTCGGCCGGGCGGCGGGCGCGGTGCAGCGCGATGCGCAGCTCCATTTCCTCGTCGGCCGGCTCGGCGTCATGGCGCGCGGTGGCGATGTAGGTCACCGGGCCGCACGTCAGCGTGGCGTGGTCCGTGGCGAGCTGTTCGGCGAAATGGCTCTTGCCCGAGCGCGCCCCGCCCAGCACCAGCGTGAGCATGCGCGGGACCGCCGTACCGGCCTGCGGCTGCGGCGCGGTCTCCGTCTCGGGCGTGCTGGCAACGGCGGCGCCGGCCGACGCGGGGTCGGCGGGTCCGGTGATGCCGAGTGACTTGGCGATGGCCTTGGTTTCCATCCGGCGTATTGTAGCGGCGGCATGCGGTGCCCGCACGCATGGAACTTGCAGGGCCACCGCGCGTGGCGCACCGGCCGGGCAACGACGCTGCGATAATCGCGCCATGCAATCGAAAACTATTTCCAGCGCTGCGCCGCTGGCCGGCGGGCGTGCCCTGCGCGGCACCCTGATGGTCCAGGGCACCACCTCCGATGCAGGCAAGAGCACCATCGTCGCCGGGCTGTGCCGCGTGCTGGCGCGCGCCGGTGCGGCGGTGGTGCCGTTCAAGCCGCAGAACATGGCGCTGAACAGCGCGGTGACCGTCGATGGCGGCGAGATCGGCCGCGCGCAGGCGTTGCAGGCGCAGGCGGCGGGGCTCGCCCCCCATACGGACATGAACCCGGTGCTGCTCAAGCCGAGCAGCGACATCGGCGCGCAGGTCATCATCCACGGCCGCGCGCGCATGGACCTGGACGCCCGCGCCTATCACGCCTACAAGCCGCAGGCGATGGCCGCCGTGCTGGAGAGCCACGACCGCCTGAAACAGGCGTACGAAGTGGTGCTGGTGGAGGGCGCCGGCAGCCCCGCCGAAATCAACCTGCGCGACCGCGACATCGCGAACATGGGGTTTGCCGAGCGGGTGGACTGCCCGGTGGTGCTGGTGGCCGATATCGACCGGGGCGGCGTGTTTGCCCATCTGGTGGGTACGCTCGATTGCCTGTCCGAGACCGAGCGCGCGCGCGTGACCGGTTTCATCATCAACCGCTTCCGGGGGGATATCCGCCTGCTGGAGCCGGGGCTTGACTGGCTTACCGCGCGCACCGGCAAGCCGGTGTTCGGCGTGCTGCCTTACCTGCACGGGCTGCATCTCGATGCCGAGGACGCGATCATCGACGCCCAGCCCGCCCGGGAAGGCGATGACGTGCTGCGCGTGATCGTGCCGGTGCTGCCGCGTATCTCGAACCATACGGATTTCGATGCCCTGCGCGCCCATCCCGGCGTGGACCTGCGTTTCATCGGCCCGGGCATGCCGGTGCCGCCGGCGGACCTTGTGATCCTGCCCGGCAGCAAGAGCGTGCGCGCGGACCTGGCCTTCCTGCGCGCCAACGGCTGGGACCACGCGCTGGCGCGGCATCTGCGCTATGGCGGCAAGCTGATCGGCATCTGCGGCGGCATGCAGATGCTGGGCCGGCGGATTCATGACCCGGACGGCCGTGAAGGCCCGGCCGGCAGCAGCGATGGCCTCGGCTGGCTCGACTTCGACACCACGCTGGCCCCGGAAAAGCAGTTGCGGCAGGTCGGCGGCCGGTTGGCCGGCGACGACGCGGCGCCGGTACGCGGCTACGAGATCCACCTCGGCGTGACCGAGGGGCCGGCGCTGGATCGGCCCGCTTTGTGGCTGGAAGACAACATTTCGGGCGATGGGGCCGGGCGGCCCGATGGCGCCCGTTCGGACGACGATCAGGTGCTGGCGACCTACGTCCACGGCCTGTTCGACGACCCCGCCGCGTGCGGCGCGCTGTTGCGCTGGGCCGGTTTGCGGCACGCGGAGGGGGTGGACCTCGACGCGCTGCGGGAGGCATCGATCGACCGGCTGGCGGACACCATGGCCGCCCATCTCGACCTGGCTGCGTTGCTCGGACCGCTTTCAGGGCAGTCCTGACCATTCAGTCCGGGGCGCCGAGCCGGTAGACTATCGCAGCCATCGGTTCCTGGAGCTTTTCATGCCGGTAGTCGTGATCGCGAATCCCAAGGGCGGCGTGGGCAAGACCACGCTGGCCACCAATCTGGCGGGCTATTTCGCCCGCCACGGCCATGCCGTGATGCTGGGCGACACGGATCGCCAGCAGTCCTCGCGCGCCTGGCTGGGGCTGCGTCCGGCCGCCGCGCCGCCCATCCGCACCTGGGAAATCAATGGCGATCACATCGCCCGGCCACCCAAGGGCACCACCCACGTGGTGCTGGACACCCCGGCCGGCCTGCACGGCTGGCGCTTCGGCGATGTCATGAAGCTGGCGCACCGCGTGGTGGTGCCGCTGCAGCCGTCGATGTTCGACATCCTCGCCACCCAGGACTTCCTCACCAAGCTGGCCGATGAAAAGCGCGTGCGCCACGGCGAGGTAGCCGTCGGCGTGATCGGCATGCGCGTGGACATGCGCACGCGCGCGGCCGAGCAATTGCAACGATTTGTCGAAGGTCTTGGCTTGCCGGTGCTCGGCTACCTGCGCGATACGCAGAACTACGTGCAACTGGCCGCGCACGGGCTGACGCTGTGGGACGTGGCGCCGTCACGCGTGGCGCGGGATTGGGAGCAGTGGCAGCCGATTTTGCACTGGCTCGATGGGGGTTCGGCGATGCAGCCGGCCGCGCCTTCCCCTTCAGCCGCCTGAACTCCCGGTCAGCCGTCGCAGCAGCGCGTCCACATCGACCCACGTCACCCGGCGGATCGGCACCATCAGGTCGGTGCCGGGGAACGGGTCGTCGAAACTCGCCGATTCCTCGCCGCCCAGCGCCTGGTAGAACGCCCGCGCCTGGGCGTTGCCATCCAGCACATAGAGAAACAGGGGCTTGCCGGGCCATTCGTAGGCCACGCGCGCGGCGCAGTGCGTCATTAGCCGCTTGCCGAGGCCGAAGCCCTGGTAATCGGCCATCACATGGAGGTTGTCGAGGTAGATGCCGTAGCCCGGTTCGGCCAGCGGCATCAGGCAACTGAAGCCGGCCGGCTTGCCGTCCACGCGCAGGATGGTGACGATCAGCGGCGCCTCGGCGTCCTCCAGCATGCGTGCGCGCCAGGTGGCGAGGCGCTCGGCCGGGGCGTGGTCTTCGAGGTATTCGGTGGGAATCAGGCCGCCATAGGCGCGGCGCCAGCTGTCAGTGTGCAGCGCGGCCAGCAGGTCCGCGTCAGCGGCCGTGGCGGGGGTGAGTTCGATATCGGACATGGCGGGGCAGGTGTGGGCGGCGCACGACGGCAACGCCACCGCACGACCACCGATCTTAACGTGCCACTGTTAGAATCGCGAATTCTTCGCATTTGCATTTGCGGGCTGCCCCACAGATGCCGAGCGGTCGCCTCCGGTGTGGTGGATCGGCACGTTATTTAGTGACTGATGCGGCACTCTACAATCCCCAATCCGCCCCTGACACCATGGTCTCCGGCCGTCTTCGTACCGTCTTCCTCAAGCTCCATCTCTATATCGGCCTGACTTTCGGCCTGTTGTTCGTGCTGATGGGCCTGACCGGTACCATGATTGCGTGGCGCGAGGAACTGGACACCTGGCTCAACCCGGACCTGCTCGTGGCGTCCTCGTCGGCGCGGATTCCGGTGGGTGCGGCCACGGTGGAGACGGTGACCGCCAAGCTGATGGCCGACCCGCAGTACGGCAAGCCGAACCTGCTGATGCTGCCCACGCACGAGCACGGCGTGTTCACCGCCTATTACCCGCTCAAGGGGCCCGAGGCCGGGCTGGGGCGCTCCCGGCAGGTGATGATCGATCCGATCACGTTGACCGTGAAGGGTGAGCGGTTCTGGGGCATTCCGGGGCTGTCGCGCCAGCAACTGATGCCGACGCTGTTCCACCTGCATCGCTACCTGCTGAGCGGCGAGACCGGCAAGACCATCACCGGCGTGGGCGGCATGATGCTGCTGATCCTGGTGCTGGTGGGGATCGTGCTGTGGCTGCCGAAGCTGACGGCGCGCGGGCTGAAGCAGTCGGTGCGCATTGCGCACGGCGGCTCGTGGTCGCGCTTCACCTACACGCTGCACCGGGCGGGCGGCATCTTCGTGGCGCCGGTGCTGGCCACCATCGCGTTCTCGGGCTGGTACCTGAATTTGCCGAAGTGGGTCACGCCGATCATCAGTAGCGTGATGACGGTGAGCCCCAACGACAAGCCGCAGTCGGCCACGCCGCCGGCTGGCGTGCACGCGATCACCCCGGCCCAGGCCATGACGGCCGCCCAGCGCGAGTATCCGAACGCGCTGGTCACGCGCATCGGCCTGCCCCGCAAGCCGGGCGATTCCTATGAGATGCGCGTGCGCCAGCCCGGCGAAGTCCGTAACGACAGCGGCTCCACGCGCCTCTGGCTGGACGCTTACACGGGCCAGCGCCTCGGCGCCCGCGACCCGCTGGCTGCGGAAACGCCGTCCGGCGACACCCTCATCACCTGGCTGTACCCGCTGCACTCCGGCGAAGCCTTCGGCACCCCGGGCCGCGCCTTCATCACCGCCTTCGGCCTGATCCCCCTGATCTTCGCCATCACCGGCGTGCTGATCTGGTGGAAACGCCGCAGCGGCCACCGCCGCCATCTGGCGCGGGAACGGGAGAGGATGCTGCGGGCGGGGTGAGCGGGGGGTTAGTTCATCGAGACACTGCGCAGCGGCGTGACGAGGCCAGCAAGCTCTCGCTCGGCCAGTTGCGCCGCGGCCAGCAGGCTGTCCCAGTCGTCGGGCGGATTGCCGTTCGCCAGCATCTTCGCGAACACGCGGTACGCATCGGTCTTGCTTTCGTAGGCGCGCTTGGTGGTCTCGTCGTTGACCCAGCCAAACACGATGACCTTCTGCTGCGCGTTGAAGCGGTAGAACAGCCGGTACTGCTGGAAGAACCGCGCGCGGCACCAGTGCTTGTGCGTGTCGCCCAGCGTCCCCCCGAGCCGGTATTCGGCGTTCGACGGGTCGGACGGAATCCTGTTCATCATCAACTCGAAGATCGCCCTGAGCCGCTTCGCGGCGTTCTTCTGCCGATAGCCTTCCGGATCTTTTCTTGCCAGCCCCTCGACGGTGATGGTCAGCGACGTCAGTTGATCGATGAACAACGGATGGGCGTACAACCGCCACCCGTTGACGACCGGGGTCTCGGTTTGCGGCTCTGCCATCAGTCTTCGTCCGGCAGCGGGGCGTCGAGGTCGATCCCGATTTGACGCGTGAGTTCGTCGATCCGGGCCAGCAGATCCACGCTCAGCGCACGCAGGCGTTCCGGATGCTGGGCGATGTCGCGCTCCAGCAGGTCCAGGAAGGGGGCGAGTGCCGGGTCATGGGATACCGTCGCGCCCGTTGCTCGCTGCATGACGACTTCGCCACTTGGCCGCACCACGTAACGGATCTTGTCGCGGCGCTCAAGTTTCAACGCGCGCCGGATGACGTCGGGCACGGTGGTCTGGAATCGGTCGGTCAGCGACGATTCCGCCTCGACAACGGCCTCCTCGGGGGCGTGGTACACGAGCGGCATGGTGGAACTCCTCAACACAATGCCGTCATGGTAATGCATTTGCATTACATGAGCAATGCAAATGCATTACCGATGGGCCGAAAAAAAGCCCGCGCAATGGCGGGCTCTCTTGCAGCAAGAAGCTGAAACCTCAAATCTCGAGGTTATCGATCAACCGCGTCGCGCCCAGTTTGGCGGCGGTCAGCACGACCAGCGGTTCGCCGGCGGCGAATTCCTCGCGGGTGGGGGCTTGCAGGTTTTCGCGTTTGCGGATGGACACGTAGTCGGGCTTCCAGCCGCGCGCGGCCAGCTTGGTGACGGCATCGGCTTCCACCTGGAGCAGGTCGACCTTGTCGCCCGCGAGTACCGTATCGCGCACCTCATGGAGAGACTTATAGAGCATCGGTGCTTCGGCGCGCTCGGTCTCGGTCAGGTAGCGGTTGCGCGACGACAGCGCGAGCCCGTCCTCGGCGCGGATGGTTTCCGCCGGGATGATGTCGATCGGCAGCGCGAACTGCTTGACCATGCGGCGCACGATCATCAGCTGCTGGTAATCCTTCTTGCCGAACACGGCTACGCGCGGTTGGGCGCACGAGAACAGCTTCATCACCACCGTGCACACGCCCTTGAAGAAGCCGGGGCGGAACTCGCCTTCGAGGATGTCGCCCAGGTCGTGCGGCGGCTCCACGCGGTATTCCTGCGGCTCCGGGTACATGTCGCGCTCGGTGGGCGCGAACAGCACGTAGACGCCTTCCCTCTGCAGCTTTTCGATGTCGTCCTGCAGCGTGCGCGGGTACTTGTCGAAGTCCTCGTTCGGGCCGAACTGCAGCCGGTTGACGAAGATCGATGCCACCACCGGGTCGCCATGCTGGCGGGCCAGGCGCATCAGCGACAGGTGGCCTTCATGCAGGTTGCCCATGGTGGGGACAAACGCCGCGCGATTCTGCCCGCGCAACTGGTCCCGCAGCTCTTGGATAGAGGAAATGACTTTCATGTACGTGGTGTGCTGTCGTGGTAGGAGAGCGCCCGGGTGCGTGCCCGGGGTGCACCGGCTCTTGAAATCGCTGAAACGGGGGATGGCCGGTTGTCGGCGGATTGTAGAGCATCCGCGCCATTCGAAATGCCGCCTCGGCGGCTTGACCCGTGGGAATCAGGTCGGCGTGTACGTCAATCGCACATAAATTGGTGCGAACGGCTCGGCCTGCGTGATCTCGACGAGGGCCTCGCGGGACAGTTCCAGCATGGCGATGAAGTTCACCACCACCACCGGCACGCCCTTGCCGGAGCGGATGGCGTCGTCGAACAGTTCGGTGAACTCCATGAACCTGGAGTGCTGCAAACGCCGCAGGATCTGGCTCATGTGCTCGCGCACGGAGAGTTCCTCGCGCGAGATCTTGTGATGCTGGTTGAGCTTGGCGCGCCGGAGCACGTCAGCCCAGGCGGACTGCAGGTCAATCGTTTCCACGTCCGGGAAACGCGGCGACAGGCTCTGCTCGATATAGACCTGCGAGCGCAGGAAGTCGCGGCCGAGTTGCGGCACGGTGTCCAGCCGCTGCGCGGCCAGCTTCATCTGCTCGTATTCGAGCAGGCGGCGGACCAGTTCGGCGCGGGGATCCTCGGCTTCGTCGTCGCTGTCGGCCTTCTTCACCGGCAGCAGCATGCGCGACTTGATCTCGATCAGCATCGCGGCCATCAGCAGGTATTCGGCAGCCAGCTCGAGGTTGGTCTTGCGGATCTGCTCGATGTACAGAAGATACTGACGCGTCACCTGGGACATCGGGATGTCCAGCACGTTGAAGTTCTGCCTGCGGATCAGGTACAGCAAGAGGTCCAGCGGCCCTTCGAATGCTTCCAGGAAGATCTCGAGCGCGTCGGGCGGGATGTAGAGGTCCTGCGGCAGCTTGAACAGCGGCTCGCCGTACAGGCGCGCGAAGGCCATGCCGTCGACCATGTCGCCGGGGCTGGTTGAGGCCGCACCGCCGGCGGGCGCCACGGTTGGCAGCTCCACGGGCAGCGTCAGCTTTTCCTGCGCGTCTTTCTCGCTCGGATGCATCCGGGTCAGGTCGGGTTCGGGATCGGGCGGGCCGGGATCGGGCTCAATCGGGCTTAGTTGCCCGACGAGTACACATACGGCTTCTGGGCCACGCGCGAGTCGTTGGCGCGGGCGCGTTCCTCGAGGTCGATCGGGGTCTTGTCCCACAGCAGGGCGCGGCCTTCGCGCTGCTCGGCTTCAAGGGCAGGACGTTCCTGCTTGAGCGTCTTGATGAACTGGGTGATTTCCGATTCGTACATGGCCATGATGAAACTCGCCGCCCGGTGGCGGAGTGGGGGAATAGTGGGGCACGATTTTACCGTATCGGCGACCGGGCAAGGAGGAATCGGCGGACGATGTCCGGGGCGCGAACCGGGAAGCGGCCCCGGGCGCCGGTTTCCGGTGTAATTTGACGCGATTCCGGCGTCGGACGCGGGGCCGGGTGTGGTCAAATAGCGACTTTGCCGGATCGACACGGACGGATGAGGATCGACTTGGGTCACGTGGCCACAAGGAGCGCCGCAAGCCGGGCGTTGCAATGCCCCCCACAGCCCCCCCAAGCCGGGGACGGTTGCCGCGCGCGCCTGCGCCGGGCAGGGCTGGCCCTGATGCTCGGGCTGGCCGGGCTGCTGATCCAGCTGCTGGCGTCCGAGGCGCTGGCCGCCCGCGCTGCCTACAAGGTGGAGATCGAGGCCCCCAAGGTCCTCAAGGACATCCTCGAGGAACACCTCGACCTCGCGCGCTACACCACCCGCACCGACATTTCCGAAGACCAGTTCGCCTACATGGTGGAAACTGTGGGCGAGCAGGTGCGCCAGTTCGCCTCCACCGAGGGCTGGTTCGATCCCGAAACCAAGGCCACCGTGACCGGCGAGGGCGACAGCCGCGTGGTCCATATCAGCGTGGACGCCGGTGCGCGCACGCTGATCCGGCGCGTGGACCTGGAGGTGACCGGCCCGGCCGCCACGCAGAACCCGCAGCAGGTGAACGAGATGCGCGCCAAGTGGGGCCTGCCCGTGGGCGACCCGTTCCGCCAGGCAGACTGGGACAAGGCCAAGGAAGACGCGCTGGTCGCCCTGCAAAGCCATACCTACTATGGCGCGAAGCAGACGGCGTCGCGCGCGCGGGTGGAGCCGGACGAGCATGCCGCCGATTTGTCGGCGCGCTTCGAGAGCGGGCCGGCCTACGTGCTCGGGCCGCTCGAGGTGGAGGGCACGCGCCGCTATCCCGAACAGATCGTCCGCAACGTGAACCCGCTCCGCGAGGGCGAGCCATACCGCGTAGAGCGGCTGCTGGAGTTGCAGCGGGCGATCCAGAACCAGCCGTACTTCTCCAATGTGCAGGTGGATCTGGCCGAGCCGACGCCGGCCGAATCGGCCGAGGCCGCCGCGAAGGACGAGACCGTGGTGGCGCCCGTGAAGGTGCGCGTGCGGGAATATCCGACGCACCGCGTCAGTTCCGGTGTCGGCTTCACCACCGATACCGGCGCGCAGGTGGAAGGCCGCTACTCGTACTACAACCTGTTCAACCGCGCGTGGGTGCTCGACACCCAGGCGCGCATCGAGCAGAAGCGCCAGTACGGCTTTATCGAGGCGGCCATGCCGCCGGACTCGCATACCTACCGCAACAGCATCTACAGCAGCTACGAGCGCACGATCGACATCGAGAGTACCGACCTGACCAGCTGGCGCGCCGGCCTCAAGCGCTCGCGCTCGCGCGAGAAGTACGACACCACCGTGTCGCTCGATTTCTACTACGACAACCTCGTGCCGTTCGGCCAGCCGGAGCAGATCTCGAAGGCGCTCGTGCCGGCCTTCGCCTGGACCCGCCGCGACGTGGACAACCCCGTGTTCCCGCGCCGGGGCAACGTCATCAGCACGCAGATCGGGGTGGCGGCCAAGAATATCCTGAGCGATGCCACCTTCCTGCGCATGTATGGCCGGATTCGCCAGTACGTGCCAGTGGGCAACCGCGACCTGTTCATTGCCCGGCTGGAACTGGGTGCCAATATGACTTCGGCCGATCCGGCGCTGATTCCGGCCTCGCTGCGCTTCCGCGCGGGCGGTACCGATTCCATCCGCGGCTACAGCTACCAGTCGATCGGCACGCCGAACGGCGCCAGCGTGCTGCCGGCGCGCTTCCTGGGCACCGGTAGCCTGGAATACCAGTACTGGTTCAAGCCCGAATGGGGCGTGGCGGCGTTCTGGGACATGGGCACGGCCACCAACGACCTGCACGGCGTGAAGCTCTATCACGGCGTGGGCGTGGGCGCGCGCTGGCGCAGTCCGGTGGGCCCGGTGCAGCTGGACATCGCCTATGGCATCCAGCAGAACCAGTTCCGGCCGCATATCTCGCTTGGGGTGGCGTTCTGATGCATATGGACATGCCACCCGTGCCCCGCCGCAATGAAGATGAACCGCGCGCGCCGCGCCCCCCCCGTCCAATACGCCGCCGCGTCTGGCGAGTGCTCGGCTGGACGCTGGCCGTACTGCTGGCGCTGCTGATCGCCGCCATCGCCACCGCCGTGGTGGCGCTGCGCACCGAGGCCGGCACGCGCCAGCTCTGGACGCTGGCCACGCGCTTCTCCGCCGGCATGCTGGCCGGCACGTTCGAGGGCGGCACGGTCGTCAGCGGCCTGCGGCTGCGCGATGTGGTCTACGCCAGCGGCGACACGCGCGTCAGCATCGACAAGATCGATAGCCGCTGGAGTGCGACGTGGTCGCCGGCGCGCCTGCATGTGGAATGGCTGCGCCTGGGCAAGATCGACGTGCGCCTGCCGCCGTCCGCGCCCACGCCGGACACCGGGCCGGCGCAGATGCCCAAGTCGCTGGAGTTGCCGCTGGCCATCGACGTCGACACGCTGACGATTGCCGAACTGTCGCTGCTGCAGGGCCCGCCCGCAACGGCCACGCCGCAGGTGTTTTCCGATCTTGCCGGCGCGCTCCATTCCGATGGCATGCGTCACCGCGTGGTGGTGGACAAGCTCGTCACGCCGTACGGCAAGCTGCAGGCCAACGCACAGATTGCCGGGCAGGCGCCGTTCGCGCTCTCCGCCGAGGCGCTGCTGGAGGGCCATTGGCAGGACGAATCGTTCGCCGTATCGGCCACGGCCAACGGCGCGCTGGACGCCCTGCGCGCCGAGGCGGAAGCCACCGGCGACCGCATCCGCGCGCGGGCCGGCATCGACGTGACGCCGTTCGGCAAGGTGCCGTTCACCCACCTGCTGATCGATGGGGACCGGATCAACCCGCGCCTGTTCAGCCCCACGGCGCCGCAGGCCAACCTGACCGTGCATGCCGAGCTGCGCCCCGTGGAAGCGGTGGCACCGCCGCCGCAGATCGCCCAGCCGGCGCCGGGGCAGTCCACGGCGAGTGCGGTGGCGGCGGCTTCGGCGGCATCGGCCTCCGCGCCGGTGCCACAGCCGGCGCCGCGCACGCGCAACCCGCTGGCCGTGGCTGGCGAGGTCACCGTGCGCAACCTCGATCCCGGCCCCATCGACAAGGAACGGCTGCCGGTGCACAGCGTGCGGGCGCGCGTGGAGGTCAGCGAGATGGCCCAGACGCTGCGCGACCTGCGCATCGCGCTGCCGGGCAAGGCCGAGATCGTCGGGCAGGGTGCGCTGCACGACGGACGCGGCGGCTTCGACCTCGACGTGCACCGGCTCAACGCGGCCGATCTGTATACAACGCTGGTGCCGACCAATCTCTCCGGGCCGGTGATCCTGCGGCTGGAGCCGGGCCGCCAGAGCGTGGCGCTGGACCTGGCCGGCGGCGAACTGAAGCTGTTCGCCGATGCGCGCGTGGACGAAGACGCCGTGACGCTGTCCGCGCTGCGCGCCGGGCTGGGCGCCGGCACGCTGACCGCCGAGGGCAAGCTCGGCCTCAAGGACACCCAGCCGTTCAGCTTCAAGGGCAAGCTGGCCAATTTCGATCCGGCGCGGCTGGCCAAGGTGGCGCCGGGCCGCATCAATGCCGATTTCTCGACCACGGGCTCGCTGGCCAGGGTGCTCAGGGTGGCGCTCGATTTCGGTCTGCACGAGAGCGAGTACGCCGGGCTGCCGATGACCGGCACCGGCAAGATCCGGCTTGAGGGCGGGCGGCTGCTGCCCAGCGAGGCGTCCCTGCTGATGGCCGGCAATCAGGTCAACCTGCGCGGCAGCTTCGGCGCGCGCGGCGACCGGCTCAAGGTCAATGTCGATGCCCCGCAACTGGAGCGCCTCAAGTTCGGCGTGGCCGGGCGCGCCAAGCTGGACGCCGAGGTCACCGGCACGCTCAAGCGTCCCGAGGTGGTGGGCGACTACAGCGCGCAGGCGCTGGTGATCGGCCCGCACAAGGTGGCCAGCGCCAGCGGGCATGCCGAACTGCGCGGCGGCCTGGACGGCACCGTGTCCGTGCAACTCGCCGCGCGCGACTATCAGGGGCCGCAGGCCACCGTCCATACGCTCGATGCCAACCTGAGCGGCACGCAGGGCAATCACACCTTCGACGCCAAGGCGGCCGGCACGGTGAACCGCCAGCCGATGCAGCTGACGCTGGCTGGCCAGGGCGCGTGGCAGGGTGACAAGGGCTGGAACGGCACCATCCGCACGCTCGACTTGCGCGGCACGACCATCGTGCGGCTGGCGGCGCCGACGCAGCTGCTGGTGGCGGACCAGCACATCCGGCTCGGGCAGGCGCGGCTGTTGTTCGAGCGCGCCACGGCCAACATCGACGGATTCGAGTTCGACCATGGCCGCATCCGCACGCAGGGCAATCTCGATGGGGTCGAGGTGGCCAATATCTTGAAACTGATGCAAACGCTGACCGGGGAGCCGCCGCCGCTGCGCTCGGACCTCGTGCTGGACGGCCGCTGGAACCTGAACCTGGCCGAGACGGCGACCGGGTTTGCCGAGATCCGCCGGCGCAGTGGCGACGCCTCGATCAGCGCCGGGCGGGGCTGGACCACGCTGGGGCTGGGCGAGACCGCGCTGCGCGCCGAGTTCGTTGGCAACCGGGTCACGTTGCGCGGCGGCACCACGGCGGCACGGATCGGCAAGATCGACGTCGATGCGTCGGCAGGGCTGGTGCAGGAGCAGGGGCTGCTGACCGTGGGGCCGGCTTCGACGCTGGCCGGCACAGTGTCGGCGGACATCCCCCGGTTGAAGTCGCTGGAATCCCTGACCGGCCCGCAGTACGCGTTCGAGGGCAAGCTGGCCGCCGCGATGCGGCTCGGCGGCACGGTCGGCAATCCGCTGCTGACCGGCACCCTGGACGGCAGCGAGATCGCCGTGACGCTGTATGACCAGGGTATCCGCCTGACCGACGGCGTGGTCCATATCGTGCTCGACCAGAACACGGTGGAAATGAAGGAAGTGCGATTCCGGGGCGGAGACGGCACGCTGGTGGCTACCGGCAACGTCAAGCTGGGCGAGACCGACCCGAACCTCACCGCCAAGATCGTGGCCGACAAGCTCCAGCTATTTGCCAGCCCCGAGCGCACGCTGATCGTCTCGGGCGAGGCCGGCATCGCCAACGAGAACAAACAGATTGCGATACGCGGCAAGTTCCGCGTCGATCGTGGCCTGTTCGACCTGCCCAAGTCCGGCGCGCCGGTGCTCGGCGACGACGTGGTGGTGGTGCGCCGCAGCGACCAGCGCGAACTCAAGACCGCCGCCACGCCGGTGGTGCCCGAGTCCCAGCCGGCAAGCCGCTTCAGCCCGCTGATCGACGTCACCGTGGATCTGGGCGACGACTTCCGCTTCCGGGGCGCCGGCGCGGACATCAAGCTCGCGGGCCAGCTCGGCGTGAAGAGCGAGCCGCTGGCGCCGATGCGCGCCACGGGAACGGTGCGCGTGGTGGATGGCACGTACGAGGCGTTCGGCCGCAAGCTCAACATCGAGCGCGGCATCATCAACTTCAACGGGCCGATCGACAATCCGAACATCAACATCCGCGCCATGCGCCGCAACCAGGAGGTGGAGGCGGGCGTGGAGGTTACCGGCACGGTGCGGATTCCGCGCGTGCGGCTGGTGTCGGAGCCGAATGTGCCGGAGGAAGACAAGCTGTCTTGGCTGATGTTCGGCTACGGGGCGGAGAGCGCCGGGGCGGGCCAGCAGCGGCAGTTGAGCGGCGGCGCGCTCGGTGGCGCGGCGCTGGGCATGATCGGCGGCCGGGCGGGGAAGGGCATCGTCTCGCACCTCGGCATCGACGAATTCTCGATCGGGCCGTCCACGGCGGGCCTGAACGACCAGCAGGTGGTCAGCGTCGGCAAGGCCGTGACCGAGCAGATCTCGGTCGGCTACGAGCAGAGCCTGACCTCGGCGTCGAACGTGGTGAAGCTGACCTGGGCGTTCTCGCGCCGCTGGTCGCTGATTGCCAAGGGCGGGTCGATCAACGGGCTGTCGGTGCTGTTCAACCGCCGCTTCAATAACTGGAGTAGCCTGTTTGCCGCCGAACCACCGCGCCGGTCCACGGCTGCCGACGCTGGCACCGCGTCGGCCAGCGAGCCGGCCGGCGACCCTGTGGAAGCCATCAAGCGATAACCACCATGACCTTCACTTACGCGTCGCGCAGACGCCTTGCCACCATGGGACTGATTGCCTCCTTGCTTGCGCTGGTCGGCTGCGACCAGCAGAAAGTGGACGAAGCGATGAAAAAGGCCGGCAACGTGGCCCGCGACACGTGGAACAGCGTGAAGCCGGACAGCCAGCTATTCAAGGGCATCGAGATCGGCAAATCGACCGAGGATGACGTGCGCCGCCAGGCCGGCAAGCCCGAGATCGTGTGGGAGGAGGCCGATGGCGGCAAGCGGCTGGAGTACCCGCGCGGGCCCGAGGGCGTGACCACGTGGATGGTGACCACCGCGCCGGACGGCACCGTGCGCACCATCGAACAGGTGCTGACGGCCGAGAACTTCCAGCGCGTGCGCCCCGGCATGAGCCAGGACGGCATCCGGCGCATGCTCGGCAAGCCGACCAAGGTGGAGGCGTTCGCGCTGAAGCAGGAGGAGGTGTGGGGCTATCGCTGGCAGGAGTCGCCCGCGGACCGGGCGTTCTTCAACGTCCACTTCAACAGCCAGGGCGTGGTGACCACCACGTCACGCAGCGACGACCCGTCGCGGCAGGGGGGATGAAGTCTTTTCTCCCCTCTCCATTGGGAAGAGGGGAGCGAACACACGGTAGGCGAACTTAGCCGATCCGCATGCCCGGTACCGCGCCGCTGTGCGGTTCCAGGATGTACAGGCCCGGATTGGCCTTCTCGTCGGCCGCCGAGGCTGCCAGCACCATGCCTTCGGACATGCCGAACTTCATCTTGCGCGGCGCCAGGTTGGCCACCATCACGGTCAGCTTGCCCACCAGCTGCTCCGGCGTGTAGGCCGACTGGATGCCCGAGAACACGTTGCGGGTCTTGCCTTCGCCCACGTCCAGCGTCAGTTGCAGCAGCTTGCTGGAGCCTTCCACCTTCTCGCACGCCACGATCTTCGCCACGCGCAGGTCGATCTTCGCGAAATCATCGATCGTGATGGTGTCGCCGATCGGCTCGATGCCGGCCGGGGCGCCTTGGGCACCATCAGCGCCAGCCGGGGCGGCGGTGGCCTGGAGCGAGTCGCGGTTGGCAGCCACCAGCGCCTCGATCTGCTTGGTGTCGACGCGGGTCATCAGGTGGGCGTACGGCTGCACCGGACGGTCGGCCGACAGTTGCTTGTCGATGGCTCGCCAGTCCAGCGGCTCGATGTTCAGGAAGCGCTCCACGCCGGCGGCCATGGCCGGCACCACGGGCTTCAGGTAGACCGTCAGCAGGCGGAAGGCTTCGAGCGAGACCGAGCAGGCTGCGTGCAGCGCATCGCGCTTCGCCTCGTCCTTGGCCAGCTCCCACGGCTTGTTGGCGTCCACGAAGCCGTTCACGGCATCGGTCAGCTCCATCACCAGGCGCAGTGCCTTGCTGTACTCGCGGCCCTCGTAGAAGGCGGCGAGCTGCGGCGCGGCCTGGCGCAGCTGCACCAGCAGCGGGTTGCCGAGCGCGGCCTCGTTGACCTTGCCGTCGAAGCGCTTGACCAGGAAGCCCGCCGCACGGCTGGCGATGTTCACGTACTTGCCGATCAGGTCGCTGTTCACGCGGGCGACGAAGTCGTCCAGGTTCAGGTCCAGGTCTTCCATGCTCGCGTTGAGCTTCGCCGCGAAGTAGTAGCGCAGCCATTCCGGGTTCATGCCGGTGTCGATATAGCTCTGCGCGGTGATGAAGGTGCCGCGCGACTTGCTCATCTTGGCGCCATCCACCGTCAGGAAGCCGTGCGCGAAGACGTTGGTCGGCGTGCGGTAGCCCGAGAAACGCAGCATGGCCGGCCAGAACAGCGTGTGGAAGTACAGGATGTCCTTGCCGATGAAGTGGTACTGCTCGGCGGTGGAGTGCGGGCCGACCCAGGCGTCGAAGTCGATGCCCTTCTTTTCCGCCAGGTTCTTGAAGCTGGCGTAGTAGCCGATCGGGGCGTCCAGCCAGACGTAGAAGTACTTGCCCGGGGCACCCGGGATCTCGAAGCCGAAGTACGGGGCGTCACGCGAGATGTCCCAGTCGCTCAGCGTGGAGGCCTCGCCTTCGCCGCCCAGCCATTCCTGCATCTTGTTGGCGGCTTCCGGCTGAGCCAGGTCGGCCACCCACTCGCGCAGGAAGCTCTCGCAGCGCGGATCGGACAGCTTGAAGAAGAAGTGCGTCGACGTCTTGCGCACCGGCGTGGCACCGGAGACCACCGAATACGGGTTCTTCAGGTCGGTCGGCACGTAAGTTGTGCCGCATACTTCACATGAATCGCCATATTGGTCCTTGGCGCCGCACTTCGGGCACTCGCCCTTGATGAAGCGGTCCGGCAGGAACATGTTCTTGACGGGGTCGTAGAACTGCTCCACCTCGCGCTCGGCGATCAGGTCCTCGGCCTTCAGGGCCAGGTAGATCTTCTCGCAGAGCTGGCGGTTTTCCTCGGCGTCGGTGCTGTAGTAGTTGTCGAAAGAGACCAGGAAGCTGTCGAAATCGCGCTTGTGCTCGCTCCAGACGCGGTCGATCAGCTGTTTCGGGCTGATGCCTTCCTTCTCGGCGCGCAGCATGACCGGCGTGCCATGGGTGTCGTCGGCGCCCACGTAATAGACCTCGTTGCCCATCATGCGCTGGAACCGGACCCAGATGTCGGTCTGGATGTATTCCACCAGATGGCCGATGTGGATCTGGCCGTTGGCGTACGGCAGGGCGGATGTGACGAGGATGCGACGTGCGGTCATGAAGGAGGCCGGGGAATGATGATGAGGTCCGGCGGGCCGCCGGAGGGCGGGCGCGAGGACGGAAAGCGGCTATTTTAGCAAGCGGGGCGCCGGCGCGTCCGGAATCGGCATTGCAAACCGTTCGACCAAAAAAAAGCGCCGGTTGGTACCGGCGCAGCTTTCCACAACGGAAAAGGAGGAGAAATCAGATACCGCCCGGGAGGTCAGCCACCCATCGCGAGCCAGCAACGGTGGCAAGCGGTATCTGAACGGTATGACCCGCTCACCCCTGAATTGGTTTCAAGAAAATTTCGACTCGTCGATTTTGGGCCCGGCCAGCCTCGGTGGCGTTGTCCGCCACGGGCTGCGTCTGGCCCCGGCCCTCGGCGCTCAGGCGGTTCCGGGCGACGCCGCGGTCACCCAGGTACGACGCCACGCTCTGGGCGCGGCGCTGCGAGAGCTGCATGTTGTAGTTCGGGTTGCCGGTGCTGTCCGTATGGCCCACCACGTTGGCGACCACGTCCTGGTGCTGGCCCAGGGTCTGCGACACCTGGTCGAGCACCGAGCGGAACGACGGCTTGATGCTCGCGCTGTCCGTATCGAACGTCACCTGGCTCGGGATATTCACCTTGAGCGAGCCGTCCGGCTGCTCGGTGATCTGGGTGCCCGTGCCCGCCGTGTCCTTGCTCAGCTTGCCGCGGATGGCATTCCAGTTGTAGCCGGTGGCCCCGCCCACGGCACCGCCCACCGCCGCGCCCACGAGCGTGCCAGTGGTGTTGCCGCCGATCAGGTTGCCCAGGCCGGCACCCACGGCCGCGCCCACGCCAGTGCCGACCGCGGTATGGGTCTGCTGCTCCGTGGCGCAACCGGCCAGGGCTGCGGCAACGGCGAGCGAGACGGTGACGAGCTTGAATCTCATGCTTTCTCCTTCTGATGACATGCTGGGATATTTCACAAATGTTCAGCCAACGGCATACCGCATGGTAACTGCATCCGCCGGATTGACGCATCGAGCGCCCACAAGTTTCATCATGCGTTTGAAAACAAGCAGGACGATGGGGGCCGGGCGCCTTGCCGGCGTTGCCCCAGGCGGGTGGCCGGGCACTGGCGCACTACAATAGGGACATGGCAGCACCCGCACAAGGGCAAAGGTGTCAGAGATGTAAATGTCTGTAATTCCACACTCGATGGAGGGGATCTCGCCCGGCGCTATCGCGCCCCTGGCTGCTCCTTCATACTTTGATACATTACGCGCCTAATCCCCACCGACCTATATAAAGAAGCGGAGTCTGCCTTGAGCCTCACCATTGAACAGGTAACCGATGCCCTGCGCACCGTGATCGATCCCAACACGGCCCGCGACCTGGTGTCCACGCGCTCCGCCCGCAACGTGCGGGTGGACGGCGGCGATGTCTCGGTGGAAGTGGAACTGGGCTATCCGGGCAAGAGCCAGATCGAACCGATCCGCAAGCTCGTGATTGGCGCGCTGCGCACCCTGCCCGGCGTGACCAACGTCAGCGTGACCGTGACCATGAAGATCGTGGCCCACGCGGTGCAGCGCGGCGTGAAGCTGCTGCCGGGCGTGAAGAACGTGATTGCGGTGGCCTCGGGCAAGGGCGGGGTGGGCAAGTCCACCACGGCCGTGAACCTGGCACTGGCGCTGGCCGCCGAGGGCGCCCGCGTGGGCATGCTCGATGCCGATATCTACGGCCCGAGCCTGCCGATGATGCTGGGCATCGACGGCCGCCCCGAGTCGGCCGACGGCCAGACCATGGAGCCGCTGGAGGGCCACGGCCTGCAGGCCAACTCGATCGGCTTCCTGATCGAGCAGGACAATCCGATGGTGTGGCGCGGCCCGATGGTCACGTCCGCCCTGGAGCAACTGCTGCGCCAGACCAACTGGCACGACCTGGACTACCTGATCGTCGACATGCCGCCGGGCACCGGCGACATCCAGCTGACCCTGTCGCAGAAGGTGCCGGTGACCGGCGCCGTGATCGTGACCACGCCGCAGGACATCGCGCTGCTGGACGCCCGCAAGGGGCTCAAGATGTTCGAGAAGGTCGGCATTCCGATCCTCGGCATCGTCGAGAACATGGCGGTCTACTGCTGCCCGAACTGCGGCCACGTCGAGCATATCTTCGGCGAAGGCGGCGGCGACAAGATGAGCAGCGAGTATGGCGTGGACCTGCTCGGCAGCCTGCCGCTGAACCTGTCGATCCGCGAACAGGCCGATTCCGGCCGCCCCACCGTGGTGGCCGAGCCGGATAGTCCGATTGCCGGGATCTACCGCGAAGTGGCGCGCAAGGTCGCCATAAAAGTGGCGGATAAGGCACGTGACATGACGAACAAGTTCCCGAGCATCGTGGTGCAGAACACCTGAGGCCGGCCGCCGCCATGGACGAAACCCTTCCCGCATCGCCTGTCTCGCCCGAGACCCCGCCGGCGGGCCGGCCTGGGGTCACCATGGCCGTGGTGATGCGCAAGGTGCCACTGGCCAACCGTTGGCAGCCCTGGAAGTGGGAGCTGGACGCGGTGCTGCCGGACCTGGGCGAGTACGGCGCCGCGCCGCTGCGGCTCGATGCCGACAGCCACGGCGCGCGCTGGCTCTATCCGGGCCATCCCGTGACGCTGTATCGCGACGAGGGCGAGGGCTACTACCTGAACCTGACCTCGACCACGCCGTGCTGGTTCGTGCTGTGGCGCATGGCCGAGGAGCCCGATGCCGATGGCGAGACCCGCGCGGTGCCGGTGACGGTGACGCTCTCCTACAACGAGGCCGGGCGCTGGCTCGATGCCGGCGAAAGCGTGGAGAACGTGCCGCTGGAACCCG
The DNA here is from genome assembly GCF_056396345.1 of Cupriavidus sp. 05T42. Classification (NCBI taxonomy): domain Bacteria; kingdom Pseudomonadati; phylum Pseudomonadota; class Betaproteobacteria; order Burkholderiales; family Burkholderiaceae; genus Cupriavidus; species Cupriavidus sp. 05T42. The sequence continues at coordinate 57,499 of NZ_JBFTLH010000002.1, forward strand.
CGCAGCGCGAGTGGCTCGAAGCGTTCACGCAGGAAAACTATCGCCCCGAGCCCAAGAAACGGCGCCGTCCGGAGTCCTTCAAGGCGCCGGAAGACCGCGCGCGGTACTGACCGGCCCCGGACCCTGCCATGAGCGACGCCGATTCCTCCTTCCTCTCGCGCTGGTCGCGCCGCAAGACCGCCGTGCGCGAGGGCCAGCCGGTGCCCGCCGAGCCGGCGCTGGTGCCTGAAGCCACCCCGGCGGCGTTAGCGGAATCCCCCGCTGCGCCACCTGCCGAGACCCAGGAAGCCGCGCCGCTGCCCACCCTGGCCGACGTGGCGCTGCTGCAGCCGGGCGACAACATCGCCCGCTTCGTGGCGCGTGGCGTGGACGAGACGGTCAAGCGCGCCGCGCTGAAGACCCTGTTTGCCGATCCGCACTTCAATGTGATGGACGGGCTGGACACCTATATCGACGACTACGGCAAGCCGGACCCGATTCCGCTCGATGTGCTGCGCCGCATGACCCAGTCGGAGACGCTCGGGTTGTTCGACCCGATCGAGGAAGAGGAAAAGGAAGGGGAAGCGAAAGAGAAAAAGGAAACGGAGGGGGAGGGCGAGATGGCGGCCGATTCCAAGGCGCTGGAAGCCGAGGAATCCCCGGAAACCGAGGTCGCGCAAGCCCAATCCGCGCCCGACCTCCCCGCCGACCTCCCCGCCGACCTCCCCGCCGACATCGCCATCTCGCCCCTCCCTGCGGATAAACGCGCGTAGCCCTGCGCCGCGTGTGGGCCTAGAATGGGCCACCCCTACAAATCCGCCGACCGGACGATCCTCCACCACGAAGAGGCGCCGGGCCGGCAAGCAGTCTTGCCCCATGCCGACGCTGATCTGCAATTGCAACGACACCATGCCGCTTGACGGGGCGGCACTGTCCGATGCCTCTGGTTCCCTGAAGGTCCACCGCCTGCTGTGCCGGCGTGAAATCGGCGATTTCCGCCGGGCGCTCGATGGCGCGGAAGACGTCATCGTAGCCTGCACCCAGGAAAGCCCGTTGTTCACCGAGGTGGCTGGCGCTGCGCGCGAGGGCGGTGTGGTCACCGCGCCGGTGCGCTTCGTCAATATCCGCGAGACCGGCGGGTGGTCGCAGGGCGCGCGCCGTGACCCGGCCACCGCCAACGCCAAGATCGCCGCCCTGCTGGCTGCCGCCGCGCTCCCCGAGCCCGACCCGGTGGCGGTGGTGGACTACCGCTCGCACGGCGCCGTCCTGGTACTGGGCCCGGCCGCGCGGGCGCTGCCCTGGGCGGGCCGGCTCACCGAGGCCGGCCTCGAAGTCACCGTGCTGCTGACCGGCGCATCGATCAGCGATGTGACGCCGCCCGCCAGCCGCGCGTGGCCCGTCCACAGCGGCACGCTGGCCGGCCTGACCGGCTGGCTCGGCAACTTCACGGCCAGCTGGCGGACCGGCGCCGGCCAGAGCAACCCGATCGACCTCGACCTCTGCACGCGCTGCAACGCCTGCGTCGATGCCTGCCCGGAAGGGGCGATCGACTTCAGCTACCAGATCGACCTGGACCGCTGCCGCGACCATCGCGACTGCGTGAAGGCCTGCGGCGCGGCGGCGGCGATCGACTTCGACCGGCCTGCCGCCACTACCGAGGCGCGCTTCGACCTAGTGTTCGACCTCAACGACGCCCCGGCCTTCGCCATGCACCAGCCCCCGCAGGGCTACCTGCACGCGGGCGCCGACGTGGCGCGCCAGCATGCCCACGCGCTGCAACTGCAACAACTGGTGGGTGAGTTCGAGAAGCCCAAGTTCTTCCGTTACAAGGAAAGCCTGTGCGCCCACGGCCGTAACCAGACCACCGGCTGCACCGCATGTATCGACATTTGCTCGACGCAGGCGATTGGCTCGCGGTGGCGCGATGGCAAGGGTTCCATCGAGGTCACGCCCAATCTCTGCATGGGCTGCGGCGCCTGCACCACGGTCTGCCCGACTGGCGCCATCAGCTACGCCTATCCCGGCCCCGAGGCGCTTGGCGAGCGGCTGCGCACGCTGGTCTCGACTTACAACGCCGCCGGCGGCCGTGATGCCGTGCTGCTACTGCATGGCGAGGAGTATGGAAATCCGGCCATCCTGGCGCTGGGCCGCGCGGCCCGGGCCGGGCAGGCGCGCGGCGTGCCGCCCAACGTGATTCCCGTGCCGCTGTTCCACCCGGCTACCACCGGCATCGAACTCTGGCTGGCGGCGCTGAGCTGGGGCGCGGGCGGCGTGGCCGTGTTGCTGACCGGCGACGAGGCCCCGCAGTACCGCGCCGCACTGGTCGAACAGATGGATGTGGCGCGCGCCATTGTCGAAGGGCTGGGCTATCGCGGGTTGCGGCTGACGCTCGTGGAAGCGGGCGACGTGGGCGGGCTGGATGCCGGCCTCGCCGCGCTCGCCAGTCCCCCGTCGCGCGTGACCGCGCCGCCGCCGGCCAGCTTCCGCGCGGCGCTGGCCAAGCGCGAGACGCTCGACTTCGCCATCGACCATCTCGCCCGCCATGCCCCGGTGCCGGCCGAAGTGGTGCCGCTGCCCGCCAGCGCGCCGCTGGGCGCCATTACCGTGGACACGGGCCGCTGCACGCTGTGCATGGCCTGCGTGGGCGCGTGTCCGTCCAACGCGCTGCGCGACAACGCCGAGCGCCCGGTGCTGGCCTTTATCGAACGCAACTGCGTGCAGTGCGGGCTGTGCGAGACCACCTGCCCGGAGGACGCCATCGCGCTGGTGCCGCGCCTGCTGACGGGCGAGGGCGCCCGCCGCACGGTGACGCTGAACGAGACGCAGCCGTTCCATTGCATCCGCTGCGCCAAGCCGTTCGGCACCGCCCAGATGGTGCAGTCGATGCTGGTGCGACTGGCCGGCCACCCGGCCTTCGCGGGCGCCAACGCGGACCGGCTGAAGATGTGTGCCGATTGCCGCGTGGTGGACATGATCGAAAAAGACACCGGCGCGACGCGCGGGGCCACGCTCCAGTAACGCCAGTCGCCCCGCAGGGTGCGGCCGACCAGACCTATCAAGACATGACTGATTTCCAGCCGATTCAGCTGATCCCGCCCGCGCCGGCCCCCGGCGAGCCCGACGCCGAGGACATGGCCCGCGCGGACCTCTACGGCCTGCTGGCCACGCTGTTCTTCCAGCCGCCCGATGCCGCGCTGCTCCACCATATCGCCGCCAACCGCGCCAATGCCGAGGACGCCCGCACGGTGCTGGGCCAGGCCTGGAACGCATTGTGCGACGCAGCATCGACGACCACCGCCGAGGAAGCCGCCGACGAGTACGCGCGCCTGTTCGTCGGCGTGGGCAAGCAGGAGGTCTTCCTGTACGGCTCCTATTACCTGGCCGGCTTCCTGAACGAACGCCCGCTGGTGGCGCTGCGCGACGACCTGGCCCGCTACGGGCTGGCGCGGCACGAGGGCATCAGCGAGACCGAGGACCACATCGCCACACTGTGCGAGGTCATGCGCTTCCTGGTGGCGGGGGATGATGTGGCGGTCTGCAACGCCGGCGAGCAGCAGCGCTTCTTTGCCCGCCATATGCAGCCGTGGATGGAGCGACTCTGCGACGCGCTGGGCGAGCACCCGCAGGCGCAGTTCTACCGCAGTGCGGCAGAACTGCTGCGCGCGTTCACCGGCGTGGAGGCGGTGGCGCTGGAGATGCATTGAGGCAGGGCGATTGTGTGAAAGCCGTGTGAAAGGCCAACGCAAGCACCGGGTTTATCCGCAGTTTGAGGATTTTCCGATTGACAGTGTGGTCTTTCATTTCGCTTCAATCTAGAATATGCAAGACAAGGCATAAATAGATCATCCATCGGTCACGCAAAGCCGACAGGAGCCCCCATGAAAGACAAGCAATCCCGGGTCGCACGCCGGACCTTCCTGGCCGGGGCTGGCGTGGTTGCCGCTGCCGGTGCCGCCGCTGTGGCCACGCGCGGGCAATCGGCGCTGGCCGATGCCCTCGCGCCGCCCACCACCGCCGATGCGGCCGATCCCGCGCCCGACAGCCAGGGCTACCGGGTCTCCGCCCATATCCGCAAGTACTACCGCACCACGCTGATCTAGACCTGGGCGCCCGCACGGCGTGCCGGCTGGCGCGCCTTGTCTCTCGTCCCCCCTCTTTCGCCGAGGCAAGACATGATCCTGACCCGCAAGCGCGCGGACCAAGGCCAGACCGACCGGGTTGCGAACCGGCTCGCCGACCCAACTGCTCCGCAGGCCCATCCTTCCAGTCATGGCAATAGTCATGGCAATGGCAATGGCAACGGGCGCCTGGCGTCCCGCCTGGCCGCCGGGCTGGCCGGGGCGATGCCGACGATGGATCGGCGCAGCTTTCTCAAGCGGTCGGGCATCGGCGTGGGTGCCGGGCTGGCCGCCACGCAACTGACGCTGATCCGCAAGGCCGATGCCGACGACGGCAAGACCGGCGCCGGGGCCGGCAAGGGCGAGATCGTGGTACGGCGCACCGTGTGCGGCCACTGCTCGGTGGGCTGCGCGGTGGATGCCGTGGTGCAGAACGGCATCTGGATACGCCAGGAACCGGTCTTCGACTCCCCGATCAACATGGGCGCGCACTGCGCCAAGGGTGCCGCGCTGCGCGAGCACGGCCATGGCGAGTACCGGCTCAAGTACCCGATGAAGCTGGTCAACGGCAAGTACCAGAAGATCAGCTGGGACCAGGCGCTGGACGAGATCACGGCGAAGATGAAGGCCATCCGCCAGGAGACCGGCCCCGATTCGATGTTCTTCGTCGGCTCTTCCAAGCACAGCAACGAGCAGTCGTACCTGCTGCGCAAGTGGGTGTCGTTCTTCGGCACCAACAATACCGACCACCAGGCGCGCATCTGCCACTCCACCACCGTGGCCGGCGTGGCGAACACCTGGGGTTACGGGGCGATGACGAACTCGTACAACGATATGCAGAACGCCCGCGCGGCGCTGTATATCGGCTCCAACGCCGCGGAGGCGCACCCGGTGTCGATGCTGCACCTGCTGCACGCCAAGGAGAACGGCTGCAAGGTGATCGTGGTGGACCCGCGCTACACCCGCACGGCGGCCAAGGCGCATCACTACGTGCGCATCCGTTCGGGCACCGACATCGCCTTCCTGTTCGGCGTGCTGTATCACATCTTCCAGAACGGCTGGGAAGACCCCAAGTACCTGAACGACCGCGTCTACGGCATGGACAAGGTCAAGGCCGAGGTCCTGGCCAAGTGGACCCCGGACAAGGTCGAGGAAGTCTGCGGCGTGCCCGAGGCCCAGGTGAAGCTGGTGGCCGAGACCATGGCGAAGAATCGCCCGTCCACGCTGGTCTGGTGCATGGGCCAGACCCAGCACACCATCGGCAATGCGATCGTGCGCGCCTCCTGCATCGTGCAGCTGGCGCTGGGCAATATCGGCGTGTCGGGCGGCGGCGCCAACATCTTCCGTGGCCATGACAACGTGCAGGGTGCCACCGACGTGGGCCCGAACCCCGACTCCCTGCCGGGCTACTACGGCCTGGCCACCGGCGCGTGGAAGCACTACGCGGCGGTGTGGGGCGTGGATTACGAATGGATCAAGAAGCAGTTCGTCTCGCAGACGCTGATGGAAAAGTCCGGCACCACGGTGTCCCGCTGGATCGACATCGTGACCGAGAAGCGCGACCTGATCGACCAGGACAACAACGTCCGTGGCGTGTTCTTCTGGGGCCACGCCCCGAACTCGCAGACGCGCGGCCTGGAGATGAAGCGCGCGCTGGACAAGCTCGACCTGCTGGTGGTGGTGGACCCGTACCCCTCCGCCACGGCCGCCATGGCGAACATGACGCCGACCGACGGCGACAAGATCAATCCGAACCGCGCCGTCTACCTGCTGCCGGCGGCCACCCAGTTCGAGACCTCGGGGTCGTGCACGGCCTCGAACCGCTCGCTGCAATGGCGCGAGAAGGTCATCGAGCCGCTGTTCGAATCGATGCCCGACCACACCATCATGCAGGCCTTCGCCGAGAAGCTCGGCTTTGGCAAGGAGCTGTCGAAGAACTACAAGATGATTGAGGTCAAGCGCGCCGGCCGTACCTGGCAGGAGCCCGAGACCGAATCGATCTTGCGCGAGATCAACGCCAGCAACTGGACCATCGGCTACACGGGCCAGTCGCCGGAGCGGCTCAAGTCGCATATGCGCAACATGCAGATGTTCGACGTGAAGACGCTGCGCTGCAAGGGCGGCAAGGACCCGGTCACCGGCTACGACCTGACCGGCGACTACTTCGGCCTGCCGTGGCCGTGCTACGGCACGCCCGAACTCAAGCACCCGGGATCGCCGAATCTTTATGACACCTCGAAGCACGTCATGGACGGCGGCGGCAACTTCCGCGCCAACTTCGGCGTGGAGCGCGACGGGGTGAACCTGCTGGCCGAGGATGGCTCCTGCTCGGCCGGGGCGGAGATCACCACCGGCTACCCCGAGTTCGACCACGTGCTGCTGAAGAAGCTGGGCTGGTGGGACGACCTGACCGACGCCGAGAAGAAGGCCGCCGAGGGCAAGAACTGGAAGACCGACCTCTCGGGCGGGATCCAGCGCGTGGTGATGAAGAACCACGGTTGCCATCCGTTCGGCAACGCCAAGGCGCGCGCCGTGGTCTGGAACTTCCCCGACCCGATCCCGCAGCACCGTGAGCCGCTGTACTCCACGCGGCCGGACATGGTCGCCAAGTACCCGACCCACGACGACAAGATGGCCTTCTGGCGCCTGCCCACGCTGTACAAGTCGGTGCAGCAGCGCAACATCGAGAACAAGATCTACGAGAAATTCCCGATCATCCTGACTTCGGGCCGGCTGGTGGAATACGAGGGTGGCGGCGAGGAAACCCGCTCCAACCCGTGGCTGGCCGAGCTGCAGCAGGAGAACTTCGTCGAGATCAACCCGCAGGCAGCGTCCGCGCGGGGCATCCGCAACGGCGACTATTGCTGGGTGCGCACGCCGACCGGTGCCCGCCTCAAGGTGCGCGCGCTGGTGACGGAGCGCGTGGGCGTGGATACGGCGTTCATCCCGTTCCACTTCTCGGGCTGGTGGGAAGGCAAGGATCTCAAGCAGTTCTATCCCGATGGCGCGTACCCGATCGTCCGGGGGGAGGCCGTGAACACGGCCACCACCTACGGCTACGACTCGGTGACGATGATGCAGGAAACCAAGACCACCGTTTGCCAGATCGAGCGGTTTGCCTGAGCCTGAGAAGCGGAGAGACACATGGCACGCATGAAATTCATCTGTGACGCCGAGCGCTGCATCGAATGCAACAGCTGCGTCACTGCCTGCAAGAACGAGCACGAGGTGCCCTGGGGCGTCAACCGGCGCCGCGTGGTGACGATCAACGACGGCGTTCTCAACGCCGAGAAGTCGATCTCGGTGGCCTGCATGCACTGCTCGGACGCGCCCTGCATGGCCGTCTGCCCGGTGGATTGCTTCTACCGCACCGACGACGGCGTGGTGCTGCACGACAAGGACGTCTGCATCGGCTGCGGCTACTGCTCCTACGCCTGCCCGTTCGGCGCCCCGCAGTTCCCCAGCGAGGGCACCTTCGGCGTGCGCGGCAAGATGGACAAGTGCACGTTCTGCGCCGGCGGCCCGGAGAAGAACGGCAGCGAGGAAGAATTCGAAAAGTACGGCCGCAACCGGCTGGCCGAGGGCAAGCTGCCGCTCTGCGCGGAAATGTGCTCGACCAAGGCCCTGCTCGGCGGCGATGGCGACGTGATTGCCGACATCCTGCGCAACCGCGTGATCAAGCGCGGCACGGGCGGCGATGTGTTCGGCTGGGGCACGGCCTATGGCAAGCCGCAGGCGCCTGCCAACGGCACTCCGGCGGCCCCCAGCACCCCGCAGGGCACCGCACCCGGCGCCCCGGCCGGCGGAGGGCAGCCGTCATGACCCGCACCGCGTTGATCGTATCGATGCTCGCCACCGTCGCGCTGCTGGCGGCGTGCAGCGAGAAGCCGCAGACCGTCTCGGCCACGCACAAGAAGTCGGATTCCATCGCCTGGCAGGGCGCCCCCGGCGACCCGTTCGTGGCCAAGGGCTGGACGGCGGGCGACAAGGACAGCTGGCAGCGTCAGATCCATCAGCGCAACCAGTACCAGAACGAGTACAACCGCATCCAATGAGCGGGGGAGGCGCCATGACCGTCATCCAGACCCTCAAGACCTTGCTGGCCGGGGTGGTCCTTGCCGCCGGTGTGGCGGGCGCGGCGCTGGCCCAGGCGCCGGCCTCGCCGCCTGCCGCGCAGCCTCCGGCGCAGGCGCAGGCCCCGACGCAGGCCCAGGCCCAGGCGGACGCCAACAATCCCGCCACGCACCCGGTGCAGCCGTTCGCGGGCGTGGCCAGCGAGAACATCTTCAACGTGCCCCGGCGCGACGTGGCCGCCGAGGCCCGCTCGCAGCAGGAGCGCTCGGTGACCCAGCCGGGCAACAACGCGCCGGTCTGGCGCGAGGTCAACTCGGACCAGCATCACTACAGCAGCCTGCCCGCCAAGGAAGCCGGGGTGCTGATCCAGCGCACCGGCCAGAAATGGCGGCTGTTCCGCAATGGCGTGCTGACGGTCTGGGGCGGCTGGATCCTGATCCTGGTGCCGGCGGCCATCCTGGCCTTCTTCGCCTGGCGCCGCACCATCCCGCTCAAGTCCCCGCGCACGGGCCGCATGATCGAGCGCTTCACGCCCACCGAGCGCTTCGTGCACTGGGCCGTGGCCATCTCGTTCGTGATCCTGGCGATCTCGGGCATCGTGATCCTGTTCGGCAAGCACTTCCTGCTGCCGATCATGGGCCACACGCTGTTCGGCTGGCTCACCTACATTCTCAAGAACCTGCACAACCTGACCGGGCCGGTGTTCACGCTGTCGATCATTGCCACCTTCGTGGTGTTCGTGCGTGACAACGTGCCGAACCGTGGCGACGTGGTCTGGGTGCGCAAGCTCGGCGGGCTCGCCTCCGGCGCCCACGTGCCCAGCGCGCGCTTCAACGCCGGCGAGAAGATGTGGTTCTGGGGCGGGATGGTGCTGCTCGGGCTGGTCCTCTCGGCCTCCGGCTGGGTGCTCGACATGATCGTGCCGGGCCTGGACTACTACCGCGCCACGATGCAGATCGCCCACGTGATCCATGGGGTCTCGGCCGTGGTGATGATCGTGCTGGCCTGCGGCCATATCTATATGGGGACGATCGGCATGGAGGGCGCCTACCGCGCCATGCGCGATGGCTACGTGGACGAGGCCTGGGCCCGGGAGCACCACGAGATCTGGTACGACGACATCCAGTCCGGCAAGATTCCCGCCCAGCGCTCCACGCCCCGTGACGACACGCCGCGCGTGCGGCCGCGTCCCGGCGAAGTGTGAGGGTTTACCGCAGCGCACCATGCACCCGGCCGGGGCGGCGTTACAATCGCCACGGCAGTCAACTCTAGAGGAGGGTTTGGCATGAAACGTGTACTTTGCGGTTTGGCAGTGGGCACCGCCGTGGCAGTGATGGCGGGATGCGGAACCTCGGGCACCAGCAGCGATGCGGCCAGCGCCAGCGCGGCCCCGGCTGCCGCGCCGGCGGCGGCACGGGTCGCCGTGGGCGCCAAGGCGGCGGCACCGTTGCAGTCCAAGAGCGGCACCAATACCGCGGGCCGCGTCACCTTCGACCAGCAGACGGCCGGCGTGATGGTGGTGGTGGCGGTCACGGGCCTGCCTCCGGGCACCTCGCATGGCTTCCATGTCCACGAGAAGGGCGATTGCTCGGCCCCTGACGCGATGAGCGCCGGCGGCCATTTCAACCCTGCCGGCAAACCGCACGGCCAGATGACCATGCCCGAGCACCATGCCGGCGACATGAACAACCTGACCGCCGACGCCAGCGGCAACGCGCGCGTACAGTTCCTGATGCCGGACGTCACCGTCGGCCCGGGCCCGAACAGCGTGATCGGCAAGGCCGTGATCGTCCACAAGGACCCGGACGACTATCGCACCCAGCCGACCGGCAACGCTGGCGGCCGGATCGCGTGTGGCGTGGTCGCCGCATCCTGAGTGTCGATAGTTTTTGGCTATAAACCGTAGTTCCGCAGTAACAAAACGCCCCTGAAACCGGCCCGATGGCGCCCCCGCCACGGGCCGGCACCTTCCCGCCCCCGCCCCCATGCCCCTGCGCCCCGAGTTGACCCATGCCGCCGTCCCGCTGATCGAGGAGGTGGAGGTCGTTGACGAACAGGGCCGCGTGCGCCCGGCCTGGCTGCCGGGCGAGCGGCCGCTGACGGTCTACCTCGACAAGCGCGAGCTGGTGACCCTGATGACGCTGGGCGGCGCGCCCGAGCACCTGGTGCTGGGCTACCTGCGCAACCAGCGGCTGGTGGACGACATCGAGGACATCGCCGCGATCCAGGTGGACTGGGAGACCGAATCGGCTGCCGTGACCACCCGCACCGGCGTGGACCGCATCGAGGAACGCACCGCGCGCCGCGTGGTGACCACGGGATGCGGGCAGGGCACGGTGTTCGGCTCGCTGCTGGACGAGGTCGACAACATCCGCCTGCCCGGGGATGCCACGCTGACCCAGGAAACCCTCTACGCAATCATCGACACCATCCGCCTGCAGCAGTCGGTCTACAAGCAGGCCGGCTCGGTGCACGGCTGCGCGCTGTTCCGGGGCAGCGAGCTGCTGATGTTCGTGGAGGATGTGGGCCGGCACAACGCCGTGGACGCCATCGCCGGCCGGATGTGGCTGGAAGACATGACCGGCGAGGACAAGGTTTTCTACACCACGGGCCGGCTGACCTCCGAGATGGTGATCAAGGGCGCGCAGATGGGCATTCCGTTCCTGCTGTCGCGCTCCGGGGTGACCCAGATGGGCTACCAGATGGCCCAGCGGGTCAACCTGAGCCTGTTCGCGCGCTGCACCGGCAAGCATTTCCTGTTGTATACCGGGCGGGAGCGGTTCCGCCACAGCCAGCCCGAGGCGGCCGCGCCGGCCTGAAGGCGCGTCGGGGGGCCGCCGGAGGCGGTTCGCAGGCGGATTGGTTGTACAATGCGCCCCATTCCAGCGGCACCGGCTCGGCCGGGCGCCGCCCATCGTCCATTCCGCCAGCCAATATGAGCATCAAATCCGACAAGTGGATCCGCCGCATGGCGGAACAGCACGCCATGATCGAGCCGTTCGCGCCCGGCCAGGTACGGGAGGAGGACGGCCGCAAGATCGTCTCCTACGGCACTTCGAGCTACGGCTACGATATCCGCTGCGCGGACGAGTTCAAGATCTTCACCAATATCAACAGCACCATCGTCGACCCGAAGAACTTCGACGAGAAGTCCTTCGTGGACTTCAAGGGCGATGTCTGCATCATCCCGCCGAACTCGTTCGCGCTGGCCCGCACGATGGAGTACTTCCGCATTCCGCGCAGCGTGCTGACCATCTGCCTGGGCAAGAGCACGTACGCGCGCTGCGGCATCATCGTCAACGTGACCCCGTTCGAGCCGGAGTGGGAAGGTTACGTGACGCTGGAGTTCTCGAACACCACCCCGCTGCCCGCCAAGATCTACGCCGGCGAGGGCTGCGCCCAGGTGTTGTTCTTCGAGAGCGACGAAATCTGCGAGACCTCGTACGCCGACCGCGGCGGCAAGTATCAGGGCCAGCACGGTGTCACACTGCCGAAGACCTGACCGCATTACAATGCCGGCGTCCGGACCGACGGCCGCCCAATTCTGACGAAAGAGCCACATGACGCCGCCCGGGGGAGCCTTCCGGCGGCCATGTGGCTCAAGTCTTTCCAAAGCCTTCTCATCAAGGATCGACCGATGAAATTCCGCTTCCCCGTCATCATCATCGACGAAGACTTCCGCTCCGAGAACATTTCCGGCTCGGGCATCCGCGCGCTGGCAGAGGCCATCGAGCGCGAAGGCATGGAAGTGATGGGCTTGACCAGCTACGGCGACCTGACCTCGTTCGCCCAGCAGTCCAGCCGGGCATCGTCGTTCATTGTCTCGATCGACGACGACGAGTTCGTGCGCGCCGATGACCAGCCCGAAGCCGCCGCCATCGAGAAGCTGCGCGCCTTCGTGAACGAAGTGCGCCGCCGCAATTCGGACCTGCCGATCTTCCTGTACGGCGAGACGCGCACCTCGCGCCATATTCCCAACGACATCCTGCGCGAGCTGCACGGCTTCATCCACATGTTCGAGGACACGCCCGAGTTCGTGGCGCGTCACATCATCCGCGAAGCCCGCGTCTACCTTGACACCCTGGCGCCGCCGTTCTTCAAGGCCCTGATTGCCTACGCGCAGGACAGCTCGTACTCGTGGCACTGCCCGGGCCACTCTGGCGGCGTGGCGTTCCTGAAGAGCCCGGTGGGGCAGGTATTCCACCAGTTCTTCGGCGAGAACATGCTGCGCGCCGACGTCTGCAACGCCGTGGACGAGCTGGGCCAGCTGCTGGACCACACCGGCCCGGTGGCGGCATCCGAGCGCAACGCCGCGCGGATCTTCAACTCGGACCACATGTACTTCGTGACCAACGGCACGTCGACCTCGAACAAGATGGTCTGGCACGCCAACGTGGCCCCGGGGGACATCGTGGTGGTGGACCGCAACTGCCACAAGTCGATCCTGCACGCGATCATGATGACCGGCGCGATTCCGGTGTTCCTGATGCCGACGCGCAACCACTACGGCATCATCGGCCCGATCCCGAAGAGCGAATTCGACCCGGAGACGATCCGCCGCAAGATCGCCAACCATCCGTTCGCCAGCAAGGCCAAGAACCAGAAGCCGCGCATCCTGACGATCACCCAGGGCACCTACGACGGCGTGCTGTACAACGCCGAGCAGATCAAGGAGATGCTGGCGAGCGAGATCGACACGCTGCACTTCGACGAAGCCTGGCTGCCGCACGCCGCCTTCCACGACTTCTACCGCAACATGCACGCCATCGGCCGTGACCGGCCGCGCAGCAAGGACGCGCTGGTGTTCGCCACGCAGTCCACGCACAAGCTGCTGGCCGGGCTGTCGCAGGCGTCCCAGATCCTGGTGCAGGACTCGGAGACCCGCAAGCTGGACCGCTACCGGTTCAACGAGGCCTACCTGATGCATACCTCGACGAGCCCGCAGTACTCGATCATCGCCTCGTGCGATGTGGCGGCGGCGATGATGGAAGCCCCGGGCGGCACCGCGCTGGTCGAGGAAAGCATCCAGGAAGCGATGGACTTCCGCCGCGCCATGCGCAAGGTGGAGGGCGACTACGAGGCCGGCAACAACGGCGACTGGTGGTTCAAGGTCTGGGGCCCGGACGCGCTGATCGAAGACGGCATCGGCGACCGCGAGGCCTGGATACTGCAGGCCAACGAGCGCTGGCACGGCTTTGGCGACCTGGCCGACGGCTTCAACCTGCTCGACCCGATCAAGGCCACGCTGATCACCCCGGGCCTCGACGTGGACGGCGAGTTCAGCGAGCGCGGCATCCCGGCGGCCATCGTCACCAAGTACCTGGCCGAGCACGGCATCATCATCGAGAAGACGGGCCTGTACTCGTTCTTCATCATGTTCACCATCGGCATCACCAAGGGCCGCTGGAACTCGCTCGTCACTGAATTGCAACAATTCAAGGACGATTACGACCAGAACCAGCCGCTGTGGCGCGTGCTGCCGGAGTTCGTCGGCAAGTACCCGCAGTACGAGCGCATGGGCCTGCGGGACCTGTGCGACGCGATCCACAGCGTCTACAAGGCCAACGATGTGGCGCGCGTGACGACGGAGATGTACCTGTCGGACATGGAGCCGGCCATGAAGCCGTCGGACGCCTGGGCGATGATGGCCCATCGCGAGATCGAGCGCGTGCCCGTGGACGAACTGGAAGGCCGCGTCACCGCCATCCTGCTGACGCCGTACCCCCCGGGCATTCCACTGCTGATCCCGGGCGAGCGCTTCAACCGGACCATCGTCCAGTACCTGAAGTTCGCACGCGAGTTCAACAAGCTGTTCCCGGGATTTGAAACCGACATCCACGGTCTGGTGGAAGACGAGGTGGACGGGCAGAAGGCTTATTTTGTGGACTGCGTGAAGCAGTAGGGATGTCCGTTTCGGATTCCTCTCGGAGGTTCCGCCATGACGGATCGACAAAAAACCGGCGCCTTGGCGCCGGTTTTTCTTGTTTAGACCGACTCGTCGTAGCCGGACCCAAAGGGATCTTGCCAACCATTATTCTTGAAATACAAGATCACCTCGCCTGAATGACTCCATTCGAGGTAGGCCGCCCCACCGGAACTCAGCCGCCATTTCCCGCGATTTCCATCTGCGTACTCGATGGTTCCCGACGCCCAACAAGGCGACCAGAACTTTTTGGAGTAGTAGATGGCATCTACCGGATAGGCACGCGAGAAATAGCGTTTTACCAGTTTCACGGAAGGCCGGAATTTCTTGCATTCTTGCGCCATCTCCTCGAGCCTGCTGAGTCCTACGGCATCTATCGTCACCGCCTTTACAGCACGGGCATGTGCGACCGGCGACATGACAAGCCACAACATCGCGCATAGCGCGAGCAACAGGTTTCTCACCATTTTGCGGAGCTCGCTTCGGACTCGGTTTTCCGAGAGAGTTGAGGGTGTCTGTAGACATCGCCCATGGCCACTTTCAGGGTGGCTGAAAGTTCTGCTACGAGCCATCGAACAGCGTCATTCTGTGACGGGGTCACGGACTCGTACACTTCGTTTTTCTCAATGTATGCCCCTACCAGTTCAATGCCAACCGAATCCGTATTGCCGGGATATCGTTCGGGGAAGGGTTTCCTGTGCTCATGCCGCGATAGTGGCGTAGGTCGCCATTTCAATGGGTAGGCGGCATTGAACTCTGCCGGCGAGCATTTCCTGGTTTCCAGGCAACGCGACTTGATATTGCCGACGTGGTTCGTTCTTTTTCTCAGCGACGCGGTCTGATAGATAGTCCCATCCCTATCAATCAGGAAGTGTGCGCCATTGGCGCCATTGACCTGATATGAACTGAAGGTGCTGGAGGCCGTGGGAGCTGCCGTCTGATGCACCACAATTCCATTCACCTTGTGCATCGGACCGCGTTCGATCCGAGGATAAATCCGTACAACGATACGATCTGAGTCAACGTGTCCTTCCTTCGATATGAACAGCATGGTCTCTCCTAAATCAGGCCGCCTTACCGGTATTGCTGTCGTACCGTGTCTGCGGCAGAAACACGATCTCGTCGGTTGTCTTGCCATCGCAGGTCGGTAGCCATGGAAGTCATGGCCCTGACGTGGCAAGGTACCAATGCGTTCAATACCGTAATGACTCGCTGCCGTCTTTAGCACTACGTCCAAAAATCTGGAGGCACTCGGCCCTTGGCGCAAACGACGGACGAAAAAAAGCCCCGCATCGCGCGGGGCTCTTGTGCAGTCCGATTCGGCCGTATTACTTCTTCTTCTCGAACTCGAACTGCGGTGCGGCTGGTTCGGCGGGCTCGGCGGCCGGCAATTCCAGCGTGCCCGGGCTCGATGCGCCGCCCGGTGGCGCCGCCGGCTTGGCATCCTCTCCGCCAAGCGGGATGCTTACCTCCGCCGAGTTGCTGTGCTTGAGCGAGCCCTTGTCCAGCAGGCCCGTCACCATGCCCGGCCAGAACATCACCAGCAGCACCATCACCATCTGCAGGCCGACCCAGGGCAGGGCGCCCCAGTAGATGTCCGAGCTTTTCACTTCCTTCGGGGCGATGCCGCGCAGGTAGAACAGCGCGAAGCCGAACGGCGGATGCATGAACGAGGTCTGCATGTTCACGCACAGCATCACGCCGAACCACACCAGGGCCGCCGTGGCGGCCGCTTCGGGATTGCCGCCCATCGATTCGAGCACCACCGGCGTCAGCACCTTCACCGCCACGGGTGCCAGCATCGGCACCACGATGAAGGCGATCTCGAAGAAGTCGAGGAAGAACGCCAGGAAGAAGATGAACAGGTTCACCACGATCAGGAAGCCGATCCAGCCGCCCGGCAGCGAGGTGAACAGGTGCTCCACCCAGGCGCCGCCGTCCACGCCCTGGAACACCACCGAGAAGCAGGTCGAGCCGATCAGGATGAACACCACCATCGCGGTCAGGCGTGCCGTGGACTGGTAGGCATCGACGATCAGCAGCCGCAGGTCGGTCAACTGCCCCGCGCGGACCAGCAGCCACAGCAGGACCAGATAGGCCAGCGCCAGCGGTATCCGGAACGCGTGGGAGCCGAACGCGTAGAAGCCGACCCCAGCCGCGACCAGCGTGGCGGCGAGGCCCACGCGGTAGATCGTGCGGTCGATCCGGTTGAAGCCCTTGTCACGGATCACGGCCAGCACCAACGCACCCACCGCGCCCATGGCGCCCGACTCGGTCGGTGTGGCAATGCCCAGCATGATCGTGCCCAGCACCAGGAAGATCAGCACCGCGCACGGGATGATGCCGCGCAGGCACTTGCGCCACAGGGCCCAGCCGGTCAGCGTGCGCGCCTCCGGGGGCACCGGCGGCAGCCAGTCCGGCTTGATGCGGGTGATCACGAAGGTGTAGAGCGCGAACAGCGCGATCTGGACCACCGAGGGGCCCCAGGCGCCCAGGTACATGCTGCCGACGTCGGCGCTGCCCATCGGGGTCTTGAGCTGGTCGGCCAGCACCACGAGCACCAGCGACGGCGGCACCAACTGCGTGATGGTGCCCGAGGCCGCCAGCACGCCCGTGGCGTACTTCATGTTGTAGCGGTAGCGCATCATCACCGGCAGCGAGATCATGGCCATGGCGATGACCTGCGCCGCCACCGTGCCGGTGATCGCCCCCAGGATGAAGCCGACGATGATCACCGAGTAGCCCAGCCCGCCGCGCACGGGGCCGAAGAGCTGGCCCATGGAGTCCAGCATGTCCTCCGCCAGCCCGCACTTCTCGAGGATCGCCCCCATGAAGGTGAAGAACGGAATGGCCAGCAGCAACTCGTTGGCCAGCACGCTGCCGAACACCCGGCTCGGCACCGCCTGCAGGAACTGGACGGGGAAGTAGCCCCACTCGATGGCCAGGAAGCCGAACGCCAGACCCACGGCGGACAGCGAGAATGCGACCGGGAACCCGATCAGCATGAATACCACCAGGCCGCCGAACATCAGCGGCGGCATATATTCCAACGGGATCATTGCACCGGCCTCTCGTATTTCGATTCGATGCGCACCAGCCCCTTCAGGGCCGCGAAGCGCTTGATCAGCTCGGAAATGCCCTGCAGCGTGAGCAGGGCAAAGCCGATGGGCACCACCAGCTTGATCGGGTACCGCGGCAGCCCGCCGGAGTTGCCCGATTGCTCGAGGATGCGCCACGAGGGCAGGAACAGCGATTCCCACGAGAGCCATGTGAACAGGATCGTGGAGGGCAGCAGGAACACGACGATGCCGAAGATGTCGATCCAGTGCTGCGCGCGCTCGGACACGTTGCCGTAGATCAGGTCCACGCGCACGTGCTCATTGCGCTGGAACGTGTACGACGTGCCGAACATCACGGCGATGGCGAACATATACCACTGCAGTTCGAGTGGCCAGTTGTCACTGAGGTTGAAGCCATAGCGCAGCAGGGCGTTCCCCGCGCTGACCAGGCACGACAGCAGGATCATGATGTTTGCAACTCTGCCTGTGTGCTGGTTCAACCTGTCGATCTGTCGTGACAGACCAAGCAAGTAATACATGGGTTGTCTCCCCCGGTTTTTGCGGCGATTAGTGTATCTGTAACAAATTCTATCGGCGCTAGGGGGATGTACCTACCGGCGTCGCGTGCACATCACGGGCGCCAAAGAAAAACCGCCGGGGCTTGCGCCACGGCGGTTTCGGGGCTCTCCGAACCTTACGGAAAGCTTACTGCTTCACGTGCGTTTTCAGAGCGCGGCGCGGGCGGCCTGGATGGCGGCGCGCACCTGGGCGGGCGCGGTGCCGCCGATGTGATCGCGGGCGGCCACGGAGCCTTCCAGCGTCAGGACGGCGTGCACGTCGTCACCGATCAGGCTCGACTTGTCGCCCAGGCCGGAGACCTCGCGCAGCTCGGCCACGGTGAGGTCGGCCAGGTCGCAGCGGCGGTCGTCGCAGGCGCGCACGGCGTGGGCCACGGCCTCGTGGGCGTCACGGAACGGCAGGCCGCGCTTGACCAGATAGTCGGCCAGGTCGGTGGCCGTGGCGTAGCCCTGCAGCGCGGCGGCGCGCATGGCCTCCGGCTTCACGGTGATGCCCGGCACCATGTCGGCAAAGATGCGCAGCGTGTCCACCACGGTGTCCACCGTGTCGAACAGCGGTTCCTTGTCTTCCTGGTTGTCCTTGTTGTACGCGAGCGGCTGGCCCTTCATCAGCGTCAGCAGGCCGATCAGGTGGCCGTTCACGCGGCCGGTCTTGCCGCGGGCGAGTTCGGGCACGTCCGGGTTCTTCTTCTGCGGCATGATCGAGCTGCCCGTGCAGAAGCGGTCGGCGATGTCGATGAAGCCGACGCGCGGGCTCATCCACAGCACCAGTTCTTCGGAAAAACGCGAGACGTGCGTCATCACCAGCGCGGCGGCGGCACAGAATTCGATCGCGAAGTCGCGGTCGGAGACGGCGTCGAGCGAATTGCGGCAAACGCCGTCGAAACCAAGCTGGGACGCCACGAACTCACGATCGATCGGGTAGCTCGTGCCGGCCAGCGCGGCGGCGCCCAGCGGCAGCCGGTTGACGCGTTTTCGGCAATCGGCCATGCGCTCGGCGTCGCGCGTGAACATCTCCACATAGGCCAGCAGATGGTGGCCGAAGGTGACCGGCTGGGCCACCTGGAGGTGGGTGAAGCCGGGCAGGATGGTGTCGGCGTTCTGCTCGGCCAGGTCCAGCAGCGCGGCGCGCAGGGCGCCCAGCAGGCCGATGATGTTGTCGATCTCGCTGCGCAGCCACAGGCGGATGTCGGTGGCCACCTGGTCATTGCGCGAGCGGCCGGTGTGCAGGCGCTTGCCGGCGTCGCCGACCAGCGCGGTCAGGCGGGCCTCGATATTCAGGTGGACGTCCTCGAGGTCGAGCTTCCACTCGAACGCGCCGGACTCGATCTCGCCACGGATCTGCGTCATGCCACGCTCGATCTCGGCGCGGTCCGCCTCGGCGATGATGCCTTGCTTGGCCAGCATGGCCGCATGGGCCAGCGACCCGGCGATGTCGAACAGCGCCAGGCGCTTGTCGAAGAAGACCGATGCGGTGTAGCGCTTCACCAGGTCGGACATCGGTTCGGAGAAGCGGGCGGACCAGGCTTCGCCTTTCTTGGCAAGTTGGGAGGTCATGGGCGAGGGGACAGTTGTTGCGCGCACCGCGAACGGCGGCGGGCGCTGGCGAAATTCGGGAAACCGCGATTATATCGCCCCCGGGGACGGATTCCGCGCCCGTTGGACGTTACCTCGCCTCAAGCCGGCTGGGCGACCACCCGGCCCTGGAACACCACCGGCCCAGACGGCCCGTCCGGGCTGGGCGAGCCGCCCGGCGGCTCGATGCTGATGGCGAGCGCCGGCACGCTGTCCGGCGCGCGCTTCACTTCCAGCCGCACCTCGTGGCGCCGGCCGATCACCCCCAGCGACTGCGGCTTGCCGCCTTCCGGCAGGGCCCAGAGCTGGAGCACCTGCTGGTCGGCCAGCTTCAGGTGATCCAGGCGGCGCACGGTGACCGTGCTGGCGGGGGCATCCCAGAGCACAACCACGGCGGGCCGAGCCTGATCATCGTTCAGGATCGCCACGGCGGACATCGTCGGCGCCTGCTCGCGCTGGTTCACCAGCCATTGCGACACCCCCACGGCCATCAGCGCCAGCAAGGCCAGCGCCGCCGAGGCCATGCGCAGCAGCACCGGGGCGTCCTGGAAGGCCTGCCACCAGTGGCGCGGGGGCGGCGGCTTCAGCTTGAGCGGGGCGGCCTGCCAGCCCAGCCGTTGTTCGATGCCGCACCAGACCTTGTCGACTGGCTGGGCCGCCGGTTGCAACTCCGCCAGCCCGGTCAGGCGTGCCTGCCAGCGTTCGATGGCGGCGCGCACGGCGGTCTCCTCGTGCGCCAGCCGCTCCAGCCGGCGCCGCGCGCCGCCGCGCAGCACCCCCAGTGCATATTGGGCGGCCAGACGGTCGAGCAGGTCAGGATGGCCGGTGAGCCTCATGCCAGCCCCTCCAGACAGGTGCGCAGCCGCTCCAGCCCCCGCCGGATCCACGACTTGATGGTGCCGAGCGGCACCTGTAGCTGGGCCGCCAGTTCGGTGTGGCTCAGGTCGCGCAGATAGGCGAGGGCGATGGCCTGCCGCTGCGACGGTTCCAGCCGTTGCAGGCAGCGGGCCAGTGCCGCCGCGCGTTCGCTCGCCAGCGCGGCGTCGGCGGGGCCGGCGCGGTCGTCGGGCAACCAGGCTTCCAGGTCGTCATCGGGCTGTGCCGGCTGGCCACCCCGCGCGGCGGCCTGCCGGCGCAGGCAGTCCAGCGCCCGGTTGCGCACGATGGCGGCCATCCAGGTCATGGGGGCCGCCACGTGGGGGCGATAGTCGCCGGCGTGATGCCAGATGCTGACAAAACTCTCCTGCACGACGTCCTCCGCCCAATCCCGCCTATTAGTAATACGCAGCGCCAGGCCAAACAGTTTCGTCACGGTGAGGTCGTAGAGCGCGCGCAGCGCCGGGCGGTCGCCCAGGGCGATGTCCTGCAGCAGGCCCGCCAGCCGCGCGGCAGGGTCCGGCTGCGCCGCCGCTTCGGGAGGAGCAGGGTTTGCGTGGGCATCCGCGGAGGAGGGCAGGGAAGCAGGCACGGGGGCGGGGCTAGGGGCTCCGCCTGAGTATAGGAAGAATGGGCTGGAAAGGCTGGAAAGGACGGAAAGCCGATGGACCGCATCGGCTGCATCCGTCTGGCGCGCTGCCGCGTATATGCGGACAGGTGCGCCAACCCGTGGCGCGCCTCCCCCCAAAAGGAACAGGAGACCGTAATGGCCACTCTGGAAGAACGTCCCGCCGCCGCATCGCGCATCGTCACCCTGCCGGATGCCCGCCGGCGCGGCCTGCTGAAGGCCCCCGGGCTGTTTGCGCTCGGCTCGCTCGCGGTGTTTTCGCTGGGCGAATCGATGCCGGCCTGGGCGCAGACCCAGTCGGGCAGCACCCGCGATGACATCAACATCCTCAATGTCGCGCTCGGGCTGGAATACCAGGCCATCGCGGCGTATCAGGTGGGCGCGGAAAGCGGCTTGCTGCAGAAGCCGGTGCTGGACACCGCCGTGAAGTTCCAGGGCCATCACAAGGCCCACGCGCAGGTGCTGGCGGGTACCGTCAGCAAGCTGGGCGGCACGCCGGTGACGGCGAAGAAGCCCGGGGACTACAACTTTCCCGCCGAACAACTCAAGACGCAGGCCGATGTGCTGCGCTTCGCGGCCGGGCTGGAGAAGGGCGCCACGGCGGCCTACCTCGGCGTACTGCCGAATTTCCACAACCGGGAACTGACCCGGGCCGCCGGCAGCATCCTCGGGGATGAGGCGATGCACTGGGCCGTGCTGCTGTCGGCGCTCGGCGAAGACCCCGTGCCCGGGGCCTTCGTCGGCTAGATGCCGATGTCGATCAGCCGCTGTTGCGCAGCCCGGCCGCCACGCCGTTGATGGTCAGGTGGATGCCGCGCCGCACGCGCACGTCGTCGCCGTCCTTGCCTGCCCGGTAGCGCTTGAGCAGTTCGACCTGCAAGTGGTTCAGCGGGTCCAGGTAGGCAAAGCGGTTCTTGATCGAGCGTGCCAGCAGCGGGTTGTCGGCCAGCCGCTCCTGGCGGCCGGTGATCAACGCGAGCATGTCGCTGGTCAGGTGCCACTCGGCGCTGATGCGCGCGAACACGCTCTTGCGCAGCGCGGCGTCCTCGCACAGTTGGGCGTAGCGCGACGCCACCGCAAGGTCGGTCTTGGCCAGCACCATGTCCATGTTCGAGAGCAGCGTCGAGAAGAACGGCCAGCTCTTCACCATGCGGCGCAGCGTGGCCACCGTGGCCTTGCGCGATTTTTCGTCCGGCGCCTCATCGACCAGCGCCTTGACCGCGCTGCCGAAGCCGAACCAGCCCGGCAGCAGCAGCCGGCACTGGCCCCAGGAGAAGCCCCAGGGAATCGCGCGGAGATCCTCGATCTTGCGGTTCTTCTTGTCCATCAGCTTGCGCGACGCCGGCCGCGAACCCAGGTTCAGGTCGGCGATCTCGGTGATCGGCGTGGTGGCGAAGAAGTAGTCCTTGAAGCCCGGGGTCTCGTAGACCAGGTCGCGATAGGCGGTGAAGGCGCGGTCGGACAGCTGCTGCATCACGCCCTCGAACGACTCCAGGTCCTTCGGCGCATTCTGCGTGGGCAGCAGCGAGGCCTCGAGCGTGGCCGCCACCACGGTCTCCAGGTTGCGCCGGCCGATTTCGGCATTGGCGAACTTGCTGTTGATGATCTCGCCCTGCTCGGTCAGCCGGATCTGGCCGTTCACGGTGCCCGGGGGCTGCGACAGGATGGCCTGGTAGGTCGGCCCGCCCCCGCGCCCCACGGTGCCGCCCCGGCCATGGAACAGCCGCAGCTTCACGCGGCGCGCCTCGAACAGCTTCACCAGCGCCAGCTCGGCCTTGTACAGCTCCCAGTTCGACGTCAGGAAACCGCCGTCCTTGTTCGAATCCGAATAGCCGAGCATCACCTCCTGCTCCACGCCGTGATGGGCGATGACCGAGTCGAAGCCGGGCAGGTCCAGCAGCGACTGCATGATGCCGGCCGCGTTGCGCAAGTCCTCGATGGTTTCGAACAGCGGGATGACCATCAGCTCCATGCGCGCCGGATCGGTCTTGCTGCCGAGCGTGCCGCGCAGCATGCCGGACTCCTTCTGGAGCAGCATGACCTCGATCAGATCCGACAGCGTTTCGGTATGCGAAATGATGTAGTTGCGGGCCACGCGCTTGCCGTAGCGGGCGCGCAGGTCACGCGCCATGGCGAAGATCGCCAGCTCGCTGCGCGTCTGCTCGGAATATTCGTGCCACGGCATGGTCAGCAGCCGCGGCTGGCGCAGTTCGGCCAGCAGCAGTTCGCGCTTGCGGGCCTCGGGCAGCGCGGCGTAGTCGCGCTCCACGCCGGCGGCGGCGAACAGTTCGGCGATCACGGCCTCGTGGACGTCGGACACCTGGCGCATATCCACCGAGGCCAGGTGGAAGCCGAAGATGGCGATGGCGCGCTGGAGCGCGTCGATGCGCGCCTGGGCCAGCGCCACGCCATGGTGGGTGCGCAGGGAATCCATCACGACCTGCACATCGGCGGCGAAGGCCTCGGCATTGTCGTACGGGGCGACGTCCGCCACCGGGTGGCGCTGGGCCTCGTGGCCGGTCAGCTTCTGCGAGGTGGCGGCCAGCCGCGCGTACATGCCGATCAGCGCGCGGCGGTACGGTTCGTCGGAACGGTGGTCGGAATGGTCCGGCGAAGCATCGGCCAGCGCGATCAGCTCGGGGCTGACATCCACCATCAGCGACGACATCGACAACTCCGCGCCCAGCGCGTGCAGTTCGTCGAGATACCACGCCATGATCAGTTGCGATTGCTCGCGCGCGGCGTGTTGGAGTGTCTCGGCGGTCACATTCGGATTGCCGTCGCGGTCGCCGCCAATCCACGACCCCATCTGCAGGAACGGGGCGAGCGGTGCCGGCGCGGTGCCGGCCTTGCCCTTCTTGCTGGTCGGGAAGACGGCGGCGATGTCTTCCTCCATCTCGGCCATCAGGCGCGGAATGCCGTGCAGGAAGGTGGTGCGGTAATAGGAGAGGGCGTTCTCGATCTCGTCCACCACCATCAGCCGGTTGTTGCGCAGCATGCGGGTCTGCCACAGCGTGGTCACGCGGGCGCGCAGTTGCGCCGTGTTGTGGTCGCGCTCGCGGGCGGTCATCGGCAGGTCGCGCTCGGCCAGCAGGCGGGCGATTTCGCGCTCGGCGTCGAGAATGCTCTTGCGCTGCACCTCGGTCGGGTGGGCGGTCAGCACCGGCACGATCAGCGCTTCGTCGAGGAACTTGCGCAGCTGCTTGCCGGTAACGCCGGCGGCGTCGATGGCTTCCAGCGCGCGGGCCAGGCTGCCCGGCTGCGGCGGCGAGCCGGCCAGTGCGTGCACGCGGCGACGGCGGTTGTGGTGCTGGTCCTCGGCGATATTGGCCAGGTGCGAGAAATAGCTGAAGGCGCGCACCACCTGATTGGTCTGGTCGCGCGACAGCCGCTTGAGCAGGCGGTCCAGCTCGGCGCCGGCGGCGCGGTCGTTCTCGCGGCGGAAACGCACGGCGGTCTGGCGAATCGTCTCAACCAGATCGAACGCCGCCTCGCCTTCCTGCTCGCGCACGCAGTCGCCCAGCAGGCGGCCCAGGAAGCGGATGTCCTCGCGCAGCGGCAGGTCCTTGTCGGCGGTACGGCGCGCGGGGGAGGTCGCGGCGATGGCTGCATCGGCGACCGTCGCGCCATTGGTGGCCACCACGGCCAGCTTGGCACGGGCGGCGCGCGGCTTCGCGGGGGCGGCGGAAGTGCCTTCCGCTTCACGTGGCGCAGCGGTGGTCTTGGCGGACTTGCGGGCAGGGGTGGTACGGGTGCGGCCCGATGGGCGCGCGACGGGCTGGGTCATGCAGTCATCTCCTCTGTCTTTTATAAGGTGCCGGTCGCCTTGAAGGCGCCCTGGTCATGTCCGATATGCGGCGAAGCGATTTCGGGCGCATTCCGGGGCCTGAGGCCGCCGGGGTGCGTGCTAACATGCGCGCATGCAAGCACCTGCGTCTCCGTCTTCTTCGTCCGCTGCCGTATCCCGCAGCATGCCGCACAAGCTCGTGATCGCCTCGCGCGAAAGCCGGCTGGCGATGTGGCAGGCTGAACATGTACGTGCTGCGTTGCAACAATACTATCCCTCGTGCGATGTGTCCATTCTCGGCATGACGACAAGGGGTGATCAAATTCTCGACAAGTCCTTGTCCAAGGTAGGCGGCAAAGGGCTCTTCGTGAAAGAGCTGGAGGTGGCGATGGCCGAGGGCCGCGCCGACCTGGCCGTGCATTCGCTCAAGGATGTGCCGATGGAACTGCCCGCCGGCTTCACGCTCACCGCCGTGATGGAACGCGAAGACCCGCGCGATGCGCTGGTCTCGTCGCACTTCGCGTCGCTGGACGAGATGCCGCCCGGCACCGTGGTCGGCACGTCTAGCCTGCGCCGCGAAGCCGCGCTACGCACCCGCTATCCCCATCTGGTCATCAAGCCGCTGCGCGGCAACCTCGACACCCGTCTGCGCAAGCTGGACGCCGGTGAATTCGGCGCGATCATCCTGGCTGCGGCCGGGTTGAAGCGGCTGGGCCTGGGCGAGCGCATCCGCGCGCTGATCGAGCCAGAGGCCTCGCTGCCGGCGGCCGGGCAGGGCGCACTGGGTATCGAGATCCGTTCCGATCGACCCGAACTCGCCGCATGGCTGGCGCCGCTGAACCATACGCCGACGCTGCTGGCGGTGTCGGCCGAGCGCGCCGTGTCGCGCCGGCTGGGCGGTAGCTGCCAGGTGCCGCTGGGCGCCCATGCCCGCTGGCGTGGCGATGCCCTGCAACTCGACGCCTTCGTGGCCCTGCCAGACGGCAGCCGCGACATACGTGCGCATGCGGCCCGGGCGGTGGACACGCTGGAGGCGGCCGAGCAGCTCGGCGCATCGGTGGCCGGCGACCTGCTGGCGCGCGGTGCCGATGACGTGCTGGCGGCGCTTGCCGCGGCGGGTCCGACCTGAGGCGCGCGCGATGCCCCGCCCGACCGTCGTAGTTACGCGACCTGCCGGGCAGTCCCGGCAACTGACCGAGGCGCTCCAGTCCGCTGGACTGGACGTGCTCGGCTTCCCATTGCTCGCCATTGGCCCGCCCGCCGACGACGCCGCGCTGCGCGCAGCGCTGGCCCGGCTCGCCGACTATGCGCTGGTGGTCTTCGTCAGCCCCAATGCGGTCTCGTTCGCGCTCGATGCGCTGGCGAACGTGCAGAACGCGCCGGCGCTGCCGCAATGGCCGGCCCAGGTGCCGGTGGCGGTGGTCGGGCCGTCGAGCGTGGCGGCGCTGGCCGAACGCGGCATTGCCGCGCCTGCCTATCGCGTGGTGGCCCCGGCCGGGGCGCATGGCAACGCGGAAATCCACAATGAACCGGCGCGCTTCGATTCCGAGGCGCTCTGGTCCGAACTCGACACCTCGCCCGGCGCGTTCTCGAACCAGCGCGTGCTGATCGTACGGGGGAACGGCGGGCGCGACTGGCTCGGCGATCGCCTGCGCGATGCCGGCGCCACCGTCGACGCGGTGGAGGCATACAGCCGCACGCTGCCGGAGCCCACGTCCATGCAATGGCAGGCCGTGCGCGATAACCTGAAGCCGGGCGCGCCGCCCTGCGCGTGGCTGCTGACCAGTTCCGAAGCCGTGCGCAACCTCGACGCGCTGGCCCGGTTGCACCTGTCGCCGCAGGAACACGAGCGTCTGAAGCAGATGCAGTGCATTGCGCCGCATGCGAGAATTGCCGCGCAGGCGAACGCGCTGGGCTTCGCCCATGTGCTGCCCGCCGCGCCCGGCGACGCCGGCCTGCTGGCCGCCTGCACGCAGTGGGCCGATGCCCACGCGGGGCCGGCGGAGGCGCTGGTCCGCCCAGATTCATCCGACACCCCGGTGGTGGCCGTCGCTCCGACGCCAACCCCGCGCGCGCCGGTTCCAGATTCCCCGTCAACGAAGGTTGATCGCGTGACGCCAGACACTACGTCCTCCTCTTCTTCAGCCTCCGCAGCCGCTGCGGCATCGGCCCCGCCGCCGCATGTCGCGCCGCCTGCGGCTCCTGCCGCCAGTGCCCCCACCGCTGCGTTCGCACCGCGCCGCATGAACCCGTGGTGGATCGTCGCCGCCGTCATCGTGCTGGCCACCGCGGCCGGCTTCTGGTGGCTGCAACTGCGCGTGGAACATCTGACGCAGGAACTGGCGCGGCGCCAGCAGAACAACGACGCGCTGGTCCAGGAGACCCGGGTGCTGTCCCGCAACGCGCAGGAGACGGTCAAGGAACTCCAGGCCAAGGTCGGCGCGCTGGACGGCCAGGTGGTCGAGACCCGCGACAAGCAGGTGGCGCTCGAGCAGGTCTACCAGGACCTGATGCGCAACCGTGACGACTGGGAAATTGCCGAGATCCAGCAGTTGCTGACCAACGCCGGCCAGCAACTCCAGCTCAGCGGCAACGTGCAGGTGGCGCTGGCCGCGCTGCAAAGCGCCGACGCGCGGCTCGCGCGGGCCGACAAGCCGCAGTACAACCAGCTGCGCCGGGCCTTGGCGCGCGACATCGCCCGCATGAAAGCCGTGCCGGATACGGACCTGACCGGCGCCGCGATCAAGCTCGATGAGTCGATCAACCAGATCGACGTGCTGCCGCTGCTGTCTGGCGAACGCATGCTCGACCGCACGCCCGGCGAGAACGGCAAGCCCGCCAGCGCGGCGCAAGCATCACAAAATACCCAGCCGACGCCCGAATCCGGCAACGCCTTCGTGCGGCTCTGGCACTACGTGCTGGCCGAAATGGGGCAGGTGATCCGCATCCGCAAGGTGGACGACGCCAACGCGCTGCTGCTCTCCGGCGACCAGGGCTGGTTCCTGCGCGAGAACGTGAAGCTGCGCCTGCTCAACGCGCGGCTGGCGCTGCTGTCGCGCAACGAGCCGGTGTTCCGTAATGACCTCGCCGCCGCCCAGGCGCTGATTTCACGATATTTCGATACCCGCTCGCGCCGCGTGCAGGGCGTGCTGACCCTGCTCAAGCAGGCGCAGGCCAGCGCGGTCTCGGTCTCGCTGCCGACCATGGCCGAGAGCCTTGGCGCGCTGCGTGCCCTGAAGAAGGAGTAGCCATGCGACTTCTGTTCTGGGTAGCGGTCCTGTTCGCCGGCGCCGTCGGGCTGGCGCTGTTCACGCAGTTCAACCACAGCAACGTGGTGCTGTTCTACCCGCCGTACCGGGTGGAAATGTCCCTGAATCTCACGCTGGCGCTGCTATTGCTGCTGTTCTTCGGGGTGTGGACGATCCTGACCACGTTCCGGCACCTCTCCGAGATGCCGCGCCGCGCTGCCGCTTACCGCGAACGCAGCCGCATGAGCAAGGCGCAGGCCGCGCTACGCGAGTCGATCGAAAACCTGTTTGCCGGACGTTTCGCACGGGCCGAGCGCGCCGCGCGCGATGCCCAGGCGTGGCCGGAACAGGCGCAGACCGCAGCCCTGGTGGGCGCGCGGGCCGCGCACCGGATGCAGGAATCGGAACGCCGCGACGCCTGGATGGCGCAGGTCACGGACCCCGAGCGCGCTCAGGCGCGGTTGGTTTCCATGGCCGAACTGCTAGTCGATGCCCGTGACGCCGAGGGCGCGCTGGAAACCATCGCCCAGTTGCAGTCGCAGGGCGGGCGGCAGATCCACGTGCAACGGATTGCGCTGCGTGCGCACCAGCATCTGAAGAACTGGACCGAGGTATTGCGGCTGGCGCGCTCGCTGGAGAAGCGCAACGCGCTGCACCCGGTGCTGGCGCTGCGGCTCAAGCAGCTGGCGGTGGAGGCGATGCTCGACGAGCGTCGCCATGACGCGGAAGGGCTGTACCACTTCTGGCGCTCGCTGTCGCCCGATGAGCGGCACGCGGTGCGCATTGCCGAGCCGGCGGCGCGCTACTTCTCGGCGCTGGGCCGCCAGAACGAGGCGCGGCGCATTGTCGAGGAAGCGCTCCGGGTCAACTGGGACAGCCGCCTCGTGCAGCGCTATGCCGAATGCGCCGAGCCGGGCAAGGCGCTGCCCCAGATCCAGCAGGCCGAGAAATGGCTGGCCGAACATCCGGCCGATGCGGATTTGTACTACACGCTGGGCGTGCTGTGCCTGGGCGAGCAGCTCTGGGGCAAGGCCCAGTCGAACTTCGAGCGCGCGCTGAAGTACGCCGACCCGGAATCGCAAGTCCGGCTCCGCGTGCGCACGCATCTGGCGCTGGCCCGTCTGTTCGAGGAAACGGAGCGCCCCGAGGATGCCCAACGGCATTATCGGGAAAGTGCGATGCTGGCGGCCTGAGCCGATGGCTCAGCTTTCCTCTTCCGCCAGCTTCGCCCGGGCGGCTGCCTTCGCCTTCGGCGTCTTCACCACCGCGTAGCGCGCCAGCGTCTCCTGCCGGGCTACGTCGTGCTGCACGATCGGCCTCGGATAATTCTCACCCAGTCGCACCCCGGCCTCGGCCAGCACGGCCTCCGGCGCCGTCCACGGCGCGTGGAGGTATTTGTCTGGCAGCCGGGCCAGTTCCGGCAGGTACTTGCGGATGAACTGACCGTTCGGGTCGAACTTTTCCGATTGCGTGACCGGGTTGAAGATGCGGAAGTAGGGCTGCGCATCGCAGCCTGTGGACGCCGCCCATTGCCAGCCGCCGTTGTTGGCCGCGAAGTCGAAATCGTTGAGCTGATCGGCGAAATACTGCTCGCCGCGCCGCCAGTCCACGCCCAGATCCTTGACCAGGAAGCTCGCCGTCACCATCCGCAGCCGGTTGTGCATATAGCCGCTCTGGCGGATCTGGCGCATCGCCGCGTCCACCAGTGGATAGCCGGTGGCGGCCTCGCACCACGCCTGGAAATAGCGCTCGCCGGTCTGCGGGGCGACCCAGCGCAGGCCGTCGTACTCGGGGTGGAACGACTTGCTTTCGGCCACGCGCGGGTGGTGATGCAGGATCATGAAGTAGAAGTCGCGCCAGATCAGTTCCGAGAGCCATACCGCCGCCCCGGCGCTGGCGGCGCCGCCGCGCAGCACGGTTTCGTGAGCGGCGCGGGCGAGGGTGCGGATCGAGATCGTACCGAAGCGCAGGTGCACGGACAGGTAGCTCGGCCCGCGCAGTGCCGGGAAGTCGCGGCGTTGGCCGTAGTCGCCGATCCGGTCCAGGAATTCGTCGAACAGCGCATGGGCGCCGTCCGAGCCGGTCGGCATGGCGATCTCGGGCAGGTTGCTCGGCGCGAAGCCCAGGTCGGCCAGCGTGGGCAGGTCCCGGCGATAGGGGGCCGGTACCGGCGCCAGTGCGTGGCGGTACTTATCCACAGGATAGGGGCGCAGGTCGAATGACTGCACCGTGCGCAGCCACGCGTTCTTGTAGGGCGTGAACACGGCGAACGGGGCGCCCTGGCCGTTCAGGACCTCGTCGGCCTCGAAGATGACCTGGTCCTTGAAGGTGAACAGCACGCGGGAATCGGCGGCCAGCGCATCGCGCACGGCGGCATCGCGGGCGTTGGCGGCCGGTTCGTAGTCGTGGTTGGCGAAGACCGCCTTGGCCTCGAGGGCGGCTGCGAGTTGCGGGATCGCCTCGCGGGCCTTGGCATCGCGCACGATCAGGCCGCCGCCCCACTGGCTCAGGGCCGCGTGCAGCGGGGCCAGTGAGCGCAGGATGAAGTCGACACGACGGTCGGCCTGGAGCCCCCGTTCCAGCAGGGGATCGAGGATCTCGCGGTCGAAGACGAACACGCACCATACCTGCCGGCAGTGCTTAAGGGCATAATGCAGCGCCGCGTGGTCGTCGGCGCGCAGGTCGCGCCGGAACCAGACCAGGCCGCGTTCGAACCGTTGTTCGATACGATACGGCGCGCGGCCGGCGGCATCCATCGATTGGGGCTGGGACGATCTTGGCATCGTCGTACCCTAACATATGGATACCCCGGCATCACATCCGCATTTCAGAGCATTCCCATGGCCATGACACTCGATCGAATTCTGCAATCCCAAGGCTTCGGCACGCGCCGTTATTGTGGCGACCTCGTGGCCGCCGGGCTCGTCGAGGTCAACGGCGAGCTATGCGAAGACCCCGGCGCACGCTTCGAGGTGGATGGCCTGCAACTGACCGTGGATGGCGAGGCGTGGCTGGCCTGCACCAAGGCCTACCTGATGCTCCACAAGCCCGCCGGCTATGAGTGTTCGCAGCGGCCGCGACACCACGAGAGCGTCTACAACCTGCTGCCGGTGCCGCTGCGTCAGCGCGAAGTACAGGCCGTGGGCCGGCTCGACCACGACACCACGGGCCTGCTGTTGCTGACGGACGACGGCCAGTTCATCCACGCCCAGACCTCGCCCAAGCGCAAGGTGCCGAAGTTCTACGAGGTAACCACGGCCGAGCCCGTGACCGAGGCGCAGGCCGAGGCACTGCGCACCGGCGTGAAACTCGACGACGAACCGGCCCCGATCGCCGCCGAAGGCTGCGAGATCACCGGCGAACACAGCCTGCGGCTGACGCTGATCCAGGGCAAGTATCACCAGGTGAAACGCATGGTGGCAGCCGCCGGCAACCATGTGAGCGGGCTGCATCGGAGTGCCATCGGCCGCCTGCAGCTCGACCCGGCCCTGGCGCCGGGCGAATGGCGCTGGCTCACGGCGGACGACCTGGCCGCGCTGAAGCCGGCCGACTGACGGGCCGCATCGACGAACCCTCCGGTGACGGATGCTGCGCAGGCCGGCAGAAAGTTTCGGGCCGACCGGCAGCGATTTGATAAAATGCAGCCATGGCGACGCCCGAAGCTCCAATCAATCTCACGAATCAGTTCCTGATTGCCATGCCCGGCATGGCCGACCCGACTTTTTCGGGTTCCGTGGTCTACCTTTGCGAGCACAACGAACGCGGCGCTCTCGGCCTGGTCATCAACCGGCCGATCGACATCGACATGGCCACGCTGTTCGACAAGATCGATCTCAAGCTCGAAATCCAGCCTGTGGCCCATCAGCCTGTCTACTTCGGCGGCCCGGTGCAGACCGAGCGCGGCTTCGTGCTGCACGATCCGGTCGGTGTCTATGTGTCGTCGCTGGCGGTGCCGGGCGGGCTCGAGATGACCACCTCCAAGGACGTGCTCGAAGCCGTGGCCAACGGCAGCGGGCCGCACCGGTTCCTGCTCACGCTGGGTTATGCCGGCTGGGGCGCCGGGCAGCTTGAGGAAGAACTGAGCCGCAACGGCTGGCTGACCGTCCAGGCCGATCCCGAGATTATTTTCAGCGTGCCGCCCGAAGAGCGGTTCGCCGCCGCAGTGCGCCTGCTGGGCATAGATTTCACGATGCTCTCGGGCGAGGCGGGGCATGCCTGATCAGGCGGGGCGCGCGACGCCCCCGGACGGCACCGTCCTCGCCTTCGACTATGGCGAGAAAAAAATCGGCGTGGCGCTCGGTAATTTCATCACCCGGCAGGCCCGCGCGCTGACCATTCTTCCCAATGTGACCGTGGAAGGCCGCTTCGAGGCCGTGAGCGCGCTGGTGCGCGACTGGACGCCGGTGCAGTTCGTGGTGGGCATGCCGGTCAACCCCGAAGCCGGCCCCGACGATGCCGAACAAGCCTCCATGCGACTTGCGCGCCGCTTTGGCAACCAGTTGAACGGCCGCTTCGACCTGCCAGTGGCCTTCGTGGACGAGCGCTACAGCTCCCGCGCCGCCGCCATGGCTGGGGCGAAGCGCGGCGCGCTGGACGCCGAGGCCGCCCGCATCATCCTGCAACAGTATTTCGACGAGCTTCCGCTATGACCCAGACCTCCACTCCCGACGCCGAGGCGCTCTACCACGCGCTGCGCGACCAGGCCCAGGCGCTGATGCCGGCGGCCGAGCGCGCCAACTGGTCCGTGGCCGGCATCTACTCCGGCGGCGCCTGGATTGCCGAGCGCCTGGCAGCGGACCTGAAGCTCGACAGCCATGGCGTGATCAACGTGGCCTTCCACCGCGACGACTACGCCAAGAAGGGCCTGCACAGCCAGGCCGAGCCGACCACGCTGCCGTTCGACGTGCAGGACCGCAACATCCTGCTGATTGACGACGTGCTGGCCACCGGCCGCACGATTCGCGCCGCCGTGAACGAATTGTTCGACTACGGCCGCCCGGGGCGTGTGGCGCTGGTGGTGCTGGCCGACCGCGGCGGGCGCAACCTGCCGATTGCCGCCGACTTTGCCGCGGCCACCATCGAACTGCCCCAAGACAAGACCCTGGTGCTGTCCCGCCAGGGCGAGGGTGCCGCCACGCGCTTCGCCTTCGCCACCGAAGCCCGTGCCTGACCGGCCCCGACCCGCACCTCCGCAAGCCACCCAGACCGACCCTGCCCGCGCCCGACCTGCCATGACCAAGATGTTCCGCAACCCGCAGCTGACCAAGAATGGCGAGCTGAAGCACCTGTTGTCGATCGAGGGGCTGTCGCGTGACATGATCACGCACATCCTCGACACCGCCAGCCAGTTCGTCTCGCTCTCCGACTCGGACCGCGACGTGAAGAAGGTGCCGCTGCTGCGCGGCAAGAGCGTGTTCAACCTGTTCTTCGAGAACTCCACGCGGACGCGCACCACGTTCGAGATTGCCGCCAAGCGGCTCTCCGCCGACGTGCTGAACCTGAACATCAACGCGTCTTCCACCAGCAAGGGCGAATCGCTTCTGGACACGATCAACAACCTCTCGGCGATGTCCGCCGACATGTTCGTCGTGCGCCACGCCAGTTCGGGCGCGCCGTACCTGATCGCCGAGCACGTGGCGCCGCACGT
This sequence comes from Cupriavidus sp. 05T42, assembly GCF_056396345.1. NCBI lineage: Bacteria > Pseudomonadati > Pseudomonadota > Betaproteobacteria > Burkholderiales > Burkholderiaceae > Cupriavidus > Cupriavidus sp. 05T42. The sequence continues at coordinate 90,991 of NZ_JBFTLH010000002.1, forward strand.
CCACGTGATCAACGCCGGCGACGGCCGCCACGCACACCCGACGCAGGGTTTGCTGGATATGTACACGATTCGTCACTTCAAGAAGGATTTCACCAACCTGACGGTGGCGATCATCGGCGACATCCTGCATTCGCGGGTGGCGCGCTCGGACATTCACGCGCTGACCACGCTCGGCGTGCCGGAAGTGCGCGCGATCGGGCCGCGCACGTTGCTGCCGTCCGGGCTGGAGCAGATGGGCGTTCGCGTCTTCCACAATATGGAAGAGGGCCTGAAGGGCGTGGACGTGGTGATCATGCTGCGCCTGCAGAACGAGCGGATGAGCGGCGCGCTGCTGCCGTCCGCGCAGGAATACTTCAAGGCGTACGGGCTGACGCCGGAGCGGCTGGCGCTGGCCAAGCCCGATGCCATCGTCATGCACCCGGGGCCGATGAACCGCGGCGTGGAGATCGACTCCGCCGTGGCCGATGGCTCGCAATCGGTGATCCTGAACCAGGTGACGTTCGGCATCGCCGTGCGCATGGCGGTGATGGGCATCGTCGCCGGCAACAATGATTGAGTCAGGCTCCCCCGAACAACCGAACGCCAAGCGACAGAACATGAAGATTCACATCCAGGGTGGCCGCCTGATCGACCCGGCCGCGAACCTCGACGCCGAGCAAGACCTGTTTATCGCCGCCGGCAAGGTCGTCGGCGTGGGCCGCGCACCGGCCGATTTCAACGCCAACAAGACCATCGACGCCCGCGGGCTGATCGTCTGCCCGGGGCTGGTGGACCTCTCCGCGCGGCTGCGCGAGCCCGGCTACGAGTACAAGGCGACGCTGGAATCCGAAGTGGCCGCCGCCACCGCCGGCGGCGTGACCAGCCTGGTCTGCCCGCCCGACACCGACCCGGTGCTGGACGAGCCTGGCCTGGTGGAAATGCTGAAATTCCGCGCCCGCACGCTGAACCAGACCCACGTCTACCCGCTGGGCGCGCTGACGCTGGGCCTCAAGGGCGAGATCCTGACCGAGATGGGCCAACTGACCGAGGCCGGCTGCGTCGGCTTCAGTCAGGCCGAGATGCCGATCCGCAATACCCAGGTGCTGCTGCGCGCGATGCAGTACGCGCAGACCTTCGGCTACACGGTGTGGCTGCGTCCCGAGGACCCGTTCCTCGGCGGCGGGGTGGCGGCGAGTGGCGCGGTGGCGTCGCGGCTGGGCCTCTCGGGCGTGTCGGTGATCGCCGAAACCGTGCGCCTGCATACGATCTTCGAACTGATGCGCACCACGGGCGCGCGCGTGCACCTGTGCCGGCTGTCGTCGGCGGCCGGGCTGGAGCTGGTGCGGCAGGCGCGCAAGGAAGGGCTGAGGGTGTCGTGCGACGTGAACATGCACCATGTGGCGCTGACGGACGTGGACATCGGCTTCTTCAATAGCCAGATGCGCTTCTCGCCGCCGCTGCGCAGTGCGCGGGACCGGGATGCCATCATCGCCGCCCTGGCCGATGGCACCATCGACGCGCTGTGCTCGGACCATACCCCAGTGGACGACGACGAGAAGCTGCTGCCATTCGACGAGGCCTCACCCGGCGCCACCGGCCTGGAATTGCTGCTGCCGCTGACGCTGCGCTGGGCCAACGAGCACAAGGTGCCGCTGGTGAAGGCGCTGGCGCGCATCACCAGTGAGCCGGCCCGCGTGATCGGCCTTGGTGCTGGCACGCTGGCCACCGGCAGCGCGGCAGACGTCTGCGTGTTCGACCCGAAACAGGTGTGGAAGGTGGAGCGTAGCGCGCTGAAGAGCCAGGGCAAGAACTCGCCGTGGCTCGGCTACGAGATGGAAGGGCGCGTGCGCATGACGCTGGTCGGTGGCCAGATCGTGCACGAAGCGCGCTGATCAGCACGGATCTTAGTCGATCAATATCATCCGAGAGCCCTTACGATGATCTGGTTACGCAAGACGCGCCTCATCCTGCTGATGCTGCGCGGCATGCTGATCTGCGCCACGGTGTTCCCGTGGGCGAGTGTGGCGATGCGCGAGCGGCTGATCCGCAACTGGTCGCGCAAGCTGCTGAAGCTGTGTGGCGTGGAAGTGGAGGTGCAGGGTTTGGCGCCCGGCCAGCCCGCGCCGCGTGGCGCGATGATGGTTGCGAATCACATCTCCTGGCTCGACATCTATGTGATCCATAGCTGGCATCCCGCACGCTTCGTGGCGAAGTCCGAGATCCGTAGCTGGCCACTCGTCGGCTGGCTATGCGAGAAGACCGGCACGATCTTCATCGAGCGTGGACGCAAAAGGGACGCGCACCGGGTGCTCCATCACATTACCGAGGTGATGCGCGACGGTGACTTGGTGTGCGTGTTCCCGGAGGGGACGACGACGGATGGGACGGAGGTGCTGCCGTTCCATGCCAATCTGATGCAGGCCCCAGTGGCGGGCGGGCTGCCGGTGCAACCGGTGGGGCTGCGGTATCTGGACGCAGCCACCGGCGAACCGACTGCGGCGCCGGCCTATATCGGCGATTTGTCGCTGCTGGACTCGCTCGACATGATATTGCGGTCGCCGCCGATCAAGGCGCGGCTGGTCGTCGGGCAGATGCTTCACCCCATGTCAGATAACCGGCGGCAACTTGCTGGTTTTGCACGGGAGGTCGTCGCCGACCTCGCACGTGCGGATCTGGTTGCCGCCGCCGCCAGCGTTAGCCGTGCGCATCAGGTGGAAGCCAAAGGCGCCGACCAGCCGGCAACGGTATAGGTGACCGCGCAGGCAAAAAAATCCCGGCAGGTTGCCGGGATTTTTTTTGCCGCGTACTACCGAGGGCTCAACGCACTGCCGCGACGGCGTTCTCGTGGCGTGCCGCGAATGCGCTCGGACGCGCTACGTTCTTGCGTACCGCGCTCGATCGGGCGGTCAACGATTTCCGGAGTTCTTCGGCAACGTAGACCTGATCGTCTTCCGCCAGGCCTAGCCACAGTGGCAGTCGAATCAGGCGCGATGCGATGTCGTCCGTGACGGATAGGTCGCCATGCGCGCGTCCGAATTCCATGCCTGCCGGCGACGAATGCAACGGCACATAGTGAAACACCGCGCCAATGCCAGCCGCCTTGAGATCCTGCAGTACGCCCTGGCGATCTGTGCCTTCTGCGACCAGAATCTGATACATGTGGGCGTTATGCTGGCAATCCGTGGGAATGACCGGACGGCGCAACAGGCCCTCGGCCTCGAGCGGGGCCAGCAGGGTATTGTATCGATTCCACAATGCCATCCGCCGTTGCGTCAGTTGCTCCGCCTCTTCTAGCTGCGCCCAGAGGAATGCAGCGGTAAGCTCGCTGGGCAGGAACGAGCTGCCTGCCGAGCGCCAGGTGTACTTGTCGACCTGGCCACGATAGAAGCGACTGCGGTCGGTACCCTTCTCGCGAATGATTTCCGCACGCTCAACGTAGGCCGGGTCATTCACGATCAATGCGCCGCCCTCGCCGCTGATGACGTTCTTGGTCTCGTGGAAGCTATAGGCTCCCAGATGGCCGATGCTGCCGAGTGCGCGCCCTTGATAGGACGCCATGACGCCTTGTGCGGCGTCTTCCACCACCACCAGATCGTGCTTTTTGGCGATCGACATGATGGTGTTCATTTCGCATCCGACACCCGCATAGTGAACTGGCGCAATGCCACGGGTGCGTGGGGTGATGGCGTCCTCGATGCGCTTCTCGTCGAGGTTGAACGTGTCCGGTCTCACATCGACAAACACGGGTACGGCACCGCGCAGGACGAAGGCGTTCGCGGTGGACACGAACGTGTAAGAGGGCATGATGATCTCGTCGCCGGGCTGCAGGTCCATCAGCAGCGCCGTCATTTCCAGCGCGGCGGTGCATGAGTGGGTCAGCAACGCCTTTGGTGCGCCGGTCTTGGCTTCGAGCCACGCGTGGCATTGATGGGTCAGCGGGCCGTCGCCGGCCAAGTGCCCACGCGCGTGAGCTTGCGAGATGTAATGCAACTCTCGCCCCGTCATATACGGTCGATTGAAAGAGATGTTTCGCACAGCAGCTCTCGTTGCGTCCTTCCCTGGACTTGGTTGTTATCGTCGCAGATCTGGCCTGCGTTCTATAAGTTTTCCAATCTACACTATTTCTGATCGATTTCTCTGCGAATCTTCATCAGGTGTTTGACTGGCCGCCGTGAAGCGCATGAGTACCCGGCTGACGACGATAGCCATCAGCGGTTGCATCCACCAGTAGGACACCTCCGCAAAGAAATTGGTGCTGCCTTGTGGCACTGCCAGCACTATTCCTGGCAAGACGGAGGTGACGGTAATGACAATGGCCAATTCTACGTCTAGCAGCGTATGGCTTTTGAGGCGCAATCTCAAGACGGGCGCTTGTTTTTGGCGCGGGAGCAGCAGCCGATACAGTACGAATATGATCACCGGCCCAAAAAATGCCAGGAACGAAAACACGTAGAAGTCTGGTCCGACACTGTCGCGCAGGAAGGCAAAAGGCTTGATCGAATCAAGCAAGCTGGTGTCAGCCTGACCGCCATTTGTGTTCGCTCGGGTCAACCATAGGCCATATCCCAGTGGCAGTGCAATGGCCACACAACCCAGCAGCTTTCGAAAAATGGTCTCCCGGCTTCTCAGTACCACGTAGCCAAACACAGCGCCGATGACTAGTCCCACGCTGATCTTGAGCAGACAGAGGACCCAAAGGTAGAGCGCGAGAAGCAGACCGGTCCGCCACGTGATCCGGATGCGCATCTGTTCGCCGAGCTGGTCGAATAGCCAGATGCCGCCGAGGTAGGCGACCAACAGGGCCACTCCGAAAGACTCGCTGTGAAAGGCGTTCTCCCAGACGCCAAGCTCCCGGCGTGTTGGGGCGGCAATCACGCCAATAAAGCAGATCGAGGCTACCGCCCAGTACCAGGCTGGGGTACTTCCGGGGCTTGATCCGCTTCCTTCCACCCGTGCCAGGAATCCTTTGAACGCCACGGCGAAAAGGAACATGACGCAGACGAACAGCGGGCCAAAAATCAATGGGAAGACGACCGAGTAGAACGGCAGCGGTCCAATACCGAGCAATCCGTACAAGACCATCATGAGCCGGTGGCTACCGAAGTGGTACGGGAAAGTCGCGAGTCCGTCGACCCCGAGTGAGCCCACGCCATAGCCGCTCAGCATGTTGGCGATGGCTGCATGAAAGAGCAGATCAACGTGGACAGTGCCGGAAAGGATTGCTTGCTCGATCCACAGCGTTTTATAGCCATCGGCAAAGCTCAGCAAGAATGCCCAGTATCCGATTGCCACGCCAGCCAGCATCGGCACAAGAGCCGCGCGCGGCCCCGCGCTGACTGCCATCATCAGCAACCTGATAACCGCCACGCCGAACGTGACATACGCGATGTCGACATGCTTGGGGACCGCCCAGAGCAGCGCCAGTCCCGCCAGGAACCCGATGGCGAGGGCCAGCAACGGAGACTGAAACCAATGCCTGCGCATGGCGAGAAGACGCACTTCGAAAATCACCGCTACTGTCCCGATGACTGCGGCCGCGGCCGCCAATATGGCAGTCGTCAAGGAGGCATCAGGCGTCAGGGTGGGTGCCGAAACCCAATGGTGCAAGGCCAGCGCGAAGCAAATCGCCACGCATTGACATGCCAGGTAGCCGCCCACTTCGAAAGGATCGTGCGTGGATGTTCTCGAACTTAGTGCCTGATTAGCTGGCTGCACAATCGCTTCTTTCGGCAACGAAGCCTTCGCCTTGCCGGCGGATGATCGCCACATGCGTGAACCCCCGATCATGCGCAAGGGTGCAGGCGTCTTCCAGATCAGCTTCGCTTGCAGGGGCATGGTTCGGGAGGTACTGGTAACCGTAGGAATTGTAGGCACAGCCATTGTCTCGCGCGTGCAACGCACCCAGCAACGGCTTTCCGGTGAGTGCCGGAATACTGAAAGGCTGGATGGCGCAAGGCTTCAGGAGCGTATCGTACGGCTGGTCGATATAGGCGCCGGCAAAAAAACTAGGATCGTCGACAAAAACCGCATACCGCTGCTTGCTGTAGGCAGGATCCAGCTTCAACGCCTGGAGCAGGGTGTAGAAGTTATGTCGGACGGTTCGCTCGCACGCCTTGTCGTCAATGTCGCAGCCCATGGGCAGCGTGGCCATTTGCTGAGCCACCTCGAGCTTCTTGCCCATCACACGGTGATAGTCGACCAGATTCCACCCGGCGGCCGTGGCTAGCCCACCCATCAGCACCAGCACCGCGGCCCAACGCCCGAGCAACGCGGGAGCCACTAGACCCTGCCTTCGATTGGCAAATGGTCCTCAGATTCTCCACAGCCACATTCGGTATCGACCACATACATGGGCCTGTCTTTGGCAATCTCGAATATCCGCGCGATATACAAGCCAACCGTGCCGATGCTGGCGAGCACCAGTCCCGTCGAGAACAAGATCGCCACGAACAGGCTGGTCCAACCTGGGAGCGCCGTCATGACGAAATGACGATAGATGAAAAAGCAGCCCCCGACGAAGCTCAATGCGGTGAAGAACAGGCCCGCATAGATGATCCAGGTCAGGAAGACACTGGTTTGGAAAAACACCCCGCCCAGTGCGTGCTTGATCAGACGGCTCAAACTATAGGCACTGTTGCCGGCATACCGGTCCCCGTGGGCGTACTCGATGGTCCCGCAGCGAAAACCCAGCCACCGCAAAATAAACAGGTAGTGGCGCTCGCGCTCGCCAAAGCGGAGGAACGCGTCGACAACCTTCCTGCTGAGAATGCTGAACGTGCCGTAGCTGCCGTCCACGGATTCCCCGGTCAGTGTGCGCATGATTCGGAAATACAGGTTTGCCGAGGCCCTGCGGAATGCCGAATGGCTTCGTTCCATCCGGCGTGCCAGTACAAGGTCATAGCCCTTTTTGATTTCCTCAAGCAGGTCTGGAATGCGCTCCGGCGGGTCCTGCAAGTCACAGTCCATCACCACGACGTATTGTCCCCTGGCGCTTTCCAGGCCCGCAGTGATCGCCATTTGCTGGCCGAAGTTGCGGCTCAGTCGAATGCCGCGGACGGATGCGTAGCGACTGGCCAGGGAGGCTGTCAGAGGCCAGGAATTGTCCGGGCTTCGATCGTCCACAATGACGATCTCGAAAGAGGGGACTAAGGAGCGAAGCACGCTATCCAGGCGAGCGCACAATTCTTCGAGGCAGCCCAGGCAGCCGTACGACGGCACTACGACGCTGAGTTCCGGTGTTGTCATCATTTTTTATTGCTGGCGTTGCGTCGCGGCCAGTCGTTTTACACGATCCCGACGCCACTCCAGGGCGTTCTTCGGCACGCGCGAGTCGTAGCCGAGCAGCCTGCGGATTGCCGGATCTTCGGAGAAACTCTCGCCGAGCACGGCGGGAAAATCATACTGCTGCTTGAGCAGGGGAATGGTGTAGAGGTGATTCACCCCGCGACGAATCTGCGACGACCGATTCACCCCGGCGCGATGGAAAACCATGGCATCGAAAATCAGCACCGAACCGGCCGACGCGGTAATTTGCGTCGCGTGTTGCAGCAGGTAATTTTCCGAGGGCATCGTATTGTGGCGGTGCGAATGCGGCAGCACGATGGTGCCGCCGGTCTCGGTCGTGAACGGATCGATCGCGAACAATGCGCCTAACGCAAGTGGTCGTGAACTCGTCCAGTTCTGATAGGGTAAATCCCGGTGCCAGGCGGTTTGATGATGGCGCTCGTCCGGCCTGTTGATGATGGCGTTCTGCAGATTCAGGATGTACCAGTCGCCAAGCACGCGGCGCATCAGTTCGAGTACCGTGGGCGTAGACGCCAACTGGACGAAGGCCTCGTCATAAATCAGCGGGGCCCGGCACAGATCCTGTTCCCCGATCGCAGTCAGCGCTTCGCGGCCACCGAACTCCGTTTCCTGCAGGGCGTAGACGGTATCGATCCGTTGTCGCCACGCCTCAAGTTGCGCGGTATCCAGCGCGCCTTCTATGACGGTATAGCCGAGGACATCGAGCTCCTCTTGATACCTTGCAATGGCGTCCAGCATGGCATTCGGACGAATGCCTCCGTAATAGCTTTCGTTATTCATGGGATGCGTTTTCTTTCTTTCGTCGACGCCAGTTGCGTAAGCGCGTCAGATGCCGCGCAGGCGCGTGCTTGGCACCCGCGATCGCTCAGACGGTGGCGACGTGTAGACGCCTTCTGGTTCGGTGTCCGCACTGATTAAGGAGCCTGCTCCGATGACGCAGCGTGCGCCGATGGAAACGTGATCACGCACAGTGGAGTTCACGCCCAAAAAGGAACTGTCTCCCACGCGCACGCCACCCGAAATCACGACATGGGAACTGATGAAGCAGTTGTCCTCGATGACGGCGTGGTGTCCGATATGGTTGCCGCTCCACAACGTGACGTTGTCGCCAATGTGGGAAAACGGCTGGATCGTGTTGTCTTCGAGGATAAAACAATTGCCACCGGGCTCGAATCCGTCGAACGTCGTAGCCCGGCTGCTGATGTAGCTGGGCGTGCGATAACCGGCGTCGCGCACTGCCTGGACCTTTTGTTTGCGTATGCTATTCAGCTTTGTATAGCTCAACGCAACAAAAAGGTCGGCCTGTGCGGGCGGAAACGACTGTGCCAGTTCATCGAAGGGGATGACGGGCAAGCCAAGGAGCGAGTCCTTGTCCATGAACGCGCGGTCGACCGTGAAAGCTACGGGCTTGTAGGCAGAATCATGAGTGAAGTAGAACCATGCGACTTCAGCAATCTGTCCGGTACCGAAAATCACCAGCGGTTTGGTCGCGTTCTCCATCGCTTATTTCCTCACGACAATAGTGAATTCATAGAGCCCGTAGTCATGAAACAGTGCGACATTCCGGGAAAATTCGCGCTTGCACAGGTCGAATAACTCACACGGATCAGCGTAGTGCAGGTCGGCACGCATGCGGTCTGCGTCCGAATACGACGTCAGGCAATTGAAGGCAAAGCCTCGCTTGCTGAATGCGTGCATGCGTTGCAGCGTATCCCGAATATAGGCCTTCCAGTTAGGCTCGTCACTGCCGAGTCGCACGTTGAAGATGCCGCTCGCCACGGCGAAGTCGACCGGCGATTCGGGTTCCGTGCCGGAGAGGAAGTGGGCGTGCGCCGCTGCCTTGTGCAAGTCCCTGGCCGTTTCGATCATCGTCTCCGAAATATCGATGCCAAGGTATTGGAAGTCACGGTAGCGTTCCTGCAGGAAATCCAGCAACGCGCCGTAGCCGCAGCCAACGTCGACCACAGAGAATGCAGCCTCGGGATCCAGGACGCGGCATAGCTGTTCAAAGCGAAGAAGCTGTCCGTCCTCGCCGTTCCAGTCTACGCCCTTGGGTTGCGGTCCAAATTCCTTGATCTTGTCGGTGTAGTAACTCGCGACAGGTGAAAGCAAGTTATCCATGATTTTTGAATTCCTCGCCGTCGGCGCTGGCGGAAGTCGCTGGATACTTCATGAAGTTCCTGGCTTCCTCTCCGCAATTGAATAGGAGATCAAGTGCCGTGACACCGTGCTCGAAATCGCCCCATAGCTGAGGATATTCGGGGTAGCCCGAATAATCGAAATAGTGCAATGCGATGTTTGCGTCGGCGAACAGTTCCGCCTGAATATAGTCTCTCGCCGCGGGGCCAGAAATATAGTCGGTGGCACCAGCTTGCTTGCAAAGGCCGACCAGCCGCTCTGTCTTGCCGTCGACGAGATCGTAATCCCACGACCATTTCAGGGGGGTCGAAATACCAAGCAGCGGGCAGAGCGCCTCGATCATGGTCCGGTTCAGGTCCGACAAGCCACTGTATTCTCGTTGGAGAAAGAGAGGCTCGAGAATTTCGGCGATTGCCTCGAAATGAGGCGCGCGACGATAGTTCTGCTGCAGGGCCTTCCAGTGATCCGTACGCCACCGGTCACCGTCGAGTTCGGTTTCACGAATCGACTGGTGGTACTTGCCTTTAACCTTGACAGGCAGCGTCAGCCACGTCAGCCCTTGGGGAGTTTTGATGAGGTTGCGGTTGCGCCAGTCCCGGCGCGTGTACTGCATATCATCGTAGATAATAAACTCGTCGACCGAGCCGATCAGATCAAAATACCCTTTCCAGGGGATGTAACACGACTGGACGATCGCCACAACTTTACGCTTGCTTTCAATTTCCACGCTCATCCTGTTATTCAATGCAGAGGTCTGGAAGCAGAATCAATGTCCGATATTCATCAATTCAGCGGGCTATTTTAAGAGTCCCACTTAAGATAGGCGTTCCCAGGCACAGCAATTGTGACAATTGTGCGAGGATAACACGGGTCGATGCAATTAAGGTATCAGACAATTTGATAATTGCCCCTGATGCCCCGCAACCGGAGGCAGGCACAAGTCGATCGCTGGCACCTGTCCCGATGTGTCGCCTCATCCACTTGCCTTCTGTGCCACGACGAGCCGCGAGCCTCCTACGGGTAGGTTCACGCCCCGTTGGATCGCTGCGACTTCGGCATTCAACACGGTCCCCAACGTGGCGTTCAGCCAAGGCGACAACTCAAGTTCGGCAGTGGGATTGTCATCGATTCGACCGGAAATCTTTTGCATCGCGCGCGATGCAAGCATAGCTGGCAGCAAAGCGGAGACAAAGGATGTGCTGCGGACGACTGTGAAGCCTGCAGCCTCGATCTTGCGGTGCAAGTCACTCGCGGTGTAGCGGCGCACATGGCACGCGTAGTCATCGGTGGGGCTCCAAAGCCACGCATGCTGAGGCACGGTCAGCAGCAGGATCCCACCCGGCTTCACCGCCTGGTGCATCATGGCGAGCACGGCCTCATCTTCTTCGATGTGCTCCAGAACGTCAAAAGCGCCGATTGCATCGAATTCGTCGACGAACGGCAGCCTTCGCGCATCCATTTGCATGAAATTGACCGCGGGCGTCCGCTCCGCTGCGAATTTCAGCCCAGCTGAAAAGATTTCGCTGCCGAACAGTTGCGCGTTGGGATACTGGTTTGCGATCCCTGATAGAACGTAGCCGGTGCCGCAGCCGATCTCGAGGAATGAGTTCAGGTTTTGACAATATTGGCGCAATGCCCAGAGAATCAGCTTATTGCGGCCGCGAAACCAAAAATTTCCCGCTTCCAGTTCCGACAGGCGCGTGAAATATTCGGCTTTGAATCCGCTATTTTCCTGTGCCAGCTCGGGAGCATAGGCGGGAAACTGGTTGACGGATGCAGGCGCCCAATTACAAGCCGGGCAATTTATCTTTTCCCCCGCGAAGGTCGTCGCGCATTGGAGGCATTTCTTCATGAGAGTTCCTGTTTATTTTCTGTCGCGCGAAATACTACAAGCTTGAAAGCGAGAAACAGATAGCCTGCGACCACGAAAATGGCAATACCCTGGACGATCTGGTGTCTATACCCCAGTTTGTCGACAAATACATACAGAATCGTGAGGTTCAACAGGTAGCCAAACACGTGTGCCACGGCATAACCGGCGGCAGCCCGCCACCACTCGCCCCGATGTGAAAATGCCCAGGTCCGGTTGCCGAAAAAACCGACGGCGGCCCCAATGGCGTACAAAAACGTCATGGCCAGTTTTGGGTCCACACCGAAGAAAGTGATCAGCAGATACGCGCAATAGCCAGAAAGATTGCTCACGACGCCGACGACCGCATACCTCAGAAGCTGTTTTACGGGAAGATTCGAGACCTTCAAGCTGTCCGTCTTAATCATCGATACGCAGCGCAAGTCCGAAGCCGGTTTTCCCATTTCCGTTGCCGTTGTACAGCATATATTCTTGCCCCTTATGCTCGAATACAAATGGGTACTCGATCATTTCCGAATCCCATCCTTCCGAAGACACGTCAATGCCGGTCTTTGCAAGTTCGAGTTCCCATTCCCTGCCGTCCGGGCTTTCGGCGTAGCCAATACGGTATGACTCTCCCGAACCGCTGCGGTACGAGAACCACATCCGGTAGCCGTCTGAAGCATTACCGATGACAGTTGGCCGCGAGAAGGCCTGTGCCGTGCCAATAACATAGGGCACCGCCAACCCGTGCCGTTGCCAGGCATGGCCGTCCTGAGAACTGGCATGCTGGATGACATGGATCATTTCGCCGTTCCCTGCATCCCAGGTCATCGTGGACCCGTACCACATGCGGTATTCGTCCGGGGTGTGGATGACCCAAGGATAGGAAAGGCTCACGGGATCGGTTTGATCGGCCGCCATGAACGGCTTCTCGCTATCCAGGCGTAACGAAAGATCGTCCCCGAGGAGAAGGCGCCCGACATCCCCCCGCCAATGGCCGCCAGGCGGATACTGCCATCCCATAAAAAGAATGTACCGTTGGCTTCCGGCCTGGTAGCAGTTGCCGATGCTGACGCCGTGTGAATAGAAGCTGCCTTCAGGCCCATGCTCGAAGACGGGCTTGTCGTGCACGTATACAACCGTGCGCTTCACAATGTCCACGTCTACATACCCGACCGACGATCTGTTTTGCGTATCGCGGCCGCTGTAAAAGACGCGATAGACGTCCTCATGCAGATGAACGGCCAGCGGATTGGCAGCATGGCTGGTAAGTTTTGGATGAATTCGGTCGGGACAAAAGAGAAGTCCCATTTTCTTCCATCGCATCGGGGTCTCGCTAGCTAGATTCAGATGTTCGCAGAAGCGGCGGATATCAAGCAATGAACGCCGCCTGGCGGCTACTTTCGCCGATAAATCTGGTGCCACGGTTCATTGGTGAACCCGGGCGCCAGTTCGTAGTGTGTCAGGACGTACTGGTAAATCAGCGGGTGAGTGTTCTGAAATCGCAAGTCTTCCCGGTCGTCCAGCGGCGCATTGTTGATCAGCACGACACTCGGCGCAGCGGCCCGGATGCGGTCGATTTCTGCGCGTTCGAAGTCGTTGCCGCGCGGGAACAGGGCGTAGATTTCCCAGACGGGGGATTTCCGCTGCAGCACCGCATAAGCGCCGGGCCAGAATGGCATGACCAGGACATTGCGCTCCGGCCCTGCGAGATCGCCAACCTTGTGGATCAAGGCCAGATCCTGGACCGTGCGGCCGTTCACTTTGATCGTGCTGCCACCAACCTGGGCCTTCGTGCAGTCGCCGGAGAGATGGCATTGCCAGCCCGCATCGGTTGGCAATAGCGTGAGGACGCTAGCAGCGCAAAGCAGTGCTGCGGCAGGCACGCGAATCCATGCACGGCATTTTACAAGTACCGCCAGGGTGCCAAGAATAAACGGGAAAATGCCTTGGGCCAGATGAACCGTGTCCGCGCGCGAAAAGCTGTAGTGAGCGTAAGGGATCGCCAGCAAACTGCAGGCAGCCAGAAGGGGTGAAACCGGCTTGTTCAGCAGGCGCCGGCCGAAGCACCAGGCGATGCCGAGAATACCGAAGGCGATAACGCCAACGAAGAAGCTTCCCAGTGCGACAGCGGTGGCTGCGTCCAGTGCCGGCAGCTTTTGGACCTGCACCAGCCAGGGCCAGGGCACGGGTAGCACGAGGTTGGTGGTCTTGACCTCGGTGAAGAGGAATCGAACGCTGTCCCAGAGCGTCGTGGCGAAACCCGGTGCGGCAATCATCAACACCAGTGCCGGAAGGTATCCCAGGAATATGCCGACTGCCCAGGCGGCCATGCCCTTCGGCACGCTGCGCCGCTGGGCGTCGGCACGGCAGGAGAGGAAGGCAAAGGCGCCAATGCTGCCTGCCACCCCGTATACGCCATGGTTTCTTCCGAAAATCGCGGCGATGCCGACCACCACGCCGAGCAGGAAGTATGTGCGACGCGTTGATTCCCTCAATACCAATGAAAGGCCGCCAACCAGCGCAATTGAGGAGACGACATCAAATACCTTGAACCAGGGATACATCCATACTGCCAGCGTGCACGCGGCAAGTACGAGCACGATTGGGCGCCGCCCATGCGCTTCGGTGTCGAGCAGCTTCAGCCCAATGAAAATGCCGAATGCCTGGACCATGGCCCCGGTCGCGCGCAACATCAGCAGGCTGTCGTTGCCGAGCAACTTCATAATGGCCGCCGACCAGTAGTACCGGCCGGGGTCATAGGCTAGGAAGTCGCGTGTCGGAATCTCGCCGGCGAGCACCCGCTGCACGCCGTACCAGAAAAAGCCCTCATCAGGCAGATTCAGTCCCTTGTTTCCCTGCCAGAGGAAGACAATCAGCGCCGCCGCGCAGGACAGCAACGTTACCCTAAGCAGTTGCCGGGAATGCATTTCAGGTGAATAGGGTAGTGCTATCAGGCGCATTCAGCTGGGGTCCTGCGGTGTTTTCGGAAAGAAAGTGTTTCGCGATCTTGGCAGCGACAGGCCGATTCGCATGGCATGCCCAGTCTACCGACCGTTTCGGGTTCGGATTGTACTGGCTCGGCGGCAGGCTTTGACGATCCGGAGGTCGAGCGCGGCTCAAGCAGTCGGATTGCGATACTGCGGGCACTCGACCTGGATCAGCGAACGTGCGGCCGGATCACTCGCCAGCCGCGCGGCCGTGAGCCGTCCGCCCCAGACGCATCCTGTATCCAGCAACATCAGATTGGCGCGCATCACCAGCCCCAGCGTCGACCAGTGTCCGGCGACGACTGTCACGTCCGCGGTTTGGCGCCCCGGCACGTCGAACCACGGGAGGAAGCCGTCCGGCGCGCCGCCGGGCCCTTCCTTGGTCTTCAGGTCCATGACGCCGTCCGCTGTGCAGAACCGTAGGCGTGTCAGCGCGTTGACCACGACGCGGTGGCGTTCGATGCCGCGCAAGCCGGCGTCCCAGCGGTCTGCCGCGTTACCGAAGACGTCGGCAAGAAAGCCTTCCCAGTTGGCGCCCTGCAACTGCTCCTCGACCTCACGTGCCAGATCCACGACCTGCGCGGCGGACCACTGCGGCAGGACCCCGGCATGCACGAGTAGGCAATCCCCCTCACGTAGGGCCAAGGGTCTGTGCCGAAGCCAGTACAGCAGTTCCTCGCGGTCGCTGGCGGCCAGGATGTCGTCCAGCGTGTCTGACTTGCCTTTCTTGCGCACCCCGGCGGCGACAGCGAGCAGATGGATATCGTGATTGCCCAGAACGGCATCGGCCACACCTCCCAGCGCCCGGACGGCGCGCAGTGTCTCGAGCGACGTCGGGCCGCGGTTCACCAGATCCCCAACGAAGCGAAGCCGGCATTCGTCCGGCAGCCGGGTGCGCAACAGGCTTAGGGATTCGGCGCACCCCTGGAGATCCCCTACCGCGAAAAGTGCTTCATTGGTATCATTTTGCTTGTGCGCAATAGCTGGCATGCGATGTGTCCGTTGAGTTGCCATGCCCCGCCTTGGGCTCGATCAAGCGTTACAACAGGCTACAAAAAGATCCAGTGTAGGGGGCAGGGCGGGCAGTGAGTCGGATAGAATACCGCCACTTCCACAGACACTTAAATCTTCCCCCGTCCCGCCTCACGGGCAAGGAGGGAATGCTCGGCGTTTGTCGGGTTTTCGAAATATATCGACTTCAGGGAGTAGAAGTTTTGCCTCACATCTTGGTCACAGGAGGCGCCGGATTTATCGGCGCGAATTTCGTACTCGATTGGCTGCGCGACAATAATGCCGATGGCATTGTCAATGTCGACAAGCTGACCTATGCGGGAAATCGCAAGACACTTGCCCCGCTGGATAGCGATCCCCGGCATGTCTTCTCCCAGACCGATATCTGTGACCGTGCCGCACTGGACCAGCTGCTGGCGACGTATCAGCCTCGCGCAGTAGTGCATTTCGCAGCGGAAAGCCACGTTGACCGATCTATCCACGGTCCGTCGGAATTCATCCAGACCAATATCGTTGGCACCTTCACTCTACTGGAAGCCGTGCGCGCCTACTGGGGCGGGCTCGATGCAGCCGCCAAGGCCGCTTTCCGCTTTCTTCATGTGTCGACGGACGAGGTGTTCGGTTCGCTCGGACCCCAGGATCCGCAGTTTTCGGAAACCACGCCGTATCAGCCGAATAGTCCCTATTCGGCGTCGAAGGCGGCATCCGACCATCTGGTCCGGGCCTATCACCATACATATGGCCTGCCCGTCGTCACGACGAACTGCTCGAATAATTACGGTCCCTATCACTTTCCCGAAAAGCTGATTCCGCTGGTGATCACCAACGCGCTGGCGGGCAAGCCCCTGCCGGTTTATGGCGATGGCCAGAATGTGCGTGACTGGCTGTATGTGGGCGATCACTGCGCCGCTATCCGGGAAGTGCTGGACCGAGGCCAACTGGGCGAGACCTACAACGTCGGTGGCTGGAACGAGAAAACGAATCTCGACGTCGTCCATACGATCTGCGACCTGCTTGATGCACTCCAGCCCAAGGCGCAGGGCTCGTACCGCGACCAGATCACGTTCGTCAAGGACCGTCCAGGTCACGACCGGCGCTATGCCATTGACGCCCGCAAGCTGGAGCGTGAACTGGGCTGGAAGCCTGCGGAGACGTTCGAAAGTGGTCTGTGCAAGACGGTGCAGTGGTACCTCGACAACCAGGAGTGGGTGCAGGACGTGATGTCCGGCGAATACCGGAACTGGGTGGCGAAGCAATATGCAGCCTGAGACACGTCGCGTCCCTACGCTTCTTGTAACAGGAAGCAATGGCCAAGTCGGCTTCGAACTGCGGCGCAGCCTCGCACCGCTTGGCCGCGTTGTCGCCGTTGATCGGCACCGCTGTGATGTGACGCGTCCCGATGCCCTGCGCGACCTGATGCGCGAAGTGCGTCCGGATGTGGTTGTGAATGCGGCGGCCTATACGGCGGTGGACAAGGCCGAAACGGACGCCGATATGGCGTTTGCCGTCAACGGCGTGGCGCCCGGGGTGCTGGCCGAAGAGGCCCGCAAGCTCGGCAGCCTGATGGTTCATTACTCCACCGACTACGTCTACGATGGCCTCAAGTCGGGTCGCTACGTCGAGACCGACCCGGTGAACCCCCAGTCCGTCTATGGCCGGAGTAAGTTCGCGGGCGAGCAGGCCATTGCCGATAGCGGTGCCACGGCCATCGTGCTGCGCACGTGCTGGGTGGCCGGCGTGCATGGCGGCAACTTTGCCAAGACCATGCTGCGCCTTGCGCAAGAGCGCGACACGCTGCGCGTGATTGCGGACCAGTTCGGCGCGCCCACCACGGCCTCGCTGATTGCCGATGTCACGGCCCAGATCATCGCGCGGCATTGGCTGCACGGGCGCCGCGAGGCATTTCCCGCAGGCGTCTATCATCTTGCCGCGAGCGGCGAGACATCCTGGCACGGGTACGCCACGAAGGTCCTGGCCATCGCCGCGGCGAAGGGTGTGGCGCTGAAGGCCGATCCGGCTGGGATCGAACCGATTCCGGCCAGCGCCTACCCCTTGCCGGCGCCGCGCCCGTCGAATTCGCGTCTGGACACGTCCCGGTTGCAAGACGCGTTCGACATTCATCTTCCGGATTGGCAGCAGGGCATCGAACATCTGCTGGACCAGATCCTTTCCTGACAGACATCATGCGCAAAGGCATCATCCTGGCCGGCGGTTCCGGCACGCGACTCTATCCGATCACCCGCTCGGTATCGAAGCAACTGCTCCCGGTGTACGACAAGCCGATGATCTACTATCCGCTGTCGACGCTGATGTTGGCAGGGATTCGTGACATCCTGATTATCTCCACGCCCGAAGACACGCCTCGTTTCTCGGAAATGCTCGGCGATGGCAGCAACTGGGGCCTCAACTTGTCCTACGCCGTGCAGCCGTCCCCCGATGGGCTGGCTCAGGCATTCATCATCGGTCGCGACTTCGTCGGCAATGACCCGTCGACGCTGATTCTCGGCGACAACATCTTCCACGGGCACGACCTGGTGCGCCAGCTCGAAAACTCGGCGGCGCAGCAGCAGGGCGCGACGGTGTTCGCGTACCACGTGCATGACCCCGAGCGGTACGGCGTGGTGGAGTTCGACGAGAACTTCCACGCGTTGTCGCTGGAGGAAAAGCCGGTCAAGCCGCGCTCGCACTATGCAGTGACCGGTCTGTACTTCTACGACAACCAGGTATGCGACATCGCGGCCGATATCAAGCCATCGGCCCGGGGCGAGCTGGAGATCACCGACGTCAACAAGTGCTATCTGGACATGAAGCAGCTTGAAGTCGAGATCATGGGCCGTGGCTATGCATGGCTGGACACCGGTACGCATGATTCGCTGCTGGAAGCCGCCAGTTTCATCGCCACGCTGCAGAACCGCCAGGGGCTGATGGTGGCTTGCCCGGAAGAAATCGCCTACCGGAGCAAGTGGATCACCGCCGAGCAGGTCGAGCAGCTGGCCAAGCCGCTGCTGAAGAACGCCTACGGCAAGTATCTCCAGCACATCATTTCGGAATCCATCAAATGAGCCTGAACGTCATTCGTACCGCCATTCCGGACGCGTTCATCATCGAGCCAAAGGTGTTCGGGGATGCACGCGGGTTCTTCTTCGAGAGCTTCAACGAGAAGGCGTTTGCGGAGGCCACGGGCGTGCATGCGAACTTTGTCCAGGACAACCATAGCCGCAGCGGCAAGGGTGTCCTGCGCGGCCTGCATTACCAGATCCAGCAGCCGCAAGGCAAGCTGGTGCGCGTGGTGCGCGGGCGGGTGTTCGACGTCGCGGTGGACATCCGCAAGTCCTCCGAAACGTTCGGGAAGTGGGTCGGCGTGGAACTGAGCGAGGAGAATCATCGCCAGTTCTGGGTGCCGCCTGGCTTTGCCCATGGTTTCCTGGTGCTCTCGGAATCGGCCGATTTTCTGTACAAGACCACCGACTATTACGCCCCGCAGTACGAGCGCTCCATTGCCTGGAACGATCCGGAGATCGGCGTCGTCTGGCCCGAACTGGATGTCGCGCCCAAGCTGTCGGCCAAGGATGTCGCGGCCAGCGGGCTTTCCGCTGCCGAGCTGTTCGAGTGATACCGGTCAGGCCCGGCTGACTGTCATCAGGCCGGGCTCGCATATGCAATACGTTTCTCTTTTCCGCGCATGAACCTCAATCAAGCAAAAATCGCCGTCATCGGTCTTGGCTATGTGGGCCTGCCTCTGGCCGTGGAATTCGGGAAGCACCGTCCTGTGGTCGGCTTCGATATCAATCCCACCCGCATTGCCGAACTGCAATCCGGTCACGATGGGACGCTCGAGGTTGGCGAGGGCGAGCTTGCCGAAGCCCGCCACCTGCGCTACAGCAGCAATATCGACGACCTGCGTGACTGCCAGGTATTTGTCGTGACGGTTCCTACGCCGGTCGACAAGGCCAACCGGCCGGACATGACACCCTTGGTCAAGGCCAGTGAAACCGTCGGCCGCATCATGCCGGCCGGGGCAGTCGTGATCTATGAGTCCACGGTCTATCCGGGCGCGACGGAAGAGGTGTGCGTGCCGATGCTGGAAAAATTCAGCGGCAAGTCGTTCAACGTGGACTTCTTCTGTGGATACAGCCCCGAGCGGATCAATCCCGGCGACAAGCAGCATCGCCTGCCGACGATCAAGAAGGTGACCAGCGGCAGCACGCCCGAAGTGGCGGAAGCCGTGGATCAACTCTACGCGCAGATCATCACCGCCGGCACCTACAAGGCAAGCAGCATCAAGGTGGCGGAAGCCGCCAAGGTCATCGAGAACACGCAGCGCGACGTGAATATCGCGCTGATGAACGAGTTGAGCCTGATTTTCCACCGGCTGGACATCGATACGCTCGAAGTGCTCGAGGCGGCGGGCACGAAGTGGAACTTCCTGCCTTTCAGGCCAGGTCTGGTCGGCGGCCATTGCATTGGCGTGGACCCGTACTACCTCACGCACAAGGCGCAGGAGGTGGGATATCACCCGGAGGTGATCCTCGCCGGTCGTCGCATCAATGACAACATGGCGCAGCATGTGGCCGACGAGACCGTCAAGCTGATGCTGCGCAAGGGCCTGAACGTACTGGGCAGCAAGATTCTTGTGCTGGGCCTGACCTTCAAGGAAAACTGCCCGGACGTCCGCAACACCAAGGTCGTGGACATCGTGCGCTCGCTGCGTGACTACAACGCACAGGTCGACGTGTTCGATCCGTGGATCAGCGTGGCGGATGCCGAGCACGAGTACGGGTTGCAATGCCTTGCCGAGATGCCGAAGGGCGGCGAGTACGCGGCAGTGGTGCTCGCAGTTGGCCACGAGCAGTTCATCGCCCTTGGCGAGAGCGGTATCAAGGCGCTTGGGCAGCCCGGCGCCGTGCTCTTCGACGTCAAGGGGATTCTGCCCCTTGGCGCATCGGACGGGCGTCTGTAATCAGTCAGGCGAAGGAAACGAGATGACGGTAAGTTCCGCTCAGCCGAGCGCGTACGAAAATCTGAAGCAGCAACTGGCCAGCGAACGCCATACCTGGCTGGTGACCGGCGTTGCGGGCTTCATTGGCAGCAACCTGCTGGAGACCCTGCTGAAACTCGATCAGCGCGTGGTCGGGTTGGACAGCTTTGCAACCGGCCATCGCGCGAATCTGGAAGAGGTTCGCGGGCTGGTCACGCCTGCGCAGTGGTCGAATTTCCAGTTGGTCGAGGGCGATATTCGAAACCTTGATGACTGTCGTCGCGCCTGTGTGTTTCGCAGCGAAGCCGGTGACAGCGGTGTCGAATACGTGCTGCACCAGGCAGCGCTAGGGTCTGTGCCGCGCAGCCTGCAAGACCCGATCGCCACGAACGAAGCCAATATCAGCGGCTTCCTGAACATGCTCGTCGCCACGCGGGATGCGCAAGTCAAACGCTTTGTCTACGCGGCAAGCAGTAGTACGTATGGGGATCACCCCGGCCTGCCGAAGGTGGAGGATCGCATTGGCAAGCCGCTGAGCCCGTACGCGGTCACCAAGTACGTCAACGAACTCTACGCCGATGTCTTCGCGCGCTGCTATGGGTTCCGTACCATCGGCCTGCGCTATTTCAATGTGTTCGGCGCGCGCCAGGACCCGGATGGTGCCTATGCGGCAGTCATTCCGAAGTGGACGGCCGCGCTGCTGGATGGTGAAACCGTGCACATCAACGGCGACGGTGAGACCAGCCGCGATTTCTGCTACGTGGCCAACGCCGTCCAGGCGAACCTGCTGGCCGCCACGGCCACCAGCGAAGAGGCTACAAACCAGGTCTACAACGTCGCAGTGGGTGATCGCACGACGCTGAACGAATTGTTTGCGTCGCTGCGGACCAATCTCGGGCCGTTCGGCGTCGATGCTGACGTGCAACCGGCGTATCGCGACTTTCGTGCCGGCGATGTACGGCATAGCCAGGCGGACGTCGGCAAGGCCGTATCGCTGCTGGGCTACGCGCCGACGCACCGCATCGGTGACGGCCTGCACGAGGCCATGGGCTGGTACGTGAACCGGCAGCGCACGCAGGCAAAGCGCTGATTTGGGTCGGATGTCTGCCATGGTGGTCGGTGCCGCGACCGGGGCTTCGTCGATGGACGGAGATGAGCGATCACACAAATAATTAGATGCGCGCATCACACATCTCCTGGAATCTGTTTGGGCTAGGGCTGCCGCTGCTGATCGCGGCGGTCACCGTCCCCCATCTGCTGGCGGGACTCGGAAGTCAGCGCTTTGGCCTGCTCGCGTTGGCGTGGGGGCTGATCGGCTATGCGGGGGCGTTGGATCTCGGCATTGGCCGCGCCACGACGCAGCGGGTGTCTGCCCTGCGGGACGGCCATCAGGAAGGTGCCATTCCGGACGTCGTGGCAACCGCCACGCGGCTGACCCTGGTCACGGGCGGTGTGGGCATGCTGCTGATCATGCTGGCGGCCTGGCTGGGGGTAGGGCGCCTGGTGAATGCCAGCGAGGTGTCGCAAACGGAGATTCGCTCGGCCATCCTCCTGCTGGGACTGGCGCTGCCCATGCAGGCAGTGAGCGCGACCTACCGGGGCGTGAGCGAAGCCTACCTGAGCTTCCGGAACATCAGCGTGCTGCGGATCCTGCTGGGAGCGGCGAATTTCGGCCTGCCCTATGTGATCTCGCTGTTCACCTCGCGCGTCGACCTGCTGATCGCCAGTCTCGTGGTGTCCCGGGCCATAGCGCTGTGGTTCTATCGCAGCTTCGCGCTCCAATGCCTGCCTCCCGGCGCCCCGAAGGGCGTCTATGGGCGGCCGGTCGCCAGGCAACTGTTCCAGTTCGGCGGCTGGTATACCATCAGCAGCATCCTGAGTCCCTTGCTGACCCAGGCTGACCGTTTCCTGATCGCGGCGATCATCAGTGCTGCCGCGGTGACGACGTACGTGATTCCCTACGAAGTAACGGTTCAGACGCTTATACTGTCGAGTGCTGTGACAACCGTGGCGTTTCCGGCAATCAGCCGCCTCCTGGTCAGCGACCCAGACGGGGCGGCACGGCTGTTCCGGCTTTGGCTTATCCGCGTCGTGGGCGCAATGCTGGCGGGGCTGGTCGTCCTGGCAGCCATCCTGCCGGAGCTCCTGACGTTGTGGTTGCGACATCCTGTCGATCCAGCGTCAGTCGCCGTCGGCCGAATCCTTTGTATCGGCGTGCTCGCGAACGCGGTGGGATCGATGTACTTTGCCCTGCTGCACGCACGCGGGCGGACCCGCGCTACGGCGATGCTGCACCTTGTCGAGGTGCCGCTGTATATCGCGACGCTGCTGGCGCTGACCAAGGCGTTTGGCGTCAGCGGCGCCGCCATCGCCTGGTCTTTGCGGATGTGCGTGGACGCGTGGGGCCTGAAGCTACTGGTGAGGCACGCAAAGTGAACGAAAAGCCTTACGAAGAGGGACTGCGAGCAGCCGGAATCGCGTTCGTGGGCGTGATGGCGGTCATTCTCGGGCTATTGGCCGGCTATCAGTTCCTCGGTATCAGTCGCGATTACCCGAATTATCTTGAGTTCTTCGAACTGGTGCGTTCCAGCGATGGGCTGTTCGATATCGATACCCGTTTTGAGTTCGGGTTTACGGCCCTGGTGTATTGGCTGGTGAGTCTCGGGCTGGGCAATGTGGCGATATACGGCACGATCTGCGCGTTCTGCATCATGCTGAAGGGGGCGGCCGTCCGGGGCACGGAACTGACGCTGGGCCTCATCGCAGTGCTGGTGTTTTTTTATCTGAGCAGGTATTTCATCCTGTTCGAGATGACCGTCCTGCGGGCATCAGTCGCGTTTGCCATTGCGTTCTTCGTGTTCTGGCGCAAGGACGAAAGACGGCTCAAGGCGAGTGAGTTTCTCCTCCTCTGCATGGCGGTGACTTTCCACTATTCGGCGATTGTGCTGCTGGCAGTTTATCTGCTTGGGCGCCTGCCATTCCGGATTTCGGTCTGGCTCCTGATGGCAGTCTTTGTCGTCGGTGTGCTGTTCCGGCAAACGCTGTTCGCGGAGTTCCAGTCGTTCTTTCCGGTCCTCGCGACGTATCTTGACGTGGAAGTTTCCTCCACGGTAGTGCCCTTGCCCTTCCTGCTCGATATGGCATTGATGGCGGCGGCCCTATATTTGTGGAAGGAAAATGACGTGGCGATGCAGTATGCCGTAATCGGCATGCTGATGAGCGTGGCAATTCATTTCTCGATGCTTGAGTTTCCCATTATCGCCGCCCGATTCCGGGAACTGCTTTCGGTGTTTGTTTTAATATATATTCTCAAGGCCTTTCGTTCAGAGTCCAATGTGATCAAGCTGCTGGCAGTCATGTTCGCGTTGGGGAGCGGTATGCTGAATTTTTACGCCATGACTGTTTACGATCCGTTGCTACTGGGATGAATAAAATCGATATCGTTATCGTGAACTGGTCGTCCGGCACGCAGTTGCTGGAGGCGATGCTGAGTCTGCAGGAACATGCGGATGGTCACGTCGCGTCAGTTGCCATTGTCGATAACGCTTCCGTGGACAATTCGCTGGAGCTGGTTGCCGAGCGCAAGGATTGGGTATTCCCGATTCACTTCGTGCGCAATACGGAAAACCGGGGATTTGGCGCCGCGTGTAATCAGGGCGCGCGCATGGGGAGTGCCGAAATGGTGCTGTTCCTGAATCCGGATACCAGGCTGTTCGAAAATTCACTTTCCCTTCCGCTTGAATACATGCAGCGCCGGGAAAATGCCGATGTCCACGTGACGGGTATCCAGCTCATCGACGAGACTGGCCATATCCAGCGCGCCTGCGCGCGGTTCCCGTCGCTCGGCATGTTCTCTGCGGCCGCGGTCGGTCTCGACCGGCTGCCATGGCTGCGGGACTGCCGGCACCATATGAGCGACTGGGACCACGCGTCCACGCGAGAGGTGGATCACGTAATCGGCGCGTTCTATCTGATCCGTCGCAGCGTATTCGAATCGATCGGTGGATTCGACGAACGATTCTTCGTCTACCTTGAAGACCTCGACCTGTCGTTGCGCGTGCACCAGTCCGGCGGCCGCATCATGTTCCTGGCGGAAGCACAGGCGTTCCATGCCGGCGGGGGAACCTCGCGCCAGATCAAGGCGACGCGCCTCTTCTATTCGCTGCGTAGCCGGTTGTTGTACGGCTTCAAGCATTACTCCCGTGCCGCTGCCTGGGCATTGCTTGCGGTGACGGTGGTGGTCGAGCCGCTGACGCGTACGGTGTTCTCGGCAGCCCGAGGGGGGATGCAGGATATCCGCAATACGCTGCGCGGATACGGCATGCTTGCCCGTTCCCTGCCGCAGGTCCTCAGGGCGTCCAAGCGATGAAAGTGCTGCTGCTCACGCGCTATGGCCGCCTCGGCGCATCCTCGCGGCTGCGCATGCTCCAGTTCCTTCCGTGGTTCAGCGAGGCGGGGCTCGAGAGCGAAAGCCAGGCATTGCTGGGCGATGCCATGCTGGCGCGGAAGTACCACGCCGGAGGCTACCAGCGTGGCGCGATGATCGCAGCATATGGCGCGCGGATGCGCTCCATGGGCCGGCGCAAGCATGCCAACGTGGTGTGGATCGAGAAGGAGGCGTTGCCATGGTTTCCGGCGTCGATTGAACGGGCCATGCTGCGCGGCGTGCCGTACGTGCTGGACTATGACGACGCGCTCTTCCACAACTACGACCTGCACCGTCTGGGCGTGGTGCGACGCGTACTGGGGCGCCGCATCGACGCCATCATGGCGGGCGCAGCGCTGGTGACAGCCGGGAACGAGTACCTCGCCCAACGTGCGCGGGACGCCGGGGCGAAATGGGTGGAAGTCGTGCCGACGGTCATCGATCTCGATCGCTACCCACTGCATGACCGCACTGCGGAAGCGGATGCCGTGCCCCGCATCGTGTGGATCGGTTCGCCGACCACCGCCGCCTATCTGGGTGCCCTGGAGGCACCGCTGCAGCGGCTGGCCGCGCGTCGTCCTTTCAAGCTGCGCGTCATCGGCGCGGAAGTGTCGATGTCTGGCGTGGATGTGGAGTGCGTGCCGTGGACGGAGGCGTCCGAGGTGGCATCGATCGCAAGTTGCCAGGTCGGCATCATGCCGCTGCGGGATTCGCCATGGGAGCGCGGCAAGTGCGGCTACAAGCTGATCCAGTACATGGCTTGCGGATTGCCGGTGGTGGCCTCGCCAATCGGCGTGAACGAGCAGATCGTGCGCGACGGAGAGAACGGATATCTGGCCGATGGTCCCGAGGCATGGGAGCGCGCCCTCGAGACCCTGCTCGATGACGGCGCCATGCGCCATGCCATGGGTCAGGCGGGACGCGATCGCGTGGAGCGGGAGTACAGCGTCCAATGTGTTGCGCCGCGCCTGGCGCGACTTCTGAAGCAAGCCGGAGCGAGTTGACCATGTGTGGATTTGCAGGATTTTTCGGCGGCAATATTGCCGCCCAGGCGGACCGGTCCGCGCTGCTCGAAGCAATGGCGAACCGGATCCGGCACCGTGGTCCGGACGACGGCGGCACCTGGACGGATGCCGATTTGCCGGTGGGCTTCGGCCATCGACGGCTCGCCATCGTGGATCTGTCGCCAGCCGGGCACCAGCCGATGGCGGCCGCGAGCGGCCGCTATGTGATCGCCTATAACGGCGAGATCTACAACCATATGGACCTCCGCGCGAGCCTTGAGAAGGCTGGCGTGGCACCGGTCTGGCGCGGCCATTCGGACACCGAGACGCTGCTGGCCGGTTTCGATGCCTGGGGCATCGAGGCCACTGTGAAGCAGGCCGTGGGCATGTTCGCGTTCGCGGTATGGGACCGCCAGGACCGCGTGCTGACGCTGGGGCGTGACCGCTTGGGGGAGAAGCCGCTCTACTACGGGTGGCAAGGCACCGGCTCGGCGCGCGCGTTTCTCTTCGGATCCGAACTGAAGGCGCTTCATGCGCATCCCGCTTTCGAGCGGAAGATCGATCGCGATGCCGTGAGTCTTTTCATGCGGCACAACAACGTCCCCGGCGACCATGCGATCTTCCAGGGGATTCGCAAGCTGCTTCCGGGGCATCTGCTGGAGGTGTCTGCCGCCAACCGTGAAGGCCAGCCGCGCGCCTA
The DNA here is from genome assembly GCF_056396345.1 of Cupriavidus sp. 05T42. NCBI lineage: Bacteria > Pseudomonadati > Pseudomonadota > Betaproteobacteria > Burkholderiales > Burkholderiaceae > Cupriavidus > Cupriavidus sp. 05T42. The sequence goes on from NZ_JBFTLH010000002.1 coordinate 117,375, forward strand.
TTGGTCGGGTGTGGAGACGGCTTTGCGGGGCGCCCGCGAGCCATTTGCCGGAAGTCCGGCCGAAGCCGTCGAGGCGTTGGAAGCCGTGCTTCGCACCGCCATTCGCGGTCAGATGATGGCCGACGTGCCGCTCGGCGCATTCCTGTCCGGCGGCATCGACTCGTCCACGGTAGTCGCGCTGATGCAGGCGCAATCTTCCCGGCCGGTCAAGACGTTCACGATTGGCTTCGAGGAAGGCATCTATAACGAAGCGGAGCATGCCGCGGCCGTCGCCAGGCATCTCGGGACGGAACACACGTCGCTGTATGTGACGCCGGAGCAGGCGCTGGGCGTCATCCCGAACCTGCCGACGCTTTACGACGAACCGTTCGCGGATTCCTCGCAGATTCCGACTTACCTGGTCAGCGCGCTGGCACGGGAACACGTGACCGTGTCGCTGTCCGGCGATGCGGGTGACGAGCTGTTTTCCGGCTACAACCGTTACCAGATTACCGCCCAGCTTTGGAGCCGGCTGGCCACCTTGCCATCGGGCCTTCGCTCGGCGATGGCATGGGTCCTGACCCGGCCGTCGCCAGAGCGGCTCAACAGCCTGGCGACCAGCATTCCCGGCGCATCGCGGTGGGCCAATATCGGCGAAAAGATCCACAAGGGCGCCGGTGTCATGGCCGCCCGGTCGGCCGCCGACCTCTATCGCGGCATGGTCTCGCAGTGGCAGGATCCGAATGCGATTGTGATCGGCGGGAAAGAGCCCGCCACGCTGCTGGGCACGGTGGGGGCTGAGCTTGAGGCGCTTGGCGAAGTGGAGCGCATGATGGCGCTCGACATGCTGACGTATCTTCCGGACGACATTCTCACCAAGGTTGATCGAGCCGCCATGGGCCGCAGCCTGGAGTCGCGCGTGCCTTTCCTCGATCACCGGGTCGTAGAGTTCGCCTGGCAATTGCCGCTCGCCTACAAGCTCCGGCCGGAGGGATCGCGCTACACCACCAAATGGGCGCTGCGCCAAGTGCTGTATCGGCATGTCCCGCAAGCGCTGATCGAGCGCCCGAAGATGGGCTTCGGTGTGCCCATCGACAGTTGGCTGCGCGGCCCCTTGCGCGAGTGGGCCGAGGATCTGCTGGATGCTTCCCGGCTGCGTCGTGAGGGCTACCTGAATCCGGCACCGATCCGGCAGAAGTGGCAGGAGCACTTGAGTGGCCAGCGCAATTGGCAGCACCCGTTGTGGTGCGTGCTGATGTTCCAGGCCTGGCTCGAGAAGGAGTCGTCGTCGGTCATGTTGGCGGAGAGCGTGGCTTGAAATTCCTGATGATTGCAAGCTTCGCGGAATCGCTGACGGGATTTCGCGCACCGCTGATCGCATCCCTGCAGGCGAAGGGCCTGGACGTCCACGTGGCGGCGCCGGGATTGCCGCCCGGCGATCCGGTCCGGGCGCGACTGGAGGCGCAAGGTCTGAACGTGCACGATATCCCGATGGAGCGGACCGGCACGAATCCGGTTGCCGATCTGGGGACGATGTTCGCACTCTTCCGGCTCATGCGCCGCATTCGACCCCAATATGTCATGGGCTACACTATAAAGCCGGTGATATATGGCACGCTCGCCGCGTGGCTAGCCGGCGTGCCACGGCGTTTCGCCCTGATCACGGGGCTTGGTTATGCGTTCCAGCAGGAGAGTGGACGGGGCGGGATGCGCGCCCTGGTACAACGCCTGTATGCGCTGGCGCTGGGGCGCGTAGACAAGGTGTTCTTTCAGAACCCCGACGACCGGGACCTGTTCCTGCAGCGTGACATCCTGCCGGCGAATGTGCCGTCCTGCGTCGTGAACGGTTCGGGCGTGGATGTGTCGAGCTTTGCTACGGCGCCGCTACCCGTCGGCACCACGTGCTTCCTGCTGATCGCGCGCTTGTTGGGCGACAAGGGCGTACGGGAGTACGCGGCGGCGGCACGGCGTATCCGCGCCAAGCGGTCGGATGCCTCGTTTGGCGTGGTTGGCTGGATCGATTCGAATCCGAATGCCATTGCTCAGTCCGAACTCGACGAATGGGTCAGGGACGGCGTGGTGGAGTATCTGGGCAAGCTGAGTGACGTCCGCCCCGCGATTGCGGCCAGCACGGTGTACGTGCTTCCGTCGTACCGGGAAGGCACGCCGCGCACCGTGCTCGAGGCGATGGCGATGGGGCGGGCGGTCATCACCACCGATGCGCCTGGCTGCCGCGAGACCGTCGTCGACGGCGACAACGGCTTCCTCGTGCAGGTCAAGTCGGTCGACGAACTGGAGGCCGCCATGCTGAGGTTCCTCGAGGAGCCCGGGTTGGCGCAACACATGGGACAACGGTCGCGCGAGATCGCCGAGGCGAAATATGATGTGCAGAAGGTGAACGCGGTCATGCTCGCGGAAATGGATATCCGATGAAACGCCTGGTTGACCTGATCCTTGCGGTCCTCGCGCTGCTCATGCTGAGTGTTCCCTTGCTGATCCTGATCTGGATGGTTCGCAGCCGGCTCGGCAGCCCGGTTTTCTTTCGGCAGACGCGACCTGGCCGGCACGGCAAGCCTTTCGAGATGGTGAAGTTCCGGACGATGACCGACGCCCGGGGTGCCGACGGACAGTTGCTGCCCGACTCGGAGCGCCTGACGTCCTTCGGACGGTTCCTGCGCGCCACGAGCCTGGATGAACTGCCCGAACTCTGGAACGTGGTCAAGGGCGACATGAGTCTGGTAGGCCCGCGCCCGCTGTTGATGGAGTATCTGCCACTGTACTCACCGGAGCAGGCGCGCCGGCATGACGTGCGCCCGGGTGTGACCGGATGGGCGCAGGTGAACGGCCGCAATGCCTTGAGCTGGGATGAAAAGTTCGCGCTCGATGTCTGGTATGTCGATCATCAAAGCCTGTGGCTGGACATCCGGATACTCTGGCTGACGGTGCGAAAAGTACTGATCCGTGAAGGTATCAGCGCGGCCGACAATGCCACGATGCCAAAATTCACAGGCAAGAAGCCATGACGATGGACCGCCTCGCCCTGTTTGGTGCAAGTGGCCACGGAAAGGTCGTGGCGGATGCCGCACTGGCCGCCGGGTGGCGCAGCGTTGTGTTTTTCGACGATGCCTGGCCAGAGCGGGAAGACAATCGCCATTGGCCGGTGATCGGCGATCTGGCCGCCATGTTGGCCGGGGCGGATTCGTTCGATGCCGCCATCGTGTCGATCGGCAACTGCCAGATCCGGTGGGAGAAGCAGCAGGCGCTGGCCGCGGCGGGTATTCCGTTGGCCACGGTCGTGCATCCGCGCGCCTGCGTGAGCCGTTTTGCGGCGCTGGGCGCCGGCACGGTGGTCATGGCGGGCGCCGTGGTCAATGCCGACGCCGTCATCGGAGAGGCATGCATCGTCAACACCGGTGCGACGATCGACCATGACTGTACGTTGGCGCACGGTGTCCACGTCAGCCCGGGGGCCAACCTCAGCGGCGGCGTCCGGGTGGGTGCCTCCTCGTGGATTGGCGTGGGCGCAGCGGTGCGCCAGGGAATTGAAATCGGCACCGGCGCCATGATTGGCGCCGGTGCCGTAGTTGTTGGACCCGTGAAGGACGGGGCGACCGTTGTCGGGATTCCGGCAAGGGGTCAGATCAAATAAAAGTGGCCCGCGTCGCGCGAAAGCATGACAAGAATGCACCGACGGGCTGGTGGGGCAACCTCTGAACGCTGATATAGCTATGCTGAATACTCCATTCTCTCAATGGCCAAGCTTCACCAAGGAAGAGGCCGATGCGGTACACCAGGTCCTCCTTTCGAACAAGGTGAACTACTGGACGGGCAACGAATGCCGCGAATTCGAAAAGGAGTTTGCGGAATGGGCCGACACGCGCTACGCGATTGCCCTGGGTAATGGCACGCTCGCGCTGGACCTGGCCCTCAAGGGGTTGGACATCGGACCTGGCGACGAAGTCGTCGTGGCGCCCCGCACGTTCATTGCAAGCGTGTCCTGCGTCGTCAATGCGGGTGCCACGCCGGTCTTCGCGGACGTCGATGGCGACAGTGGCAACATCTCGGCGCAGACCATCGAAGCGGTGCTGACGCCGCGAACGAAGGCGATTATCTGCGTGCATTTGGCGGGCTGGCCCTGTGATATGGATCCGATCATGGCGCTGGCAGCCAGGCATGACCTCAAGGTCATCGAGGACTGCGCCCAGGCACACGGCGCCCGCTACAAGGGACGCAGCGTTGGCTCGATCGGCCATATCGGTGCCTGGAGCTTCTGCCAGGACAAGATCATGACGACCGGCGGCGAAGGCGGCATGGTGACCACCAACGACGAAGCCGTCTGGCGCGCCATGTGGGCCTACAAGGACCACGGGAAGAGCTACGAGGCCGTCTACGAGCGCCAGCATCCGCCGGGCTTCCGCTGGTTGCATGAGAGCTTCGGCACCAACTGGCGCATGCTCGAGATGCAGGCCGTGATCGGCCGCATCCAACTGCGCCGGATGCCAGAGTGGACGGCACTCCGCACCGCGCATGCCGAGGCGATTCAGGCCGCGGCGAAGCCGTTCGCCGTCGTGCGCGTGCCGGAACTCGCGGCGGGCGATGTGCATGCGCACTACAAGTGCTACCTCTACGTCCAATCGGACCGCCTGGCGGCTGGCTGGACGCGCGACCGCATCGTGCAGGAAGTCGTCGACGCCGGCGTACCCTGCTACCAGGGCTCGTGTTCCGAGGTCTATCTCGAGCGCGCGTTCGACGATACCGGCTGGCGGCCGGCCGAGCGGTTGCCCGTGGCGCGTGCTATGGGCGAGGAAAGCCTGATGTTCCTCGTGCATCCCACGCTGACCGGCGCCGAGATCGAAAAGACGTGCGCTGTGCTGGCTGAAGTCCTGGGGCGGGCCGGTCTGTGAAAAGCCTGACAGTTCCGCTGCTTGCGCTGCCTCGCGCGGCCAAGCGCCTGGTCGTCGTCGGCCTGGACCTGATTCTTGCGCTGATATCGGTCTGGCTGGCTTTCTATCTGCGCATTGACCAGGCGGGCCTGCCGATCCTCCAGCAACAGTATGTCTACCTGCTGGCGCCGCTGCTGGCCTTCCCGGTCTTTGTCCGGCTTGGCCTGTATCGGGCGATTTTCCGTTATACGGGGATGGCCGCGCTGGCGAGCACCGCCAAGGCGGTGGCCTTCTACGGTGCGCTGTTCTTCGCCGCGCTGCTGCTGCTGAAGCTCGACGGCGTGCCGCGAAGCGTGGGGCTCATCCAGCCCATTCTGTTCCTGTTGCTGGTCGGTGCCAGCCGGGCCATGGCGCGGTTCTGGCTGGCGGGCACGGCGGCCAAGGCGCACTTTCACGAGGGACGCCTGCTGATCTATGGCGCGGGCGAAGCCGGCGTGCAGACCGTCTCGGCGCTGGCCGTGGGACGGCAGTACCTACTGCTGGGATTCATCGACGACGATCCCGCCAAGATTGGCCGTTCCATCAACGGACTCGACATCATGGGGCCCGATGACGTGGCGGATGCGGTCGAGCGCATGGGCGTGACGGATATCCTGCTTGCCATTCCATCGATGGGCCGCGCGCAGCGCAATGCGGTGATCGACAAGCTAAGGAACCTGCCGGTGCACGTCCGCACGCTACCGGGCATGGCCGACCTGGCTGCCGGGCGCGTCACGATCCGGGACTTCCAGGAACTGGACATCGAGGATTTGCTCGGCCGCTCGCCGGTGCCGCCCGATGCGGCCTTGATGGCGCGCAACCTGTCCGGCAAGACAGTGCTGGTGACGGGCGCCGGCGGCAGCATCGGCAGCGAGCTTTGCCGCCAGATCGTGCTGGAGCGGCCGCGGCAATTGGTGCTGCTCGAACATAGCGAGTTCGGCCTGTACTCGATCCATCAGGAATTGGAGCGGATGCTGGCGGAGCATGGGCTGGAAGTCGAACTCGTACCGTTGCTCGCCAGCGTGGCGAATTTGCGGCGGTTGCGCGAGATCTGCGAGTTGTACCGGCCCGCGACGGTCTATCACGCCGCAGCCTACAAGCATGTGCCACTGGTCGAGTGCAATGCGGCCGAAGGCATCATGAACAATGTCTTCGGCACCTTGAACATGGCGCGGGCGGCCATGGAGTCGGCGGTCGAGTATTTCGTGCTGGTATCGACCGACAAGGCGGTGCGCCCCACCAACGTGATGGGCGCCTCGAAGCGCATGGCGGAACTGGTGCTGCAGGCCATGTCAGCCAGCCAGTCGGTCGACTTCGGATTGCTCGATCGGCGGGAAGGCCAGGAAGTGCCAAACCGGACAGTCTTTGCGATGGTGCGTTTCGGCAACGTGCTGGGCAGCAGCGGCAGCGTGGTGCCGCTGTTCCGTCGGCAGCTAGCCGAAGGCGGGCCGCTGACCGTCACGCATGAAGACGTTACGCGCTTTTTCATGACGATTCCGGAGGCCGCGCAACTGGTGTTGCAGGCCGGCGCGATGGCACATGGCGGCGAGGTATTCGTGCTCGACATGGGCCAGTCGGTCAAGATCATGGACCTCGCGCGCCGCATGATCCAGCTATCGGGCCTGGCGGTGCGTGACGCCGACCAACCGGGCGGCGATGTCGAGATCCTCGTGACGGGGCTGCGCCCGGGCGAGAAGCTCTATGAAGAACTGCTGATCGGCGACAACCCCGAACCCACCATGCACGCGCGCATCATGAAGGCCCGTGAGGTCTTCGTGGCGTGGGAAGCTTTCGCGCCGGTACTGGCCGAGCTACGCGTCGCGGCGGAACACACTGATCACGCGGTGATTCGCGAGATCCTGGGTCAGCAGGTGCATGGGTTTGGCGATCCGGCCGCGCCGCCTGCGGCGGCCGATGCGGCGGATGCGGTGACGACCTGAAGATTGCGTTGCAAGGCTGGGCCAGAGGTGTTTGCCGCGGCCGGGCCAGCCTTGCGCACGCGAGTTAAAGGGCCTTGGACCGACGCAGGAAGGCAATCAGGGCACCCAGCGCCAGGCCCAGTGCCGTGCCGGAGGCGATCAACAGTGCCGGACCCGGGGTGTTGGGTTCGTCCGGTACGAAGAGTTCGCCCAGCATGCGTGTCGGGTAGGTGCGGCTGGGCGCCAGGGCATCCCGCAGCTGGGTGGCCAGCCGCTTCAGATCCAGTATCCGGCCGTTGATGACGGTGGCGAGATTCGTGACCAGGACATCCTGAGCCGCATTGCCCGTACCTTTCGCGACGCTGCCTTTCAGCGATTGCAGGCTCTGGTTGTATTCCTTTTCCGCACCGTCAAGCTTTGCGTTGACGTCGTCCAACTCAGCTTTCATCTGGTTGTACGTGGGATCGAACAACTTGCTGTGCTCGGTAGACAAGACCTTGTACGACGCGGCCATGGCGCTCAGCGCCTGCCCACGGCTGTATCCCGAGACCTGCAGGCTGATGACATCGGGACTTTTTCCCGTCGATGCGCGCAGCGAGTCGAAGACGAGCCTGGCTTCCGGGCTCGCGGACGGCGACGGCAGGCCCATTGCCTGGACGACCTGCAGCCTGGAAGCTGGGAGGTTGTACCTGTCGGCCGCCGTCAACTGGTTCTCGAGCAGTCGGAATGTCATGCTCCCCTGATTGGCACTGGCCAACTGGCCGATCTGGACCGTCAGCTTGGCTACCCAACGTGGCTTGACAACCTGCGAAGCGCCCAACCCTGCAAGCGCACCGACCAGGCCAAGCGCAACAATCAGTTTCGAGTTCTTCATTAACAACCCCAATGGCGTCACGGGCGCCTGGCTTTGCGGGGGGGACGACAGGTCAGTCATGCGGGTAATCTCTTGTATTCCTTAATATGGCAGCGATTGTAGCCCGACTCTTTCATGCGGCGAGCGATACATTTGTTCCGCTATGGGCCATTTTGTAAGCAAGTCGTGCCGGGAATTCCCCAGGGCTCAGCGAAGCGGCGAATTCAACAGATTTTCCCATTGGCTGACAATCGCCGCGGTGCTCCGGCCATGCGCCTCCGCGCGGCTTTGCGTCTGCAGGGTGCGCCGTAAATCTTCATTTTCAATAAGCCGAAGCATTCCCTCTGCGAGCGCGGGCGCGCTATTTACTGCGACCAGTATCCCGTTCCTGCCATTTTCGATGATTTCCCTGGGACCGGTTTCGCAGTCGGTGGACAGGACTGGCAGTCCAAAAGCCATGGCCTCCAGAAGAACGAGACCGAATCCTTCAAATCGGGAGCTTAGGCAGAAAATCGAGGCATTCCGATAGAAAGCTTCGACATTCGCGCTGGCGCCGGGCAATGCGACGGTTTGCTCGAGCCCAAGCCTTTGCCGCTGCAATTCAAGGGTCTGTCGGGCAACGCCCTCCCCGACAATGACGAGCCGCCACGCGGGATGGCTGCGGATCACGGTTGCCCACGCCTCAAGTAGCAGATCGAAGCCCTTCTCCGGGACGAGTCGGCCCACGGCCAGTACGGTCTGGGTGTCGCCCGGCGCGCCTACTGTGGGAATCGGGAATGGCAGGGGATTGCCGATGACGTGCAACGCACAGCGCGGCCGTAGCGCGGTCATCCATCGATCCTTGTCCCGCTGCGTCAGCACCACCACCGCTTCATCGGTCCGTGCCGCGAGCCGGCGCGCGACCCGCCGGGCCCGCCGCCCCAGATCCTCATCGAAATGGCAGTGTTCCCACGCAATCCTGCGGACGTTAATACGAACGGTGGCCGGCACCGTGAACAGCGCCAGCATCGTGTCGACCTCGATCAGCACATCAATGCCGTGTTCCCGCACAAAGCGCCGGATGCCAAGGACTGTCGACAGATACGCTGTCTTGAACGACGGCCGATGCTCGAACAGTGCATGATGCTGCACATCGGCGTGCAGGGGAAACACGCTGGCCCGGTCCCACAGGCTCAGGATGTGCACCCGGTACCCGCGCTCCGCCAGCGCATTGGCGATCACCGCTGTCATCCGCTCCGCACCTGCAAACGCGTTCAGCGTGCCAGTCAGGAAACAGACGGAGGGCAGGGCGGTGCCGCTCACGCCGCTGCCATGTCGCGAACGGGGCGGTTGCGCCACCACAGGGCCATGCCGACGATCACCGCGACACCGTTGCCCAGGACATAGCCCGCAATCGCGCCCCAGTTGCCGAACCGGGGGATGACCGCCAGATCGAAGGCGAGCGTCGTCGCCAGCACCAGCGCCCACTTCATCGCCACCCAGCGCGGGCGGCGCAGGTAGACCGCCAGCAGGGTCAGGGCGACGTCCGCGAAGACGAGCGCAGATGCCACGGCGGCCACCCGTAGCAGCGTCACCGTGGCCTCGAAGGCGCTGCCATAGAGCAGGCGGACGATCCACGGCGCGCACGCGGCAATCGCCAGGCCACCGACCAGCCCGAGCGCGCCCAGCGCCGCCGCAATCCGGCCGATGTTCGCGTGAGCCTCCGCAAACGCCGTGCGCGCATAGACGAAGCTGGGGGCGATGCCCGCTACGAGGATGGTCGCGAGCATCGAAAAATTATCCAGCAGCTGCATGCACGCCGCATAGGCGCCGAAGTCCGCCACCGGCACCGTCGGTTGGAGCACGAGCTGGTCAACCCGGCGCGCGCCCATCATCAGGATGAAGCTGACCCAGAACAAGGCGCCCGCCGAAAACAACTCGCGCGCCTGGCTCGCCTGCCAGGTCAAGGGCTGTCGGGGCGCCCGGGTCAGGTAATAGGCCGCGAGCAGTGCGGCCAGAAGCACGGCCTCGAGCGCGAACGCCGTGGCGTAGCCCGACACCGTGGTCACGCCCGCGGCGAACAGCCCGCCGACCAGCGTGGCCTTGACGGACAGCGCGGCGAGGCTCGCCAAGGCGCCGGGCCGGTTGTTGGTGTTGGCCTGCATCCACGCATTGACCACGCCGAAGGGCTCGCGCACGAGGATGGCCACGCCGAGCCACAGCGCCGCGTGCCAGATCTCCGGCGGAGGCGATGTCAGCGCCAGGTACGCACACATCAGCAAGTACCCCGCCACGCCACCGCCAAGACGCAGCACAAACGCATGGCCGATGATGCGGCCCTGGGCGTCCGGCGGCGTCGCCACGAGACGCGGCACCACCACCTCCGCACCGCACACCAGCGCCAGCGACGCGGCAATCAGCACCACCGACTGGGCGTACTGGAAATGTGCGAACCCGGCCGGCCCGAGCGCGCGCGCCAGCATGGCCACCACGCCAATCCCGATGCCCACCTGCAGGCCGCGCTCGGCCAGCATCCACAGCACATTGCCCGCGATGCGCCGATGCATCACGCGGTCTCCGCCGGGTTGGCACGCGCGCCGTGCGTCAGGCTGGCGTAGTGCGCCAGCCAGCGTCGGGCGATGCTGTCGATCGAAAACGCGGACAGCACGCGCTCGCGCCGGGCCGCCGCCTGTGCCGGGGTACCGCGACCCGCGCGCAGGGCTTCGGCCATCGCGCCGGCAAGCGCCGCTGCGTCGCCGCGCGGCACAATCACGCCCTGGTCGCGCAGGACTTCGGCCACGCCGGGTGCGTCGGTCGACACCACCGGGCATCCGCACGCCAGCGCCTCCACCAGCACCATGGGCAGCCCTTCGATATTCGATGACAGGACGAACAAGTCGGCCGCGTTGAGCAGGGCAGGGATGTCGTCACGTGGGCCGAGGAGGGTGACTGACGATGTGAGCCCCTGCGTTGCGATCTGCCGGGCCAGCGCCTCGGTGAGCGCGCCGCCGCCCGCGATCAGCAGGTGCACCCGCGCGGCGGGCGGCAGCTGGCCAAACGCACGGATCAGTAGATCCTGGGCCTTCTCCGGCGCCAGCCGGCCGACATTGAGGATCATCCGTGTATCCGGCGCGAGGCCCAGCTTGGCGCGGGTGGCATCGCGCAGCGCCGGATCGGGCCGGAATCGTTCGACGTCGATGCCGTTGGGCACGACGACAATGCGGTCGTCCGGCACCGCCCCGGCGGCGATCATGCCGATGCGGCCGTCCTGGCTCACGTGGGTGGTCAGCGCGGCCCACCGGTCGGTCAGCCGGTAGGCCAGCATCCGCATCGTGCCGCCTTCGCGGAAGCTGTGCGCGGTGCAGACCAGCGGTGGGCTATCGACGAGGCGTGTCAGCAGTCGGCCGAACAGGTTGGCGTGGACCATGTGGGCATGCATGACGTCCGGTCGCCATTTCCGTACCAGCGTGCGCGCCTGCGCCAACGCGCTGGCCATGCCGCCGGGTGTCTTACGCATGTTCAGTTCGAAGACCTCGACGCCGGCAGGTATGTCGATCTCCCGGCCCGGCGACAGACTCAGGATCGCCACCGCGTGCCCGAGCGCCAGGAAGGCACGGGCCAGCGCCACGACCTGATGCTCGGCGCCGCCCACCTTGAGGCCAGTCGTGATCAGCAGGATCCGCATGGTGGCTGGCGCCATCAGCGGGCTCCGTAGCCGGTCAGCAGCGTGCGCAGCGTCTTGACCACGATCAGCAAATCGAGCGCGAACGAGCAATGCTTGACGTAGTACAAGTCATAGCTCAGCTTGGTGACGGTTTCCTCATGCGTGCCGACATAGCCCTGCTGCACCTGCGCCCAGCCGGACAGCCCGGGGCGCACGAGGTGCCGGTACGGATAGTAGGCAATCGTCTCGGCGAAGGTGTCGACCATCGGCACCTGCTCGGGGCGCGGGCCGATCAGGCTCATGTCGCCCATCAGCACGTTCCACAACTGCGGCAGTTCGTCCAGCCGATACTTGCGGATCACGCGGCCCACGCGCGTGACGCGGGCATCCTGGCGCGCCGCGAAGCGCGCCGTGGCGTCGGACTGGACGCTCATGCTGCGGAACTTGAGCATCGTGAACGCTTCGCCGAAGCGCCCGGCGCGGGCCTGCCGGAACAGGACCGGCCCCGGCTGCTCCAGGCGGATGGCCAGCGCGGTCAGCGCCGACAGCGGCAGGGCGAGCGGCACGAGGCACAGCACGGCGGCGATGTCGAGCAGACGCTTCACAAAGCCGTAGAGATAGTGGCGCGCGTAGTCGTCCAGGAAGTTCTCGTCGATATGGTCGAGCCCCACGCGGCCGGTCAGCATCTCGCCAATCCGCTCCACCGAATACAGGCGGACGTGGCTCATCTTCAGCCGCGCCAGCGTGCGCGTGCGCTCGGGGTCGGCGGTGCCCGAGCGGTCGAGCATCAGGCCGTCACAAAACACGGCATCCTCGATCGAGCGGATGAAATCGAAGCGGATCCGTGCCGGCGGGCTGGCGCCGGGCATGGCGAGGATCGCCTCGAGCTGTTCCAGCGCGCGCGGGTCCGTGTAGCCGATGACGGGCACGTAGTTCTGGACGAAGCGCCGGTAGCCGATGCCGCTCCAGACCAGCGTGGTCAGGTAGCCGAGCAGCAGCGCGCCGCGCGAGTACTCGATATGCCAGCCGGCGAAGACGAACAGCAGTAGGGCAAACGGCAGCGTGGCCGAGATGCCGACCAGACTGTTGCCCTCGATCGGCGGCAGGTGCAGCGAGCGATGCAGCAACAGGAACGTGCACAGGTACGGCACGATGCCCCAGAGCAGCGTGCGCGTGAAGACGTAGGTGACGATGCCCGCGTGGTGCAGGGTTTCCGCCGCGATCGTGTTGAGGCCGAACAGCACGAGCCCGAGCGCGGCCCAGGACAGCATGCGGCTGGCGCGGCGGATGGTCTCGGACGCGCGGCTGGCCGTCGTGGCGCGCGACGTGCCGGCGAGACGGGCGGCTTCCTTGTTGGCGCTCATGTCAGGCACGCTCCGTGGGCATGGGCTCGCTCACCCGCCGGCCAAGCGCCTGCCGATAGACCGCCCACGTGGCGTCCGCCATGGGGCCAATCCCGAACGCCTGCTCCCATCGGGCGCGAGACAGCCGGCCGAGGGCGGCGCGGCGCGCGCTGTCGCCTGCGAGCATCGACAGATGTCGGGCCAGCGTGGCCTCATCGCCCTCAGCCACGAGCAGCGCGTCTGGCATGTCGCCAAATTGCTCACGGATGCCGGGCAAGTCCGACGCCACCACCGGCAGGCCTGCCCGCATCGCTTCCAGTACAGAAAGCGGCAAGCCTTCGTGGTCGGAGGCCAGTACGAAGACCTGCGCCGAAGCGAGCAGGGCGGGGATGTCGGCGACATTGCCCGGCAGGCGTACCCGGCCGGGCGCGACGGCGTCGGCCAGCGCCTGCATGGCGCCGCGCATCGGTCCCGCGCCGGCGATCACAAGTTCGCAATCGCCCAGCTTCGCCTGCCCGAAGGCCCGGATGACCGTATCGGGCCGCTTCGGCGCGGCCAGTCGCGCCACCATCACGATCCGCGTGAGCTGCGCTGCCGGCTGCGCCCGCGCGGCGTCGTCGGGGATACCGTTGTGAATCACGCTGATACGTGACGCGGGGATCGGCAGGCTGCGCGCCAGTTCTCGCTCCGCATCCGCCACGCAGATCAGGCGCGCGGCCAGCGGTGCCAGGCACCATTCGGCAACGCGCGATGCCAACCGGCGTGCCAGCGGCGCGGCGGGTTTGAATCCGAAACCGTGTACCGTGTAGACGACCGGGATGCCGAGCAGCCACCCGGCCAGCCTGCCGAGCGCGCCGGCCTTGGCGCTGTGCACGTGAATCAGGTCGGGTGCGGCATGGCGCAGCGCGGCCATCAGTTCGCGCAGGGTCTTCAGGGCGCGCAGCGGCGACATGGCGTTGTCGAGCAGGGCCAGCCGCGCCGTCTGTGCCCCGGCGGCCTGCGCGGTGGCGAAGAGTGGTCCCTCACCGCCCGCCAGCACCGTGGCGTCGATGCGGCCCCGCAGCGCGCGCACGAGGTCGGCGACGTGCGATTGGGCGCCGCCGATCTCGGAATTGGTGATGACAAAGGCGACGCGAGGCCGGGAAGGAGGCAAGTTCTGCACGAACGCGGAAGAGAGTTGGATGGGCGGCACGGAATCGCGCGAGAAATGCCGGTTTGCAGACGGTTTGCAGGTAGCCCGGTGATTATAAACTGGCGCGGTTTGCACAATCCGGCAAAATACACCTTTTTGGCGCCCTGCCCGCGCCCCGCCCAGGCCAGTCTCCGGGCGGTATCGCACCATGAACTCGTACACGGGAAGCCACATGAAACTTGACCCCTCAATCTTCAAGGCCTATGACATCCGCGGCATCGTCGGCAAGACGTTGACGCCCGAGGTCGCCCGCCAGATCGGCCTGTCCTTTGGCTCCGCCGCCGTCGAACTTGGCGAGAAAACCGTCGTCGTGGGCCGTGACGGGCGCTTGTCCGGCCCGGATCTGCTCGGCGGACTCGTGGAAGGGCTGCGCGCTGCCGGTGTCGATGTGATCGACCTCGGCATGGTCGCCACCCCGATGGTCTACTTCGGCACCAATATCGAGCTGGACGGCCGCCGCGCCGGGTCCGGCATCATGGTCACCGGCAGCCACAATCCGCCCGACTACAACGGTTTCAAGATGGTGCTCGGTGGCAAGGCCATCTACGGCGACCAGATCCAGGCGCTGCACCAGCGCATCGAGGCCGGCAAGTACACGCAGGGCAGTGGCGGATACAAACTAGTCGATATCCGACAACAGTACCTCGACCGTATCGTCAGCGACGTCAAGCTGGCCCGCCCGATGAAAATCGCCCTGGACGCCGGTAACGGCGTGGCTGGCGCCTTCGTCGGCGACCTGTTCCGGGCGCTCGGCTGCGAGGTCGTCGAGCTGTTTTGCGATGTCGACGGCCATTTCCCGAACCACCATCCGGACCCGGCCCACGTCGAGAACCTGCAGGATCTGATGCAGTGCCTGCGCGACACCGACTGCGAGCTGGGCCTCGCCTTCGACGGCGACGGCGACCGCCTCGGCGTGGTCACCAAGGACGGAGATGTCATCTTCCCGGACCGCCAGCTGATGCTGTTCGCCGAGGAAATCCTCTCGCGCAACCCGGGCGCGCAGGTCATCTACGACGTCAAGTGCACCGGCAAGCTGGCACCGTGGATTCGCGACCACGGCGGCGAGCCGCTGATGTGGAAGACCGGCCATTCGCTGGTCAAGGCCAAGCTCAAGGAAACCGGCGCGCCAATCGCCGGGGAAATGAGCGGCCACGTCTTCTTCAAGGACCGCTGGTACGGCTTTGACGATGGACTCTACACGGGCGCGCGCCTGCTGGAGATCCTATCGCGCCACGCCGACCCGAGCGCCGTGCTGAACGCGCTGCCGAACTCCAACTGCACGCCCGAATTGCAACTGAAGTGTGCCGAAGGCGAGGCGTTCACGCTGCTCGACAAGATCCGCGCCAATGCGAAGTTCGAGGGCGCGCGCGAAGTCATCACGATCGACGGCGTGCGCGTGGAGTACCCCGATGGCTTCGGCCTGGCGCGTCCGTCCAACACCACGCCGGTGGTTGTCATGCGTTTCGAAGCCGATAACGATGCCGCGCTGGCGCGCATCCAGGCCGAGTTCAAGCGCGTGATCCTGGCCGAGAAGCCGGATGCAAAGCTCCCGTTCTGAAGTGGGGCAGCCGGCCGGCGCCGCAACGTCGAACCAGGCCGCGCCGCTCGCCGCGCCGTTTGTCGTGACCGCGCCGTTCGCGTTGCCGGCCCGGCCGCGCATCCTGGTCGTCAAGGTCTCGTCGCTGGGCGATGTGGTGCACAACATGCCCCTCATCCACGACCTGCGCGCGCGCTGGCCCGATGCCGAGATCGACTGGGTGGTGGAAGAGGGCTATGTCGATCTGGTGCGGCTGCTGCCGGACGTCCATCGCGTGATTCCGTTCGCGCTGCGGCGCTGGCGCAAGCGCTTCTGGCAGGGCGACACCTGGGCCGAAGTCGGCGCGCTGCGCGACGCGATCCGGGCCCGGCCCTATGACGCGGTGCTCGAGACCCAGGGCCTGCTGAAGACCGCCATCGTGGCGCGCACCGCCGCGCGCACGGCCGGGGCGCCCGTGATCGGGCTCGGCAATGCCACGCAGGGTTCCGGCTACGAGCCGGCATCGCGCCTGTTCTATACCGCGCCAGTCAAGGTGCCGCGCCAGACCCATTCGGTGCGGCGCTCGCGTCTGCTTGGTGCCGCGCTCACGGGTGGCACGCCACCGGAGCCGCCGCGCTTCTTCGGTCCTGCGGCGACCTCGCTGCATGTCGATGATCCGCTCTGGGCCGGGCTGCCGCCTCGGTACGCGGTCTGTTTCCATGCCACGGCCGGCGCGAAGAAGCGCTGGCCCGTGGCGAACTGGCATGCCCTCGGTCAGAAGTTGCATGCCGAGGGCCTGACCGTGCTGCTGCCCTGGGGCAGCGAATCCGAACGCCGCGATGCCGAGGCGCTCGCCGCCGGCATGCCCGGCGCGCAGGTGCTGCCGCGCTTCTCGGTCATGCAGGGCTTTGGCCTGATCAATCGGGCCGAAGTGGTCATCGGCGTGGACACCGGCCTGGTGCATATCGCCGCTGCGCTGTGCCGGCCCACTGTCGAGATCTACACCGCCACCTGGCGCTGGAAGACCGAGGGCTACTGGTCCGACCGCATCGCCAATGTGGGCGACGACGGCATCGTGCCGTCCGTCGACGAGGTCTACGCCGCCGCCGTGCGGGTACGCGGAGTGCCTGCCTGATGCTTCGTCTGGTTTACACGTTGTTGTGGGGGGTGATCCTCCCACTGGCGCTGCTGCGCCTGGTCTGGCGGTCGCGCAAGGAACCTGGCTATCGCCGCCACATCGGGGAGCGGCTTGGCCGATATGGCGGGCTGCCGGCCAACGGGCCGTGGCTCTGGGTCCATGCGGTGTCCGTCGGCGAGACGCGCGCCGCGCAGCCGCTGCTCGACGCCTTGCTGGCCGCGTATCCCCGCCATCGTATTTTGCTGACCCATATGACGCCGACCGGCCGCCAGACTGGCCAGCAGCTCTATGGCGACAACCCACGCGTGCAGCAGTGCTACCTGCCGTACGACGTGCCGGCGCTGGTGCGCCGCTTCCTCGCGTACTTCCGGCCCGAGGCGGGCCTGATCATGGAGACCGAGGTCTGGCCGAACCTGGTCCACGTCACGCGCCAGGTAGGTGTGCCGCTGTTCCTGGTCAATGCCCGGCTGTCGCCGCGCAGCTATCGACGGACGGCGCGCTTCGGCGGCGCCGCGGCCTCGCTATATAACGATTTCACGGCGGTGCTGGCCCAAACGGCTGGCGATGCCGAGCGCTATCGCGCGCTCGGCGTGAAAGCCGTGCAGGTGACCGGCAATCTCAAGTTCGACATGCAGCCGCCGGAGGCCGGCGTCACGCGTGGCCAGACCCTGCGCCGGGCGTTCGGCGCCCGCCACGTGCTGGCCGCCGCGAGCACGCGTGAAGGGGAGGAGCCGCTGATCCTGGAGGCCTTCGCGCGCTGGCCCGGCGCGGCGCGTCCCGCGCTGCTGCTGGTACCGCGCCATCCGCAACGGTTCGACGAGGTGGCGGCGCTGGCCACACGCGCCGGCTTCAGCGTGCAGCGCCGCAGCCAGTTGGACGTGGAAACCCTGGACACGCCGATCACCGCCGACATCGTGCTCGGTGACTCGATGGGCGAGATGGCGATGTACTACGCCGCCTCGGATATCGCCTATATCGGCGGCAGCCTGATCCCGCTCGGCGGACAGAATCTGATCGAGTCCTGCGCCGTCGGCACGCCGGTGCTGATGGGCCTGCACACGTTCAACTTCGCCCAGGCCACCGAGGATGCCATCGCCGCCGGCGCCTGCCTGCGCGTGGCCGACGCCGACGCCCTGATGGCCGCCGCCTCGGCCGTGCTGGCCGACGAAGCGCGTCTGGCCGACATGCGTGCCCATGCGCTGACGTTCGCCGGCTTGCATCGGGGTGCCACGCAGCGCACTTTGGCATCCGTCGCGCCAGTGTTGCGCTGACATACAGGCGCCACGCGGGCGTCTACACTGGTTGCATAGTGAGGAAAAGTGCGACATCCGCCTCTTTATCGTGGCATGCGCAACCAGGAGCTCGATCGATGCAACATCCCTTCTCCATGCGTGGTGTTTTCGCCACATTGACGCTGGCCGCCGTGGCGGCGGTGGCGGGCTGCGCCACCGGCCCGGCGCCCGACCAGCCATCGGCCAGCGCCAGCCTTAACGAGACCCGCTCCGGCGGCCCGAGCCGCTGGGAACTGATCCGCTGGCAGAACGCCGATGGCACAGTCCGCGACATTCCGCATGGCGACAACGGCCAGCCGGTCATCTTCGAATTCAATGACGGCATTGATGCCTCCCAAGGCACCGTGAGCGGCACCAGCGGCTGTAACCGCTTCACCGGCGGCTATGGCAAGACCAGCGCCGGCATCCGCTTTGACCGCATCGCCGGCACGCGTATGGCCTGCCCGGGCGTGCGGATGGAGGTGGAGAGCGCGCTGCTGAAGGCCATGCAGTCGCCCTTTACGACGGTCGGCACGCAGCCGTCCGCCGGCGCCACGGGGCGCCAGATCATCTGGAAGACGGCTGACGGCGATCTGTTGCAATTCGTCGAACGGGAAGGCGTGGGCCGGCGCGGCGCCAAGGCGGACGCCGCCGCGGGGCACGAGAAAATCGTCTATATCGACTCCCAGCGCGTGGAGTGCTCGGGCGTGGGCCGCATGCAGTGCTACCGCTGGCGCGAATCGCCCGATGCCCCGTGGCAGCTCTGGTACGGGCCGATCGAGGGCCTGGATTTCGAATCCGGCGTGAGCTACAAGCTGCGCGTGCGCGAGTACCAGGTGCCGAATCCGCCAGCCGACGCGTCGGCCATCCGCTGGCAGCTGTTGAGCGTGGAGGAGCGCAAGCGCGGGGGGTGACCTAGTCGATCGTTTAGAATGCCGGGCTGGTTCGGGAAGAATGGGACCTCCCGCAGTTCCGCTCCAGTCTATTTGCAGGCCTTTTATGATCGATCAAAAGAACCGGCTGTCGAAGATGGCCGACTTCCTGGTGTTTGCCTTCCCGGTGCTGATTTTGTGCGTGCCGCGTGGCGCAGGGGTGTTCCTTGCTGGCGTGGGGCTGTTGATGCTGGCCGGCTGGCGCCAGATGTTGCCGGCCTGGCGCGAGCACGCCGCCGTGCTGCGGCCGCTGGCCTTGGCCGTGCTGGGCTTCGTCGCGGTCTACCTCGTCTCGAAATTCGTTCACGGCACCCCTTGGGATGTGCTCGATAATCCATCCCGGGTCATCCTGTCCGTGCTGACGTGCTGGCTGATCGTTCGCGCGGCGCCCAATCCCGCCGTGCTCTGGCGCGGGATCACCCTCGCCCTGGTCCTGGCCTTGCTCATTGTGGCTTACCAGCGGTTCGCGCTGGCCGAACTCCGGCCATCGGCCTGGACGCAGGCGATCGCCTTCGCCAACATGGTCGCGGCGATCGGGCTGGTGGGCTTTGCCCGCCCCGGCGACAGCCGTCGCGCCCATGCCACGGCCTGGTTCAACGTGCTGTGTGCGATGGCGATCCTGATGCTCAACGGCACCCGGGGCGCCGCCGTGGCCATGCTGCTGACCGTGGTGCCGATGCTGCTGATCCGCTACCGCAGGTTCACGGTGCGCATGTTCGCCATCGCGATCGCTACCGTGGTGGTTCTGGCGGTCGGGGCGTATTCGATTCCGGGTAACCCGGTTTCGCAGCGTGTCGACGAGGCCGTTGCGGAAATCCACCAGTTCGAAAAGGGCAATATCGAAACCTCTGTCGGCGTGCGCCTGAAGATCTGGCACATCGGCATGCAGTACTTCAGCGAGCATCCGTGGAGCGGGGCGGGAGTGGGGCAGTTCGCTCGGATCCTGCATGCCGCGCCGTTCTGCCAGCAGACCAAATCACTCGCCTGTGTGCTTGAACATGCACATAACGATCTTGTGGAGGCTGCGGCGACGACGGGCCTCCCCGGATTGCTGGCGATGCTGGGGCTGTTTCTGGTGCCGGCGGGGCTATTCTTCAGGGCCCTGCTGGCGTGCAGCGCCGCGAATAGTGATCGCGGTGTGAGCCTGGCGGGCGCCGGGCTCGGTGTTGTGATGGCCTCGCTGCTCTCCGGCCTGACCCAGGTAACGATGGCGCATCAGGCCAACGTGGTCTTCTATGCCGGCTTCATCGGCCTGCTGCTGGGACTATCCGGCCGCGAGGTCTATGCGGTGCGCGGCCTGAAGGCGGGCGCCGCCGCGGCAAGCATGCCGTCCCGCGGCGTGAATCGCGTCAATCTCGGCAGTATCTAGGAGGGGTTCCGGCTACCGCGGCGCAATGGAGATGGCAGCGGCGCCGACCCCACCCGCGCCTTCTCCGGCAGCTTGTACATCGTGCCCGGCACCGACGTCAGCAGCGTATTGATCTGCACGACGTCTTCCTCGCTGAGCACTGCCGTCGACGCCTTCAGGCGCAGCCCGTTCATGATCGTGTCGTAGCGGGCCTTGGCCAGGTCGCGGCGGGTCGAGAACAGCTGCGCCTCGGCATTCAGCACATCGATATTGATGCGCACACCCACCTCGTAGCCCAACTGGTTCGATTCCACCGCGCTCTGTGCCGAGCGTTCGGCCGCTTCGAGCGCCTTGACCTGCGCTAGCCCGTTGGACACCCCCGAGTACGTCTGCCGCGCAGTCTGCGCAGCCGTGCGGCGCGCGAATTCGAGGTCGCTGGCGGCCTTGTCGGCCAGCGCCAGCGTCTCCCGCACGCGCGACTGGATCTGTCCGCCGGCGTAGATCGGAATGCTCAGTTGCACGCCGACCACGCCCGAGTTGTAGCGGCTGCCGACATTGCTGAGCTGGGTCGCCGTGCCCTGCGCATTGGTATAGCCATACGACGCGACGAGGTCGACGGACGGCAGGTGGCCGGCCCGGGCCTTGTTCGATTCCCGCTGGGCGGTCTCGAGGTTGTAGCCGGCAACGCCGACCTGAAGATTGGTCTGCTCCGCCTGCGCGGCCCAGGCGTTCACGTCGGCGGGCATCGGGCCCGGAATGGCGGCCTCGGCGCGCAGCCCCATCAATTCGTCGACCGGCTTGCCAGTGATCTGCTGCAACGACGCGCGTGCCACTTCGAGCGCGCTTCGGGCCGAAATCTCGGTGGCCGTGGCCAGGTCGTACCGCGCCTGGGCGTCGTTGGCATCGGTAATGGTGGCCGTGCCCACCTCGAAATTGCGCTTGGCCTGCTCGAGTTGCTCGCCGATGGCCTTCTTCTGGGCGCCGGCCAGGTACAGGTTGTCCTGCGCGGCCAGCACGTCGAAATAGGCCTGGGAGGCCCGCGTGATCAGGTCGAGCTGCGCCTGCTGGAACGTGACTTCGCCGGCCAGCGTGGCCAGTTCGCCCTGCTTGTACGTTTCCCAGCGATCCCAGCGGAACAGCGGCTGCGTCAGTTGCAGCGCCCAGGTGTTGGCGTTGAAGTAGCGCGTGACGTCCACGGGCGAGCTGTAGTCGGCCATGGTGCGCTGCACGCCCGCCGTGCCAAGCACCTGCGGCAGCAGGCCGGCGCGTGCCTGGGGCAGGCGCTCGCGCGTGGCCAGCAGTTGTGAGCGGGCGCTCGCGAACTGGGCGTCATTGGCTTGCGCATCGCGGTAGACCTGGAGCAGGTCCGCCCCCGCAGCGGCCGGAACATGCAGCAGGGCCAGCAGGGACACGGCGAGCGCCAGGGGTTTCCTGGCTGCACCGGGCACGGCGAGAAGCGCGAAACTCATGACATCTCCAGCTCGGCCAGCGCGCGCGCGGCCATCGTTCTTGTTGGTCTACGGGTGATACTGCTGAGGCGAGCGACTTCGGGACTTCGGGATTCAGCGTGACGGCGGGGCCCGGACATCGCCCGGGCCGCCTCCCTCAATACTGCGGAACGGACGGGTCCACCTGCGTGGACCACGCGTGGATGCCGCCAGTCAGGTTGTAGACGTTGGCGTAGCCCTGGCGCTCCAGGAAGCTGGCCACCTGCATGCTGCGCGCACCGTGGTGGCAGATGCAGACGATCTGCGCTTCATCGTCGAGTTCGCCGAGGCGGGCCGGGATCTGGCCCATCGGGATGTGGGTGATGCCGGGCATCGCGGCGGTGCGGATCTCGAGATCCTCGCGCACATCGAGCAGCACCGGCTTGGCGCGGCCGGCGTCAGCCAGCCATTGCGCGAGTTCGGGGGCAGTAATGACCTGCATGGCGGCTCCCGGCGGCTCAGAACTGGAACCGCGACGGCTGGGCAGCGCCTTGCAGCGGCTTGACCAGCGTCTCGAACAGGTTCACCGACTGGTAGCCGGATTCCGAGGTGCGCGTGATGATGCGCGCTTCCATCACCGGCGCGTCACCGACGATGACCGCGATGCGGCCGCCCACCTTGACCTGCGACAGCAGCGCCTGCGGAATCTCGGGCACCGAGCCCGACACGCAGATCACATCGTACGGCGCGGCGGCAGCCCAGCCCTCGGCGCCATTGCCTTCGGCCACTTCGGCGTTGCTCACGCCGGCGGCGGCCAGGTTCTGCCGGGCCAGTTCGGCCAGCTCGGGCACGATTTCCACGGTCAGCACGTGGCGGGCGCGGTTGGCCAGCAGGGCGGCCATGTAGCCGGAGCCGGCGCCGATTTCCAGAACATTCTCATGCTTGCGCACGTTCAGGTCCTGCAGCAGACGGGCTTCCACGCGCGGGGCCAGCATGTTCTGGCCGGCCGGCAGCGGGATCTCCATGTCGACGAAAGCCAGCGCGGCGTATGCCTGCGGCACGAACTGCTCGCGCTTGACCACGGCCAGCAGGTCCAGGATTTCCTGGTCCAGGACGTCCCACGGACGAATTTGCTGTTCGATCATGTTGAAGCGGGCTTTTTCGAGATCCATCTTGCCTTTTCCTTCCAATTCCAGTGCTTGCGGAGAGCCCGCCATTTTACCCCTGCGGACTGCCGCAGGATGTTTACAGATTATTGGCAACGACTTGCGCGGGGCCAGTTGTTGCGCGTTGGCACACGGCCGGCGCTCAGCTGTCCTCGCCGCCAGCCCGCTCGGCCGCCTGGGCGGCCAGCATTTCATCCCGGATCTGTTCCCAGACCCAGGGGCCGGACTTCGCCGGCAGCGGCGTGTCCCGGGCCGGGCCCGTGGTCAGGCCGAACAGCAGCATCTGGATCAACTGGTCCACGAACGCCGCCGGATCGATCTCCTGCACCGCCACCTGGCTGAACGCGCGCTGCCACAGCATCAGGAAGACCAGCGGGGCGCAGATCAGCGTGGTGGCGGGGTTTGCCGGGGTCTCACGGAACTCCCCGCGCGCCGCGCCCCGGGCCAGCACACGGGCGAACAACTCGTCGCCGGGGCCCATCACTTCGTCCTGGTAAAACTGGGCGATGTCCGGGAAATTGCCCGATTCGGCCATGATCAGCTTGGTCAGCCCGGCGGCGCGCGTGGCGCCGATCAGGCCCCACCAGCCCAGCAGCAGCTCGCGCAACAGTTCGGGCGTGGACCCTTCGTAGGTCTCGACCAGATCGATTCCCCGGGCCAGCGCCGGCACCATGTTCTCGCGCACGACGGTCTTGAACAGCTCTTCCTTGTTCGCGAAGTACAGGTAAACAGTGCCTTTCGAGACACCTGCGGCGGCGGCAACGTCCTCGAGCCGGGTCGCGGCGTAGCCGCGCTCCACGAACAATTCCAGCGCGGCCGCCACCAGCTCCTGCGGGCGCGCGGCCTTGCGCCTGTGCCACCGGCGCGCGTCGGGATCTTTCTTGGGCGAGAGTTCGGTCACAGGGCAGGGATACGCGAGACGGCGGCGCACGTCCGCGTGGCGGCGCCGCATCGAAATTAAATAACTTGTGGGTCAGTAATGTAGAGGAGCGGTCTTGAGCGGTCAAGCCAGCACCCATCCCGCATTGTGACGCATCCGGCGCAGGTTGCGCTTTGTTGCAGGTTGGACGGGACGGCTCAGGCAGAATGACGCCTTTCGCGTACCTTTCCCGATGTCTTGCATGACGACATCTGCGCCTGAACCTTGAGCATGGCCTGCCAGTCTGACTTTTCCTGCCGCGATGGTTGCGGCGCCTGCTGCATCGCGCCGTCCATCACGTCGCCCCTGCCGGGCATGCCGCACGGCAAGCCGGCGGGGCAGCCCTGCGCGCAGTTGCTGCCCGACATGCGCTGCGCGGTGTTCGGCCAGTCGGAGCGCCCGGCGTTCTGCGGCGGGCTGCGCCCTTCGGCCGAGATGTGTGGCAACTCCCGCGAGGCGGCGCTGCACTGGCTGACCCGGCTCGAGGTGCTGACCGCGCCATCCACCGTTGCCGCCTGACTGGCATCAGGCCGCAGCCCGTCTTTTGGAGGTTCTACGATGATCGCGATGACACGCCGGCGCTGGCTGGCGGCCGCAGGCATCGCCACGGCAACTGCCGCCACCGCCTGGCTGGCGGCCTGCAGCGGGTTCATGAACGAATACACGTTCTCGCAAAGCCAGCTTCAGTCGGCGCTTGAACGCAAGTTTCCGTTCAACAAGCGCTATATGGAGTTGTTCGATATCCAGCTCGCCAACCCGCAGTTGGCGCTGGACCCCACGCGCAACCGCGTGACCGTGCAGTTCGACGCCACCATCGACAACCGGCTGTTCTTCCGCCAGCCGCTGACCGGCCGTTTCGCGCTGGACAGCGCGTTGCGCTACGACCCGCCGTCACACTCGCTGGTGCTACAGGACCCCGAGGTGCGCCAATTCGACGTGCAGGGCATGCCGGCACAGTTCTCGCGTCAGCTCAATGCGCTGGGCGGGATCCTGTCCGAGCAGCTGTTGCAGGGCTACCCGCTGTATACGTTCAAGCCGGAGCAGTTGCGGCTGGCTGGCGCGCCGGCGGAGCCCGGTACAATCACGGTCCTGCCGGACGGCATCAACGTCAAGATTAATCGTCCGTAAACACGGTTTCCCAATAATAATGCCGAGGGTTCGCGCATCCCCGCGCGGACCGAACCGCGCCTGACCTCTCCTGAATCCGCATGGATATCGCACTTGCCCTGAAAGCCGTGATCCTCGGCATCGTCGAAGGACTGACCGAGTTTCTCCCCATCTCCAGTACCGGCCACCTGATTCTTGCCGGCCAGTTGCTCGATTTCAACGACGAGAAGGGCAAGATCTTCGAAATCGTGATTCAGTTCGGTGCGATTCTGGCGGTGTGCTGGGAATTCCGGCGCAGGATTGGTGCGGTGGTCAGCGGCCTCGGTTCCGATCCGAAAGCCCAGCGGTTTGCGATCAACGTCATTGTGGCCAGCGTGCCGGCCATCGTGCTGGCACTGATTTTCGGCAAGTGGATCAAGGCCCATTTGTTCAATCCGATGAGCGTGGCCATGGCGTTTATCGTCGGCGGCGTGGTGATTTTGCTCGCCGAATGGCGCGACGCACGCCGGGGTACGGTTTCGCATCCGCAGGGCAATGCGCTGCTGGAAGCAGCCAAGGCCGGGGCGCCGCGCATCGAATCGGTGGATGACCTGAACTGGCGCGACGCGCTGAAGGTCGGCCTGGCGCAGTGCTGCGCGCTGGTGCCCGGCACGTCCCGCTCCGGCGCTACGATTATCGGCGGCATGCTGTTTGGCCTGTCGCGCCAGGTGGCGACCGAGTTCTCGTTCTTCCTGGCCATTCCGGTGATTTTCGGCGCCACGGTCTACGAGCTGTACAAGGCGCGCGCGCTGCTCTCCGCCGACGACCTGGGGATTTTCGGCATCGGCTTTGTCTTCGCGTTCCTGTCGGCGTTCCTGTGCGTGCGCTGGCTGTTGCGTTTCGTCGCCACGCACGATTTCAAGCCATTCGCGTGGTACCGGATTGTCTTCGGGATTATCGTGCTGGCCACGGCGTGGACCGGGATGGTGTCCTGGCACGCTTGAGGTAAGCGGAGCAAATAAAAAAGGCGTGGTCTCTATCGGCCACGCCTTTTTTGTTTCTGCTGGTGCCCCAGCGATCAACGCTTGCGGAACACCACGTCCCAGACGCCGTGTCCGAGCCGGACGCCGCGCTTCTCGAATTTGGTCACGGGCCGGTAATCGGGCCGCTCGGCAAAACCGCCCTCGGCCTGCGAGGTATTTTCCAGGGCCGGTTCGCCCGACAGTACTTCCACCATCTGGTAGGCATACTCCTCCCAGTCCGTGGCGCAGTGGAGATAACCACCGGGCTTCAGGCGGCTGGCCAGCAGCTTGACCAGCGGCGGCTGCACCAGCCGGCGCTTGTTGTGCTTCTTCTTGTGCCAGGGGTCGGGGAAGAAGATATGCACGCCATCGAGACAATTCTCAGTCAGCATGTGTGCGATGACCTCGACCGCATCGTGTCGCATGATGCGAACATTCTCAATGCCACGCTCGCCGGCCAGCTTCAGCAAGGCGCCAACGCCGGGCTCGTGCACCTCGCAGCCCAGGAAGTTGTCCTGCGGACGTAGTTGGGCGATGTGCGCGGTGGTCTCGCCCATGCCGAAGCCGATCTCGAGGATGGCCGGGCCCGAACGGCCGAAGGTGGCCGTCCAGTCGAGCGGCGTGGGCGCATAGGGCACGATGAAGCGCGGGCCAAGGTCGTCGATGGCGCGCTGCTGCCCGGTGGAGGTGCGCCCGGCGCGCCGCACGAACGAGCGGATGCGGCGCGGATGCGCAACGTCATCGCCGGGTTGGCGCGGGGCATCTGACGTGGCCTCGGCGTCGTCGGCCGGCTTCGGTTCGGTACTGGCGTCTTGGGGGAGCATGGCAACAAAAAGCCGCCGGGCGGAGTGCCGATCGGACTATCGACCGGGTGCCAGAGGCGGCTTGTTCAATCAGGGGTGGAGCGGGCGATGGGAATCGAACCCACGTCTTTAGCTTGGGAAGCTAAGGTAATGGCCATTATACGACGCCCGCTATGGCTACAGGGGCAGGATTGTAGCACGGTTGGGGGATTCGTCCTGCCTCCGGGTTGCTCCTGATGCGTTGGTGAGCATGTCGTGCCTGCCCCATCGACAGGCCAGACTGGCTGTTCGCCGCGCGTGCCAATTGATGGAAAAATAAGGGCAAGCCGCAAGGCCGAAATACCGAAGGAGAGCGAGGTAGAATGCGTCACTTTGGTAGTGGACGGTGATAAAGAAGAATGGATAAACAAACGCAGAAGTTGTTCCTTTTGGCGGTTTTCCTGGCATTTGTGGCGCGGGCGTCAGCATTTGTCAGTCCGACTTTCAATGTCGACGATTTGTGGTATTGGGCGAGAGATTTCGATTTCGTCACAAGTACGGTCGCATTTCGGGAAGGCCGTTTTTTCGGGCCCTGGCTGTATGAATTCCAATATGCGCTCGGCGTGAATGCGCCGCGCGCTTTCGCCTTTTCCGCAGCCTTTTTGACGGCATGCCTTGCCGTGACTTCCACAATGGTCTGCCGCATTTGGAAGATTGAAGGCAATGCCATGGCCTCTGTCCTGGCCGTGGCAGTCCTGACCTTGCATCCGTATCAGACCGACTTATATACATGGAAGCTCGCCATGCTGAGTGGCGGCATTCCATTCGTGATGACGATGTGGGCGCTAATCATTGCGCCCCGAGGTGCCCTGCAATTTGCCGGCGCGCTTGTCTTGATCGTATTGGCATTCGGGATCCATCAGATTCCGCTGGAATATGCCGCCGCCGCCCTGGTGTTGGCTGTGCCGATCCATTTGGCCCGAGGCAATTTCGTCTTGCGGGAATGGCTGCGAATGGTGGCAGCCCTGACGGTCGGGACGATCTTGTATGTCATCGTGGCCAAGCTCACGATTTACTACACCACCCATTTCGAGAGTGTCGGTCGGGATAGTTTGATTGTGCTGTCCGATCCGATGCTAGTGGTGGATCGTGTCGAAGAACTGGTAGGGATGTTCCTCCTGAATGACCCGCTCACCGGATGGCTGACGCGCGTCATTCTGGGCGTGCTGCTGTTGACGGGTTGCGTTGGCGTGTTCTGTGCGCCGGGAACGCCGATCGGCCGCAAATTTCTCGTACTGTTTTGTCTGATCGCAAGCCTTGCTATCGCTTTCCTATGCGTAGTTGCGTTGACGGTCGTGCCCACTGCCTGGATGCCCGCGTTTCGTAATTTGATGTCGGCCAATCTGCTCTGGGCTGCGGTTATTGTCGTTGCGTATCTATTGAGTGCCGTCCGTATCAGGAAGGTGGTTGTCGGATTGGTTTGCCTCGTGCTTTTCGGATTTATGGGAACAAACGGGGAAATCCTGAGCGATCAACAACGCGCGAACAGCCGCGATGTTGTGCTGATGAGCCGCATCAGCAGCGATATCGAGAAGCTGCCTGATTTCGCCAGGATCAAGGCGCTGGCCTTTGTCGGGACGAATACCGCGCCGCTCAAGAATCTCAGGACCGGCTCCGATTTCTCTGTCGGCTGGTATAACTACGGCACCACGCTGTCGGTTTTCTCGGTATGGTGGCCGGGTTATCTGGTGGCGCTCTACAACGAAGTGAATGGCTCAGGCATGGCGTACGTCCAGAGTGAAGCCGCCCTGACCACCGCCTATCAATATTGCGCAGCCAACAAGATATGGCCTGGACAAGGCGCAATCAAATCGATGGGGGACTGGGTGATCGTATGTGTGGGCCCTTACAGGGAACCCGAACC
The DNA here is from genome assembly GCF_056396345.1 of Cupriavidus sp. 05T42. NCBI lineage: Bacteria > Pseudomonadati > Pseudomonadota > Betaproteobacteria > Burkholderiales > Burkholderiaceae > Cupriavidus > Cupriavidus sp. 05T42. The sequence goes on from NZ_JBFTLH010000002.1 coordinate 145,757, forward strand.
CGGGCGCTTTGAGCCAGAGTCAGAATCAGAATAAGCGTGATGCACGATCAACCGCCGCGCTCGCGGAAAGGCATCTCAATCAGGCGGTAGCGCAATGCCGCCAGGGGCGACACTGACGGGGCTTACCATCCCGTCAGACCAGGCGCAGAATGTCATCCATTATCCGCATCCGGATTTCGCCGTGCACCTCGCCCCCGCCCAGCGCTTCAATGCCGAATTCCTGCCGCGCATCATCGCGCGCATTCACGCGTTGTCTCGCGGCACGCTTCAGACCGAGGTGCGGCCGGCCGATCGCCCGCATCTGCCGGCCTGCCTGCGGGTCTCCGGGGCCGCGCGGGCCGGCGGCGGGCGCTATGCGCATCCGCTGGACATCACGCTGTCATGGGATGGCTACGAGGTGGAGCGGCTGTTCGAGATCGGCGGCGAAACGCGCTTTGCCGCCTACCTGGAGGCGCTGCCTGCCAAGCTCGATGCCTGGCAGGATGCCCGCCAGCTCGATCTGAACACCCGCACCCAGGCCGATCCGGCGGTCTTGATCGGCGGGCTCGATTTCGAGCATCTGGTTCGCTAGCCCGCGCGGGGGCTCAGATGACCAGCCGGCAGACGGCCGATTCGGCCTTGCCTGGCGCCAGCCACCGCAGCCCCTCTCCATGCCCGATCGCGTTGGGCAACCCCAGCCACGGCTCCACGCAGTAAAAGTCAGAATCTTCTCGCTCGGACCACGTCGTGATCGCGTGCCATGGCGCGCGCCCCGGGACGTTGAGAACGAAGTCGATCTCGCGCGCCGGCATTTGCAGCCGCAACGTGCCCGGCCCGCGCAGGATGTGGAAGGTGTCCTGCAGCCGGGCGTCATCCAGTCGATAGGTGCGCTCGCCCGGTTCGGCGCCGGTCAGGCCGCCGTCCGGGGTCTGTCGCACGCGGTCTGCGGGCGGCAGGGACAGGCGGGTTGCCGATCGCTGCGTGTGAGGCAGCGCGAAGTAGAAATGATGGCCGGCGTACCACGGCAGCGGCGCCGAGCCCGTGTTCCTGACTTCTAGCTCGACCTCCAGCCCTTCGGGCACGAGCCGGTAGGTGGCCGTGAAGACAAAGGCGAACGGATAGCCCGCCTGCGTCGCCTCGGACGATGTCAGCGTCATGCTCACCGCAGACTCGGAGAAATCCGATACCTCGAACGCCATGTCGCGGGCAAAGCCGTGCTGCGGAAGCTCGCGCACCACGCCGTCGGCATCGCGCCATTTCCCCGGTTCGCCATCGACAAAATGCCGGCCGATGAATGGGAACAGCAGCGGGTTGCCGCCGCGCACCTTGGCCACGCGGGACCAGTCGGCATCGTCTGGCCAGTAAAGGATGTCCTGGCCGCGATGGACCCATCGCACCAGCCGGCCGCCATGCGCCGGTGCCAGCAGCAGGTAGTTGTCACCCGTGCCAATGCGCACCAGATCCTGCCCTTGAAAACGTTCCATGCCGACCTGCGCCATGCGCCTGCCTCCCGCAGAAATTCGGAAAACCCCGAGGGTATCGCAACTTCCCGCCGGTATCCCTTTGGGGTGGCCCGCATCGTCCCCCACAGACTTTTCTCATGTGCGCCCGCGCGACACGGCTGTTGTCGACCAGAGTTTGAGAGATTTCTTCCTCTACCGCGATCTCGGCATTGCCGATGCTACGCACGGCATTCTTGCGATTCGGCATTCGCTAATCGGCCATGTGGATCGTCTCGCGCACCAGCGGATAGACCTGCGACTCCCAGTGCTTGCCGTTGAACACGCCGTAGTGGCCCACGCCGGTCTGGATGTGATGCATCCGCATGTAGGGCCGCACGTTCGTGCACAACTCCTGCGCCGCCATGGTCTGGCCGATGGCGCAGATGTCGTCGCGCTCGCCCTCCACGGTGAGTAGCGCGGTGCGGCGGATGGCCTGCGTGGCCACGCGCCGGCCGGCCACGTCGAGCAGGCCCTGTGCGAGCAGAAATCGCTGGAATACGAGGCTCACGGTCTCAAGGTAGAACTCGGCCGTGAGGTCCATCGTGGCGAAGTACTCGGCGTAGAAGGTCTGGATGGCATCGGCCTTGTCGTGCTCGCCGCGTGCGCGCAGGTCGTAGAGATCGCGCAGGGCCTGCTCGTGGCGCTCCCGGTTCATGCTCATGAATGCGATCAACTGCACGAAGCCCGGATACACGCGGCGCGTGGCGCCCGGAAAGCGCCACGGCACGTAGCCGATCAGCGTCGATTCGAACCATTCGATGGGCCGGCTCATGGCCAACTCGTTGACCTTGGTCGGATTCACGCGCGCGTCGATCGGGCCGGCCATCAGCGTCAGGCTTGGCGGCTGCGCCGGGTCGCCGTCCTCGGCCATCAGCGCCACTGCGGCCAGCGCTGCCACGGTGGGCTGGCACACGGCCATCAGGTGGGTATGGCCGCCCAGCGCGTGCAGGAAGGTGATCAGGTGCTGCACGTATTCATCGAAGCCAAACCGTCCGTACAGCACCGGGACGTCGCGCGGGTTGTGCCAGTCCGTAATGTAGACGTCATGGTCGCGGAGCATGGTTTCCACCGTGCCGCGCAGCAGCGTGGCGAAGTGGCCGGACATCGGCGCCACCAGCAGCACGCGCGGCTGCGCGGGTGCGCCTTCGCGGCGGAAACGCAGCAGGGTGCAAAACGGCGTGCGCGTGACGATTTCCTCGACCACCGGTACCTCGCCGCCATTCACGCGCACGCTATGGATGGCGAATGGCGGCCGGTAGTGGGTCAGGCGGGCCAGCGCCAGCACCTCGCAGGCGGCGCGGACGGATCTCAATGGTTCGCATTCGTCGGCGCCCGGATAGCCGGCGATCAACGTGGCAGCGATATCGGCCAGGGAGCAGGCCGGCTGCATCATGTCCGCGTAGGTCTGGTAGGCCTGATAGAGCATTGCTCGATTTCCTCCGCGGCATGGCGCCTCGCCTGATGTAATCGTAGTGCGCCGCAATATATATGCCACCGATAATTGAACTTGGCACGCCGCTTGCGCGTGGCGAGTGGCATGACAAGCAGGAAGGAGGGAGTGCGGCAAGGGGCGCTTCCGCAGGCCATGCGCCACATCCGGTGGCGGGATACGGCCTCGGACTGGTGCCGGGCCGCGCACCGCGCGGGTGCTTGGCGATGCGGCATCCGCCACCGATACTGCAAACGATGCATCGCGCACTGGCCCCGGGGGGCCGAGGAGGCATGATGGCGAAGACCACGCTGACCATCAGCAGCAAGACCTATTCGTCCTGGTCGCTGCGCGGCTGGCTGCTGGCCCGGTTCGCGGGCCTGGAGTTCGAGGAAGTACTGGTGTCGCCCGAAGATCCGGCGGCGCGTGCCGAAATCCTGCTGCTGTCGCCGTCGATCCTCGTACCCTGCCTGCGCCATCAGGGCGTGACGGTCTGGGACACGCTGGCGATCGCCGAATACCTCAATGAGATTCGTCCCAAGGCGGGACTATTGCCCGACGATCTCGTCGCGCGCGCCCACTGCCGCGCCATCTGCGGCGAGATGCATTCCGGTTTCGCGGCGATGCGCGCCGCCTTGCCGATGAACCTCAAGGGGCATTTCCCCGGGCTCAAGGTCTGGTCGCGCGCCCAGGCCGACATCGACCGGATCGTCGCGATCTGGACCGAGTGCCTGACCCGCTACGGCGGCCCATTCCTGTTCGGCGAGCGCCGCACGATGGCGGACGCGATGTACGCGCCCGTGGTCACGCGCTTCGTCACCTACGGCGTGATGCTCGATCCTGAGCCGGTGGCCTACTGCAAGGCCATCCTCGCCATGCCCGAGATGCAGGAGTGGATCAGCGCCGCGCGCGAGGAGCCCGACGAGATCAGCGAACTCGACGTCGAATTCTGATCCTTTCCGATCCTTCTACCAGCTCTAGGCGGCCGCCGTCCTCGCCAGATAGGTGGCCGCGTAGGCAAAGTACCAATCCAGGCAGTCCGGATTGGCCATCGCGTCGCGGTTGGCAATCTGCTCCGGCGGATGGCCGAGCAGCAGCTTCTTGATCGGCACCTCCATCTTCTTGCCGGACAGCGTGCGCGGCACGCCGGGCACCTGCACGATGTCATTCGGCACATGACGCGATGACAGCCCGGCGCGAATCCGCGCGCGCAGGGTATCGCGCAGCGCCTCATCGAGCACACTCCCCTCGCGCAGCACGACGAAGAGCGGCATGTACGACTCGCGGCCCAGGTATTCGAGGTCGACCACCATGCTGTCGAGCACCTCAGGCAGTTCCTCCACCACGCGGTACAGCTCGCCGGTGCCCATGCGGATGCCATGCCGGTTGATCGTGGCGTCCGAGCGGCCGTAGATGATGGCGCCCCCGCGCGGCGTGATGCGGATCCAGTCGCCGTGGCGCCAGGCGTTCGGATAGGTGTCGAAGTAGCTGTCGCGGTAGCGCTTGCCGTCGGCATCGCCCCAGAGGTAGAGCGGCATCGACGGCATCGGCTCGGTACAGACCAGCTCGCCCACCTCGTCGATCACCGCCCGGCCTTCTTCGTCGAAGGCTTCCACCTTGGCGCCCAGGCAGCGGCACTGCATCTCGCCCGCGTACACCGGTAGCAGCGGACAGCCCGCCACGAACGAGCCGGCGAAGTCGGTGCCGCCGGACATCGGCGCGAGCCAGATGTCGGCGCGCACGTGGCGATAAATCCACGCATAGGCCTCTTCGGGCAGCGGCGAGCCGGTGGAGCCCAGCCCGCGCAGCCGGGACACATCGGCAAAGGCGGCCGGCTCCAGCCCGGCTTTCATGCAGTTGGTGAAAAACGCGGCGCCGGCGCCGAACATCGTCACGCGCGCGTCATCGACGAAACGCCACAGCACGCCGGCGTCCGGCCAGGCGGGGTTGCCGTCGTAGAGCGCCACGGTGGTGCCGAGCAGCAGGCCGCCCACCTGCGCGTTCCACATGATCCAGCCGCTGCTGCTGTACCAATGGAAGACGTCGTCCGGGCCGAGGTTGTTGTGGAACGCCAGGAGCTTGAGCTGCTCGATGACGATGCCGCCGTGGCCATGGACGATCGGCTTGGGCATGCCGGTGGTGCCGGACGAGTAGACGATCCAGAGCGGGTGGTCGAACGGCACCGGCTCGATCCGCAGCGGCACCGCGTGCGCCAGCACGTCCGCCCAGTCGTGGCGGCGGACCGGGCCGGCGGTGTCGATCTCACTGCCGATGGCCGGAATCAGCACGAGGTCGGTCAGCGAGGGCAGGGCGGCGACCAGATCGGCGATCACCGGCGCGCGGTCGTAGGTCTTGTCGCCGTAGTGGTAGCCGTCGACGGCAATCAGCACCTTGGGCGCGATCTGGCGGAAGCGGTCGATCACGGCCACCTGGCCCATGTCCGGCGCGCAGCCGGACCAGACCGCGCCCAGGCTGGCCGTGGCCAGGAAGGCGACGATGGTAGCCGGCACGTTGGGCAGGTAGCCGGCCACGCGGTCGCCCGGCGTCACGCCCATCGCGCGCAGGGCATGGGCGAGGGAGGCCACCTGGGCTTCCAGGGCATCCCAGCTCACATCGGCCAGCGGCTGGGCTTCGCCGGCATGGCGGATGGCCGGGCGCTGGCGCGCCTCACCGGTGCCGGCGTGGCGGAAGACCTGCTGGACGTAATTGAGCGTGGCGCCTTCGAACCAGCGCGCACCGGGCATGGTGCGGCGGTCCAGCACGCGCTCGGCGGGGGTATCGAAATGGACGTCGAAGTAGACGCGGATGGCGTCCCAGAACGCCTCGATGTCGGTGACCGACCAGCGCCAGAGGCTGTCGTAGTCATCGAAGGCGAGGCCGCGCTCGCGGCGCAGCCATGTGATGAAAGCGGCCAGCTGGCTGCTCTCGGCAAAGTTGGCGGACGGCGTCCACATCAGCTTTCCGGATGCCACGGTCATGCCTGTCTCCTCCTCGACCCGTCTGCGCGGGGGGTTGGGGTGCGCCGCGGGTTTGTCGCTGGTGCGTTGACAGCAGCCGGCGCGGCGCGATGCGAGGTCACATGATAACCGTCTCCGAGATCACCTGGCGGCGCCCCCCGATTCGAACAGCGTGCCCCACATCTCGTCCACGCGCGCCTTGACGGCGGGATCCATCGAGATGGTCCGGCCCCATTCGCGTGTGGTTTCGCCGGGCCACTTGTCGGTGGCGTCGATGCCCATCTTCGAGCCCAGGCCGGAGACCGGCGAGGCGAAGTCGAGATAGTCGATGGGCGTGTTCTCGACCATCACCGTGTCGCGGCTCGGATCGACCCGGGTGGTGATGGCCCAGATGACCTCCTTCCAGTCGCGCACGTCCACATCGTCATCGACCACGACGATGAACTTCGTATACATGAACTGGCGCAGGAAGCTCCAGACCCCGAACATCACCCGTTTGGCATGGCCGGCGTACTGCTTCTTCATGCGCACCACCGCCATGCGGTAGCTGCACCCCTCGGGCGGCAGGTAGAAGTCGGTGATTTCCGGGAACTGCTTCTGGAGCAGCGGCACGAAGACCTCGTTCAGCGCCACGCCCAGCACGGCGGGCTCATCGGGCGGCTTGCCGGTGTAGGTGGAGTGGTAGATCGGGTCGCGCCGCATGGTGATGCGGTCGATCGTGAAGACCGGGAACCAGTCCTGCTCGTTGTAGTAGCCGGTGTGGTCGCCGTAGGGCCCCTCCAGCGCATGCTGGTAGCCGGACGGGTGGGCCGGATCGGGCTGGATGTGGCCTTCGAGGATGATCTCTGCCGAGGCCGGCACGGACAATTCGGACAAGGTCGGCGTCAGGCAGCCGGCCAGCGCGGTGCGGCTGCCGCGCAGCAGGCCGGCGAACTGGTATTCGGAAAGCGTGTCGGGCACCGGCGTCACGGCACCGAGGATGGTGGCCGGGTCGGCGCCCAGCGCCACGGCGATCGGGAAGGGCTTGCCGGGGTTGGCCAGCGCGTGCTCGCGGAAGTCCAGCGCGCCGCCGCGATGCGCCAGCCAGCGCATGATCACCTGGTTGCGGCTGATGACCTGCTGGCGGTAGATGCCCAGGTTCTGGCGCTTCTTGTGCGGGCCCTTGGTGACCACCAGGCCCCAGGTGATCAGCGGGGCGGCGTCGCCGGGCCAGCAGGTCTGGATCGGCAGGCGGCCCAGGTCCACGTCGTTGCCTTCCCAGACGATCTCCTGGCAGGCCGGGCTGCTCACACGCTTCGGCGCCATGTCCCACACGGACTTGGCCAGCGTGAACAGCTTGCCGGCCTCGCGCAGGCCGCGCGGCGGCTCGGGCTCCTTGAGCGCCGAGAGCACGCGGCCGATGTCGCGCAAGTCCTCGAGTGAGTTCGCGCCCATGCCCATCGCCACCCTGCGTGTCGTGCCGAACAGATTGGCGAGCACCGGCACCTTATAGATAGCGTCATGGCCCGCGCCTGCATCGTTCCGAGATTGCACGCTCGGTTTCTCGAAGAGCACGGCGGGACCTTCCGCGCGCAGCAGGCGGTCGCAAATCTCCGTCATTTCGAGATTGGGCGAGACCGGCGTGGCGATCCGTTTCAGCTCGCCAAGCTGCTCCAGTTGGCCGATGAAATCGCGCAAGTCTTTGTATTGCATAGTGAAATCTGTGAAGGTTGCCGCGCTGCGCCAATCCATGGCGTGCCCTGGCGAGGTGTGTGACGATACACATCAGCGTCAGGCGGTGCAAAAAAATCGTGTCGGAAGCGTACGAGAAATGTAAATTTTTTGCGGTGTAGACCGGTCCTCAAAGGAAGGGTAACCCTAGGCCAGTCCTACGATCCCGAGCCACCGGGTGATGTAGACGCCGCTTAAATAACGCCGTTACATATTTCTAAAAGTAGTGATTTGTACATTCGTTATGCTTGACGGGTTATAAAAGGGTTCCTACAATCCGGTCTGCTCTGTGGGGTGTTGCGCCGCAACATGGCTTGAGGCTTCTGTCAAGAGGCGCTCTTTAAAAAAGCCAGCGTGACCACACCTCCTTTGATCTTGATCGCGATACGTGTAGCAAGCGTGCGCGGCGGGGTCCTCCGGCGGGATGCCGGAGCGTGAGAGTCTTTTAGTGGCAGGGTGCGTTTCCCCAAGAGCGTACCCTGTTTCTCGTTGGGCGCATGGGGAGCGCCCGCCAACAGGTGCTGGACACCCCTGCTAGGTGGCGCAGCATCCTTACTTGAGTACGTTGAGATCGGGCACGCGTGGCAATTGGCACGCGCGCAGCGGGCAGCGGATGGAGGTAAGTATGAGCGGTTGGAAAACCCTTCATCTTCCCGGTGTCGGGCGGGCGTTGCAGGTCCGCTTCAGACAACCGGTTCCCGGTGTGAACCGCGCGCTGCAAATGCGCCTGGCCCACCCGGTGGCAGGTCGCGCCTTGCTGCGCGGCAGCCGTACCACCTTGAAGTACACCCTGAACAGCCTGGGCGTGCTTTCTGTGGCCGCAGCAGTCACCTTGACGGTCAGCCAGCAATGGCGGACGTCGCTCGCTGGCGCGCTGGCGGGCAAGGAAGCACCCACGGTACTGCTCGGCGCCGCCCTGCCGGCTACCACGGCCCATGCCAGCACTGGCGTGCCGCCGGTCTCGGCCGACGTGGCCGCCGCGCGTCTGGCGCATGCCACCAACGGCTTGCCGACGGTGTCTGGCGTGGACGAGTGGAGTGTGTCGGCCGCGGGCAAGGTCCCGTCGGTGGCGCACCTGGCCGCGCAGATCCCGGTGCAGCGCGTGGCGCTGGACGCCCGCAACACGACGGCGCTCGGCTCCGCACGTGAGCAGGCGGCCGTGGCGGACTACATCGCCCGCAAGTACCGCGTGGCGGCGCAGGCCACCGGGCAACTGGTGAAGGCTGCGTACATGACGGGCCGCGAGGTCGGCATCGACCCGCTGCTGATCCTCGGCGTGATCGCCATCGAGTCCAGCTTCAACCCGTACGCCGAAAGCGGCGTGGGTGCGCAGGGCCTGATGCAGGTCATGACCAAGGTCCACCAGGACAAGTACGAAGCCGTGGGCGGCGTGTCCGCCGCACTGAACCCGTACGCCAACATCAAGATCGGCGCGCTGGTGCTGAAGGATTGCATCGCCCGTGCCGGTTCGCTGGAAGGCGGCCTGAAGTACTACGTGGGTGCCGCCACGACCAACACCGATGGCGGCTACGGCGCCAAGGTGCTGGCCGAGCGCGCCCGCCTGCGCCAGTTGCTGGGCCTGCCCGCCAACGACGCGAAGCCGGTCGACGCCAAGCCGACGACGGCCGAAAAGCTGGAAGCGGCCACGGCTACAGCCACGGCGGCCTGATCGCCTGATCGCCAGGCAGCGGAAGTAAAAGAGCACCCCTCGGGGTGCTCTTTTCGTTTGCGCTGTATCTATATAGATGGCGATGGCCGGCCCGGATCCTCAGCGCAGGAAATGGTGGAGCCGCTGCATCGCTTCCTCGATGTTCTCCATGGCCGTTGCGTACGAGATGCGGATGTAGTCGCGCGCCGTATGCGGGCCGAAGTCCGTGCCGGGCACCATCACCACACCGGCGTCATGCAGAATGGCCTGCGTCAGCTTGTCGGCATCGCCCGCATGGGGGTGGTTCACGTGGCGGCAGTCGGCATAGACATAGAAGGCGCCGTCCGGCTTCACCGGCACGCGCAGCCCCAGCGCCTCCAGCGCCGGCACGATGGCGTCACGGCGGCGGCGGAATTCCGCCTTGCGCTCGTCGTAGATCGCCAGCGCCTCGGGCGTGAAGCAGGCCAGCGCCGCGTGCTGCGCCACCGCCGACGCGCAGATGAACAGGTTCTGCGCCACCTTCTCGAAGGCCGGCGCCAGCGCGTCCGGCACCACCAGCCAGCCCAGGCGCCATCCCGTCATATTGAAATACTTCGAGAAGCTGTTCACGGTGACCACGTTGTCGTCCAGCGACAGCGCGGACACCGGCGGGGCATCGTACGACAGGCCCTGATAGATCTCGTCGAGGATGGCGAAGCCGTTGCGGCGGCGGACTTCGGCGAGGATGCCGCGCAGCTCGTCCGGCAGGATCGACGTGCCGGTGGGATTGCTCGGCGACGCCAGCAGCACCCCGCGCGTGTCCGGCCCCCAGTTGGCGGCCACCTGGGCGGCGGTGAGCTGGAAGCGCTCGGCCGGCCCGCTCGGCACCATGCGCGCCCGGCCGTCGAAGGCGGCCACGAAATGACGATTGCAGGGGTAGCTCGGATCGGGCATCAGCACTTCGGCGCCAATCTCTACCAGTACCGCGCAGGCCAGCAGCAGCGCGCCGGAAGCGCCGGCGGTCACGATCACGCGGCGCTCGGGAATATCGATCCCATAGGCGGTCTTGTAGTAGCCAGCGATGGCCTCGCGCAGCGCGTGGATGCCCAGCGCCCCGGTGTACTGCGTCACGCCCCGGCGCATGGCCGCCTCCGCGGCATGCACGACCGGCGCGGCGGCGGTGAAGTCCGGCTCGCCAATCCCCATGTGGATGATGTGGCGCCCGGCCCGTTCGAGTTCGGCGGCCTGCTTGGCCAGTTCCATGACGTGGAAGGCGTCGATATTGGCGAGGCGGGAGGCAGTGGCAAGGCGCTGGAGGTCCATGGCGGTCAGGATGGGCAGAGGGCTGGGGTGGCTTGAGGGTAAGGGTAGGCAGCGCGGCGCGGATCCCAAAGGATCACGCGATGCGCGGAAATATGGCGCCGAAACAAAAACACCCGCCGGGGCGGGTGCTCTGGGCTGGTGCCAGCCAGCAGTGACGGGAGGCTTAGCGGCGCGCAGCGACTTCCGGCGCGCGAACCTGGGCGGCGAGCTTGTCCAGCACGCCATTGACGTACTTGTAGCCTTCCACGCCGCCGAAGGTCTTGGTCAGCTCCACGGCCTCGTTGATGACGACCTTGTAGGGAATGTCCAGACAATGCACGAGTTCGAAGCTGCCAACCAGCAGCGCGGCGCGCTCCACGGGCGACAGTTCGGCCACGGGGCGATCCAGGAACGGTTCGAACGCGGCGGTCAGGCGCGCTTCCTCGCGCACGGCGCCGTTGAGCAGGGCGTCGAAGTGCTCGCTGTCGGCCTTGTTGAAGCCTTGCGCGTCATGCAGGTGGGCCTGAATCGCACCAATATCGTTACGATTCAGCAGCCATTGATAGAGGCCCTGCAGTGCCAGCTCGCGCGACCGGCGGCGCGCGCTCTTCGGCGGGGCCTTGGGCTCGGTGCGGGCCGGCTTGGCGCCGCCCGGCTTGCCGGCGTCGCCGGTGTCGGTGGCGTCACTCATCATGCTTCCTCGTCTTCATCTTCGTCGTTCTGGCCGCTGCGCAGGGAGTCCAGCGCGACTACCAGGTTCGCCATTTCCACGGCGGCGCGGGCGCAGTCGCGGCCCTTCTCGCGCGTGCGGGCGTGCGCCTGCGCGTCGGTATCCACGGTCAGGATGCCGTTGGCGATGGGCACGTTGAAGTCCAGGCCCACGCGCGTGATGCCGGCGCCGGACTCGTTCGAGACCAGCTCGAAGTGGTAGGTCTCGCCGCGCACCACGGCGCCGAGTGCGATCAGCGCGTCGAACTGGCCGCTTTCGGCCATCTTCTGCAGCGCCAGCGAAATTTCCAGCGCGCCGGGCACCGTCACGACCAGCGTGTCTTCGCCTTCGACGCCGAGTTTTTCGAGTTCGGCCACGCAGGCCTCGCGCAGCTCGTCGCAGACGGGCTCGTTGAAGCGACCCTGCACGATGCCGATGCGCAGGCCTTCACCTTCGAGGTTGCTGGGGTAGAAGCCGTGATCCATTGTCAGTTCTCCAATTGTTCGGGGAAGGGTGGCTGGCCGCGCCGGAAGGGCGCTGGCCGCCATCGATATTCGTGAAAATTCGTTCGTCTTAGTCGCAGTTGGCTTCGCCGTGCATCGGCTGGCAGCCGGTCACTTCGAGATCGTAGCCGGTCATGCTCGGCATCTTCTGGGGCGAGCCCAGCACGCGCATCTTGCCCACGCCGAGGTCGCGCAGGATCTGGGCGCCCATGCCGTAGGTGCGCAGGTCCGGCTTGCGGCGCGGACGGTCTTGCGGGGCGTCCAGCGCGGCGAACTGCGAAAACAGCTGCTCGGGCGAATCGCCCACGTTCAGCAGCACCATCACGCCTTGCTCGGCGCCATGCAGCACCTCGAGCGCGGCCGGCAGGCTCCACGAGTGCGTGGTGCGGGCCGATTCCAGCAGGTCGAGTACCGACAGGGGCTCGTGCACGCGCACCAGCGTCTCGGTGTCCGGGCGCGGCTGGCCCTTGACCAGCGCCAGGTGGGCGCGGCCGGTGGGCTTGTCGCGGTAGATCACGCCCTGGAAGGTGCCCCACGGCGTCTGCATGGTGCGCTCGCCCGCGCGCTCGATGATGCTTTCGGTGCGGCTGCGGTAGTGGATCAGGTCGGCGATGGTGCCGATCTTGAGATCGTGCTCGCGCGCGAACTCGACCAGATCCGGCAGGCGCGCCATGGTGCCGTCGTCCTTCATGATCTCGCAGATCACGGCCGCCGGCGTCAGGCCGGCCAGGGCGCCGAGGTCGCAACCGGCTTCGGTATGGCCGGCGCGGATCAGCACGCCGCCGGGCTGCGCCGTCAGCGGGAAGATGTGGCCGGGCTGCACGAGGTCGCTGGCCTTGGCGTCGCGGGCCACGGCAGCCTGCACGGTGCGCGAGCGGTCGGCGGCGGAGATGCCGGTGGTCACGCCTTCGGCTGCCTCGATCGACACCGTGAAATTCGTGCCGTGCACCGTGCCGTTGCGCGACACCATCGGATACAGCTCCAACTGGCGGCAGCGTTCGGCGGTCAGCGTCAGGCAGATCAGGCCGCGCCCGTACTTCGCCATGAAGTTGATGGCTTCCGGCGTGACGAAGTCGGCCGCCAGGACCAGGTCGCCTTCATTTTCGCGGTCTTCCTCGTCAACGAGGATGACCATGCGGCCGGCGCGAATGTCGGCAATGATGTCTTCGGTACGGGCGATAGTCATGGCTGGGGCAACGTCAGGGAATACAGCGGGTGGCAGTAGGCGGGCAGGGCCGGAGGCAGGTGCAACAAAGCCGGCGAAATCAAGCCCGCTATTGTACGCCAAGCGGCCGGGTTCGGTCCCGCCCTAGGCCGGCTCTAATATGGCGCATCAGGCACTTATATGCCGCGGTGTGACGGACGACAGTTACGGACGCGGCTGCCCGCTTATCATGTCACTCACTGGATACGTATCGGGAGCCTGCCGCATGACCTTGCCGCTGATGGGAATTCGTGTCGTTGAGTTCGAGGGGATTGGCCCCGGTCCGCTGGCGGGCCGGATGCTGGCCGACATGGGGGCGGAGGTCATCGTCATCGCGCGCCAGCAGAAAGTGGCCGTGGCGGCGCAACTTGGTGGCGATAAGGAGAGTCCGCTGCGGCGGGGCAAGACCATCGTGCCGCTCGACCTGAAGAACCCGGCGGGGCTGGCGGAAGCGCTCGCGCTGGTGGCCGGCGCCGATGCCTTGATCGAGGGCAACCGCCCCGGCGTGATGGAGCGGCTGGGACTCGGCCCCGCCGACTGCGCCGCGCGCAACCCGCGTCTGGTCTATGGCCGCATGACCGGTTGGGGGCAGGCCGGGCCGCTGGCCCAATCGGCCGGACATGATCTCAACTACGTGGCGCTCACGGGCATGCTGTCGCTGTCCGCGCGGCCCGGCGAGACGCCCGCCATCCCGCCGACCGTGGTGGGCGACGCCGGCGGGGCGCTGGGCCTCGCCTTCGGCATCGCCTGCGCGCTGGTCGATGCGCGCGCCAGCGGCCGGGGGCGCGTGGTGGACGGCGCCATCGTCGACATGGTGGCCATGCTCGGCGGTATCGCGCTATGGGTGCGCAACAACGGCCAGATCGACGGCCCCACGCCAAGCCCCTTCCATCAATCGCCGTTTTACGATGTTTATGCCTGCGCGGACGGTGGGCATATCACCATCGGCGCGCTGGAACCGCAGTTCTACGCGCTGCTGCTCGCCAAACTCGGCATGACCGATGTGGATCCCGCTGCGCAGTACGACCACACGACGTGGCCGGCGCTGAAATCGCGATTCGCCGACTTGTTCCGCAGCCAGCCGCGTGCCCACTGGGATGCGCTGCTCGGCGGCACCGATGTCTGCTACGCGCCCGTGCTGAGCGTGGCGGAAGCGGCCAGGCATCCGCACAACGTGGCGCGCGGCATTTTCATCGAACGCCCGGACGGCACGCTCGACGTGGCCGGGGCGCCGAGGTTCTCGGACGCGTTGCCTTCAGAGCAGTGAGACGGACTCGCCCTGCGAGGCGGACAGCATCCGCTCCACGTACCGCGCGATCAAGTCGATCTCGAGGTTGACGCGCGCGCCAGCCTTGAGTTCGTTCAGCGTGGTCACTTCCACGGTGTGCGGGATCAGGTTGATCGAGAACTCGCAGCCTTCGGCCACGTCGCTGACGCTGTTCACGGTCAGCGAGACGCCGTTCACCACGACGGAACCCTTGTAGGCCAGATAGCGGCCCAGCTCGCGCGGGGCGCGGATGCGCAGCTCGTGCGATTCGCCCACCGGGGCAAAGCGCACGACATCGCCGAGCCCATCGACGTGACCGGACACGAGATGGCCGCCCAGCCGGTCGGCCAGCCGCAGTGCCTTCTCGAGATTGACGCGGCCCGGCTTGTCGAGGCCCACGGTCTTGTCGAGCGATTCTCGGGAAACGTCTACGTCGAACTGGCCGTCCTGCATGGCCACGACGGTCATGCAGGCACCCTGGATGGCGATGCTGTCGCCGATGATCACATCGGTCAGGTCCAGTTCGCCAGCGGCGATGCGCAGGCGTACGCCGGCGTCGGCGTTGCCCAGCGGGGAGACGGTGTCGATGCGGCCAACGGCCGCCACAATGCCAGTAAACATGCTTGCCTCGGAATGCGTAGGGTCTGTCTGTTCAGGGTGATGTCAGTGCTTGCTGTCGCCACGGCGGGCAATCAGCCGGAGATCGTCGCCGATCTGGCGCACCTCGTGCCAATGGAAGTCGACGGCGTCCTCGAGCCGGGCCAGCGGTGGCAGGTTGAACATGCCCTGCGCATCGCCCAGCAGCCGGGGCGCAAGGTAGATCAGCAGCTCGTCGGCGCAGCCCTCGCGGATCAGGGATCCGTTGAGCTTGAAGCCGGCTTCCACATGCAATTCGTTGATGCCGCGCTTGCCCAGTTCCTGCAACATGCGGCGAAGTTCGACCTTGCCGTGCGGATTGGGCAGCACCACCACCTCGGCGCCGCGCGCCTCCAGCGCACGCTGCCGCGCGGCGTCTTCCACGGCGCAGAAGACCAGCACGGGCTTGGCGAAATCCCCGGTGTCGCGGTTCAGGATCTGCGCATCGAGCGACACCTCCAGCCGGGAGTCCACCAGCACGCGCTGCGGCTGGCGCGGCGTGGGAATGGCTCGCACGGTCAGCGCGGGATTGTCGTCCCGCACGGTGCCGATGCCGGTGAGGATGGCACAGGCCCGGGCGCGCCAGGCATGGCCATCGTCGCGCGCGGGTTTGCCGGTGATCCACTGGCTGGTGCCGTCATGCAGCGCGGTGCCGCCATCGAGGGAAGCGGCCACTTTCACGCGCACCCACGGCAGGCCGCGCGTCATGCGCGAGACGAAGCCGATGTTGAGATCGCGCGCTTCTTTTTCCAGCAGGCCGCAGCGTACGTCGATGCCGGCATCGCGCAGCCGTTGCAGGCCGCGCCCGGACACCGCCGGGTTGGGGTCTTCCATGGCGGCCACCACGCGGGCGATGCCCGCACGCACCAGCGCCTCTGCGCACGGCGGCGTGCGGCCGAAGTGGCTGCACGGCTCCAGCGTGACATAGGCGGTGGAGCCGGCGGGATCGTGGCCGCGCGAGAGGGCGTCCTTCATCGCCTGGATCTCGGCATGGTCCTGACCGGCCGGCTGGGTATAGCCCTGCCCGATGATCTCGCCATGCTTCATCAGCACGCAGCCAACGCGCGGGTTGGGCGTGGTGGTGAACATGCCCCGCGCGGCGAGCGCGAGGGCCAGTTCCATGGCGGTATGGTCGGAGTCGGAAAACATGGCGAGGCAGTCTGTGCCGTTAGGTGAGAAAGCAGGGCGATCAGTCGCAGTCGGCATCGGGGCCGGCGCCGCAGATCCGGATGCGCCCCTGGGCGCCGAGCCTGACCTGCCGCTGCGCACCGCGGCATCGCACATGGAACGTGGCCGCGTAGAAACCGCCGCGTTCCGATCGAGAGTATCCCACAGGTGTCAAGCGGAGCGCAGGCGGTCCCTTGGCGCCATCGGTGCCGCGCAGGGTCACGCGCAGGCAGGCGGCGTCCAGCGCCGTCACGGCGATGGGCGGCCCGGTGGTCGCCTGGGGTGCCACCGGTGCGAGCTGCCATCCGCCATCGAGCGTGGTGGCGCCCGGCAAGGGCCCGAGCCGGATTTCGACGCGCCGGTTGGCCGCCGTAGTGCGTGCCATGGCCAGCGATGCCGCCAGCCGGTCTGCGGCGTAGGTCACGGTGTGCTCGGCCAGCATGTGGCGCAGGGCGGGCAGGGCGATGGCCGCGAGGATGGCGGCAACGGCCAGCGAGATCAGGAGTTCGGTCAGCGTCATGCCGCTGCACCGGCGGACATGCGCGATTGCAGCCTGTTGCATTTCAGCATCCTTCGGGGGTTCGAGCGGGCGGATTCGCCGCGGTGAGCAGGGAAAGCCACTCGCCCGTGCTCCGCAGCACGAGAGTGCCGCAGCGCGTATCGACAAAAGTGGGCGTGGCGCGGACTTCGACGCAGCGGGACAGGTCAAGTCCGGCGCAACTGGTGGCCGTCAGCCAGTGCCGGACCGGGGCGGGCGGCGCGGGCACGGGGCGGGGCCAATGGCCGGCCGGGGCGGTTGCGTCTAGGGCGCTCGCAAACGTCGACGCGCTGAGGGCATGCCGCTCGAGCGCCAGCATCGCGGTGACCGCTTCGGCACGTGCCTGCATGCGCCACGCCCGGTGGAAATGCTGCCGCCATGCCGGTAGCGCCATGGCGGCGAGGATCACGACGATCATCAGGGTGATCATCAACTCGACGAGGCTGAAGCCGCTGCTTTGGGTGCGCGGCAGGCAGGGTCGGTGCGTCATGGCGATGCTCATAGCGGTGTCCGGATCAGTTCGCGCCAGCCCAGCCGACCGCGCCGGCGTGTCAGGTAGGCGTGTTGTTGCAGGTAGGCGCCGTCGCCATCGACCTGCCACAGGGCAAGGGAATGGACATCGCGCCGGGAGATGCCGGGCGCCGGAGTGGCACCTTCGATGACCGGGGAGAGGCTGACGAACGGACCACCGAAGGCCGGATCGAACGGCAACCCTGTGATGGCGGCGCCGGGTTTGCCATCGGCCTGCAGGACGGTGACCGACTCCCCGGTAGCGGCGTCGATCAGGTAGCTCCGTGCACGGCCATCGGGTGCCAGCGTGGTGAAGGAGAGATGGGCAGGGCTGGCGGCGTCCAGTGTCTCGATCTGTTCGCCCGGATGGGGTAGCGCGAGCGTCCATCCTGTCGTGCCGGGGGGGTCCGACGAGGGGACGGCACGCAGCACCACGCCGTTACCGCTCGGGATTGCGCGGATCTGGCGTGGGTTGGCTGGCTTTTCGGTGTGGTCCGGAATGGCGGACACGGCGTTGCCGGTGCCGTAGACAATAAGCGGGGTAGCACCGGTGTACGTGATCACGGGTGGTTCGACACTGCCACGTCTGCTGGCGGTCTGGCGATGCAGGCATGTTGCGGGTGGCGTATCGGCGCCAAGGGCGTCGAGGGGGAACCGCCAGAGGCGGCCTACATCGTCGATGGCGTAGGCGGCGCGGGCGGCGCCACTGGCATCGCTCCGCACCGTGACGGCGAGGAGTTGCGTGGTGGCCGTCTTGCTGTCGCAGCCTTGTTCAGGTAGCGGCAGTCGCGGAACACGGCCGGTGGTCGCCCAGGCGCCTGCCGGCCGGTCCAGCGGAAGCAGCGCCAAGGCCGCCCGTGCACCCGCCGGCGTGCCCGGCGCGAGGATGCCGACGGCGAACCAGCGCCGCTCGTTGTCGACCCTGAGCATGGCGGCGCGTAGCGGGCCGTTGCCGGTCAGCGGCAAGGCGTCGCTTCCCGTCACTTCCCAGATCAGTTGGATGGGTGTGTCGGCGTCCGGAGTGGATACGTCGAGGACGAATGCGGTGCCGGGCGTGCGCGCCGTAGCGGGTGTGGCGCAAAGGAGAAGGGTGCGCCAGCGGCCGTTTGGGTCAGCATCCACGCTATGGGGCCTTGGGCACGGCGGGGCCGGCACCCGCGTGCCCACGGCGGTTAGGGCGGCGGCTTCGGCCAGTGCGGCGCGCGGTAGGTAGCCGGTGCGTTCCCGTCCCGTCATCGCGTCGAAGCTGTGCAGGATGCCATCGCGCGTGCCCAGCCAGACGGTGGTTGGCCGCAGTGCGTGTGCGTTGCGGAAGGCGGTGTGGCCTGGTTGCATGGGCTGCCACGCGGGCGGCGCCACCACGTGCACGCGCGCGCCGGTGGCGCTGGCAAGCCGGGTGTCGCGTGGGCGCATGGGTGGGATAAGGCGGTTGCCACGCAGCCAGGAGAGCCGGTCTGGGCCTTGGATGTCGGGTTGTCCGGTGGTGGGATCGATGTTGAGGCTGTGCTTGGCCTCGGCATGGATGGCCTGCCACCGCAGCGGTGTCAGCCGCGTTCCGCCCAGATAGAGGCGACGCGTGTCCGTGGCGCGTTGGTCCAGTAAATCGCCCGCTTCCCAGAGGTCCAGTACCCCACGCCGGTTGGCATCGGCGGTGGTGCGGAAGCCGATGGCATGGAGGCGGCCCGTCCAAGGATAGGCGGCAGGTGCCACGCGGTAGCCCATCGGCAAATGGCCGGCCTCGCTGGCAACGGCGCTGGCGCACAGCCCTAGCACCATCGCCACGCACCCCATGACAAGGCGGATCATGGCTGGAACTCCGTCTGCAGCAGGACGCGCACGGACGGATCGCGGCCAAGACCGAGCGCGGTAATGCGGAAGCGCGGCCACTGCGCCGTGCCGGCCAGTGTCTGGAGGGTCTGGTGGTGGTCGAGGACTTCGATGAGGTAGCGGGGCGGATGCGTCGCCCCGGCCACGCCTTCGGGCAGATCGGGCAGGCGCGCCCCGGTGAACGCACCAATCGATAGCGCCGGGACGCTCTCGGGTGGGCTGCCCTCGATCCATGGCCACCAGGCCGGCTGGCCGGTGCCCGTTCGACAGATGGCGCGCTGGGCCTCCACGCCGCAATGGCCCGGGTCCGGCCACGACGCCAGCCGAGCATGCGGCGACGCGGCAGCCGCAAGCAGATCCGCCTCCGCATCGAGCAAGGCCGCCTCCGCCGCGCGGAACGCGATCTCGCGGTCCAGTTGCAGCCCTGCCAGTTGACGGCCGGCGTGGAGGAAGTGCATCGCTGCGGCGCAGACGCTGGCCGTGAGCACCAGCATCGTCGTGACGAAAGCGAGAACGGCGATGCCATCCTGCGTGCGGCGGGTCAGCATAGGGCCTCCAGGCAGGGCGAAGGGTTGCGCAGGCGGAAGGTGGTGGTGAAGACGCGCCGACGGACCGCATGCCGGGTCGCAGGGGGGAACGACAAGTCCTCGTCGGCGTCGCCATGGGTCAGAGCGGGCAGCAGGGTCAGCGGCTCTGGCCGGGTCGTCTGCCCGGTAGCGCGGTCGCCCCGGATCACCAGTGCGATCTGCACCGTGCGCACGCGATGCCAGCCGGCATCGCCCTGCGCCCGGATGTCGCGGGCGCGGAGATAGGTGTCCGCCTCGCCGTCGCCATCCCGGTCGACGCCATAGCGCAGCTGCATGGCCTCCACGCCACGGACGAGCGTCCCCGAGGTGTAAGTGACGGCTTGCATCTGGCGCCCCTGCCGGCGCGGATAGCGGCACAGCAACTGCGGCACGCCATCACTGCCGAGGCCGATGTACAGCAGGTTCATCGCGGCGTGATGCGAGGTGGGCACGCCATCGACCGGTTGGGCGGTTGCCGCCAGCGCATGCCCGCCACAGTCGGTCATGGTGCCGTCGGGCCGCGTGGTCGCATCGCCGCTGCTGCTGCCGGAGAAGCGCAGGCGCAGGGCATCGCTCTGATGCCGGCCCCGGGTGCCGCACGGGGCAGATAGATCGACGGCGGGCTGGCCGCAGTCGTCGTGGCCCTCGAGCGGCGCGGTTGGCGCCGGATGCCCTGGGGTGAGCGAGGCCCGACCGGGAATCCAGCCCGCCTGACGCACCAGTTGAGCGACGATGCCCAGCGCCCGATGGCCGCGCTCCGCCATCATCACGCTGTCCGCGACGTTGGCGTATGCCTGCCGGACGACTTGGAACGTGGTGATGGCCAGTACGGATGCCAGCAGCCCGAGCACCATCCCCACCATCATCCCGGTGAGCGTGAACCCACGCTGGCGAGGGCGACGCGTCATGGCGCTACCCATAGCGCCACGTGGGCGGGAGGTGCCGTCATGCCGGGCGAGGCGTCCGCCGTAATGCGGACCGGCCCGGCCAGCACAATGCGCGCACCGGGCGCGCAGAGCGGCCGAGCGCCGGCCTCGACGCCGAGCGCGCCACACAGCTGCGCGTGGCGCCCGCCGGGCGGCACCATCGAACCGGCACCGGCCGTTTCGGCGAACTCCGACGCCCACTGCGTGGTCTGCGCCAGACTCTCCTGCTCACCCGCCAGCCGGAGCCACAAGGGGCCGAGCACAGCGAGCGGCATGGCGCCAATGCCGATGACGGCAAGGCAGATCAGTGATTCAAGGAGGATGTAGCCGCGAGAGCGCCGCTCAGGGCGGCTGGAAGGGGAGGGTGGAGCAAGGGACATGGCGCATCGGTTCGAACAGAACGGATGTCCACGATAGCCTCGGGCGAGGCCCTAAAACGTGTCCGGATGTGGAGGTTTTGTGGAAGTTTGTGTCCGAGGCCGACTCGGACGGTTCCCTTGCAGGATCAGGGCAGCACGCAGCTCGTTTCGCGGTTGGGATCGCATACGCGCGCGCGTCCCAGAAGGCTGACTTCGACGACACGCTTTGCATCACCGATCTGGAAGCCGGCGCTCATCGACATTTGGCTTTTTGTCGTCGTCTGCGAATACCCGACCGGAGAAAAGGAGATCGAAGCAAGCCCTGTGGGAAAGGTAGAGGTCGTCACCACGACATCGGACGGTGGCTTGTCGTATTGCGCAATGAGATTCTCGGTCCCCTCTTCGTAGGTGCCATTGGGGGTGAGACCTTCGGAGAAAACTTGCCACCCATTCTTCCAGTCGTTCCCGATCGGTGCCACGGTCACATAGCTATTGGTCGTGGCCGCGATGGATCGTGCCTTCGAAACCGCCGTGTTGAAGCTGTCTGCCACGGTCAACACGCGATGATTGCGCATGAACGTGGTCATGCTAGGCACCGCAAAGCCCACCAGAATCACGCCGACGGCCATCGTCGTGATCAGTTCTATAAGCGTGAAGCCTTGTTGTGGCTGGACGGCTCGTTTGTCGACGCGCATGGGGATCACCAGCAATTGGGAGTGTTGACTTCTTGGCCGTTCAGCATGTTGTTCTTGACGCCTGTGCTCTTGATCGTCAGAACGCCGCAGGTGGCATCGGCCCGCTTGGGTGTCGCACGCAACTCCACGCACTGGCCGCTGTTGCAATCGAACGCGGCGATCGTGTAGTTGCCGCTGGTCGCATTGTCGCCGGAGTACGCCTTGTAGCCGGTCCAAGGCGTCGTCGTACCCGCTGCATAGTAGGTGTTGACTTGCGAAAAGTGCCGCTCGAACAACTGCATGTTCTCCATCAGTGCCGCCTTGGCCTCGGTGCGCCGACCTTTCAGGATGAATTCCTGATAGGAGGGGTAGGCGAATGCACTGAGGATGCCGATGATGGCCACGGTGACCATCACCTCGGCTAGCGTGAAGCCGCGCGGCCACTTGCGGAGTCTATATGTCATGGCTGTCCTGGATGTCAGTTCGTTATCGTGAAATTGCGGATTTCCTTCCATCCCTTGCGCATAACGCGCTTGTCGGTCGCGTTGGTGCTGGTTGTGGTCAGCGTGCCCGCGGAGCCGAAGCCCAGTACCTGCGTCGTCGTGGATTGCACCCCACCTCCAGCGCCGGTACGGTCAGTCTTCGACACATTGATGACGATGATCGACGGCGCGCCAAGCAGGCCGACGGAGGACAACATGCCCGAGATGCCATTGGTAGGCAGGCCGGTCAGTGGGTTCAGGGCATAGCTCCGGCTACCGCCGGCGGTGCCGCATGTACCGGTGGCCGTGTAGATCGAGTTGAAGAAGATCATGCCGCTTGCGACGGCGGCGGATGTGACCTGCCGCTCGGTGCTATCGAGGAAATCGAGCACCCAGCCAGGTTTGCGCCCGCCCGTGTAGCCCGGATATGCAGCCGTGCCAGTAATGGAGATGGACTGCCCCCCCGAGGTATAGGCCGAGGACAACTGGCTTAACTGGCTCCGGCCGCCGCTCACATAGTCGGTGCCACCGCCGTCATAAATGCCGTAGAAGGAGTTGGTCTGCGTCGGGGTGGTACTCGTATCGGCCAGTTCGTAGTACTTGCCGGTGCCAAACAGGACCATGAAGCCACCCGGGGCGTACACCACCTCTGGCTGCATCGTGATTGGCTGGCGATTGCCGTTGCGGTCGGTTGCCACGAACAGCGGCTTGCCCGGCGTGCCGCCGTACGGCGGCAGTGCGCCGTCGCTGCCGGCGTTCCACGTGGAGGGCAGGCCGGAGACGTTGAACTTCCACAGATTGCCCTGCAGGTCGCCCGCATAGATGGCCAGGCCGATTCCGCTTGTGGAAGTGGTCACGGCTGGCGTGCTCAGGCCGTTTGCGGTGACATAGGGCGGCGTGGCCGAAGGCGACGGGGTGACGATCTTCCAATAATTGTTGTTCAGCGACCACGCTTCGCTGGGCGACTTGTCCAGCGAGAGGAGGAACAGCGCGCCCGGCGCCCGGTCGTTGGCGTAGCCATCGGCCTGATTGCTGTTCAGGCCGTTCCCGACAATGGCGAACCACTTGTACACGGGCACATTGTTGGTGTCCTTGCCGACAAGCATCTTGGCGATCACCGGGCGGCCCATGACGTTGCCCATGTCGGCGTCGTCCTTGTCCGTGAACTCCCACATGACATTCGATGCACCGAAAACGCTGCCTCGGCTACCGGTCGGGTCGGTTACATCCAGGGCGTACACCCCCTGCGCGCCGCCGCCCATGCCGCCCACCAGCACCGTTTTCCAGTTGCTGCCGATCTGGACTTCCGAAGTGACTGGCGTGGCATCGACATAGGCGCGATGCGAGTAGGTGGCGCCGGTCAGCTGGTTGAGCTTGCTGACGACTGCCGCCGGGACGTAGGCGAATACTTCGTCGCCAGTATTGGCATTGAAGCCGTGCAGCATGCCGTCGTTGGCGCCGACATAGACCATCGGCGTCCGGGTTGCGTAGTTCGTGGCGAATGCGGCGTAGCCGGCGCCGCTGCGGGTGGTGGAGGGCAGACCGACGAACGTCGGGCCGGAGTTGATGATGTCACCGAACACCGTCTTGCGTGCCCGGAACAGCCCGCCATTGCCCTGGCTGTCGGCTTCGTTGCTGCGATCTCCCCGCAGGTACTCCACGCGTTGCTGGCCCAGCCCGTCGCTGCTGCTCGTGCCCGGGTTGATGTTCAGTGCATCCTGCTGTGCCTTGCCGAGGTTGGCCCAGCTGAATGCGGCGCCCGTCCCTGTGGCGCCGCTCAAGGTGAAGATGGAACGCGTCGAATAGGTCCGGGCCGCGAGGCGCGAACCGGCCTCCCAGGCTGCCGTGGACGAGATCGAGACGGAACCGTCGCTATTTTTGAGTAGCGGGTAGGCGCTGAGCTTACCGTTCCATTGCTGATCAAAGCCCGGCGTGTAGACAAATTCGTTCTGGATGATCCGGGTGTTGCTCAGTGCCACGCCGGAGAGCGTGCCGGCTGCGGTCGTGATCTGCGTGAAGATTTGCTTGATCGCGCTGATCATCTGCGCCGGCTGGCTGGCGAGGAACCAGTTGGACGGGATGTTGGAGCCAATAGGGGCCGCCTCCCACTCCGTGTTGTTGGTCACCACGGCGCCGCCGGAACCCAGCGTCTTGAACGGGTTGCCGTCCTTGTTGCCGCCATCGTTGGTCTCTTCCTTGAAGCCGCCGTACTTGGCTGCGAGGAAGATTTGGCTTTGCCGCTGGCTGTCGCCGACCGTGCCGTTGCCGTTTTCGTTCACGTCGATACCGAAGGTGGTGACGCGAGCCTCGGGCATGGTTGGCCGGAATGCCGAGGTATGCGCCCAGTAGGCAATGCCGGCAAGGTAGTACGACGACTTAGAGGACGTGGGGTGGTTCTTTGTGCCGAGGCTCAGGAATGACGAGCCGAGCGGATTCGAGTTCCCGGCGGCGGGTGTGTTCGTCTCGAGCGCGCCGACCTTGTTGGTCCAATCCACCACGTCGAATTTGCTCCAGGAATCCTTCGCACGGGCCGGGTCGCCCTGGTTGGCGATGGTATTGCCGGGAATGTAGTGATCCTGGTGGGTGTTGATATCGCCAATCGTCAGCACGTAGTTGCGCTGACAACTGTTCAGCAGGGGGTCGGTGTCCCAACTTGTGTACACGGGAAAATTGTCCGTGTAGGCCGTGGTGAGATTGTTCACGGCTTCGGGAGTCGGGCCATCGGGGTGGAACTGCAGGTAGCGAATGCTCTCGTAGTAAAGCTCGCTCAGTGGATCGTACGTCTTGTATCTGCCTACCGGATTGTCGGTGGGTCCGCCGAGGTCGGTCACCATTGTGCGGCCGAACTTGTTCAGGTAATTGATCACGCCGCTATTGGCGTTGGTGGTCAGGTTGAGCGGGTTGTTCAGCAGCACCCCGTACGCATCCCATTCCTTGGCCGGGTTCGTGATCGTATTCAGCGAGGTATTTACTGCGTTGTCGCCCACATACTTCATCGGCGCCCGCAGTACACCGCCGTAACGCTCGTTCTGGGTCTTGCTTGTATCGTTGGTGGCATCGTTCAGGTAGCCGAAGGCCGCGAACCGCACGCGGTCGGCATTGCGCTGCATCTCGCCCACGGGCTTGTAGTTGGTGCCGTCGTAGCTGTAGCAGAGGTCCGTACGGCTGGTAGCTTCGCTGCTGTCGCAGACCTGCACCTGAACGCGGAAGCCGCGCCGTTCCGTCACCGTGCCGCGGCTGTTGGTCACGTCGGCGTACTTGCGCAAACTGGTACACGAGGCGGAGGAGTCGTCCGCGTCCGAGAAGTAAATATGGTTGCCGCAGGACGCCATGTACAACGTGGTGTACTTGAACGGCGTCACCTTGCTCGGCGCGCTGTTCGTGCCGCTGCCGTTGATGCTCTTGAGCGGGAAGTAAGACGAGCTCTTGAAGAAGTCGGCTTGCAGCAGGGCGCGTTGCAGGACAGTTTGCGTGCGCGTGTCGACCACGCGGTCGCCGCCGGTCATGGCGAGGCGCAGCTCGTCAATGGCGGACGAGGCCGCCCAGTTCATGAAGTTGCCGCTGAAATCGCCGGAGCACTCGTGGGTGTCGGTGGTAGCGTTTCCGGAGATCGTGAAGTAGCCAGACGTGGCGTTATAGGCGTAGCACTTCGTGTTGTTGAAGTAGCCGAGGTAGCCGGTAGCCTTGTTGTAGGTGCCCCGGTATGCGGCGCCGGTGGTGGGGAATTCCACCGACAAAGTCAGCATCAGGTTCGGATGGATGTTCTGCGACTGGCCGTAGAGCGGCGTGGTCGAGATCGAAACCGTCGGCACGGTGGTCGGCGCGGCGCAGAGCGCAACACTCCAGAGCATGGTGCACAGCGGCAGCAGGCGGCGGAAGAGGTTCATGGAATTCGGTCCCGGTTCGTTGGTTTGATCCGTCGGGGAAATGGGGTTAGTCCTCGCCCTTGTAGTAGAGCGACTGGACTACTGCGCGTGTGGTGTCATTGGGGCCGAAGCCGACGGCCGTAATCTGGTACATGAATTTCACATCGTCCGGATTGCTCGCGCTTTGATTGTTATCTCTGACCGTCATGATCTCAATCAGATAGCGCGGCTTGCGGCCGGGGGTCAGGCCTGAGCCAGTGGGGAATGACCTGCCGGTGAACGTTCCATACTCCACAGTCCTCTGGCCGACGGTGGCCAGCCAGTCGACGGTGTTCCAGATCGGCGGATTGCTGTTGTATGTGTCGCACAATCCCAGGTAAGGCCCGCTTGGGGCGGTGCCCGTGTTGCAACCGCCCGGCACATCAAAGCCGTCGCGCTTCTTCGATGAGAAGATCTGCGTGCGTTTGGCCGGGCCGGTTGCATTGCTGATATCGAGTTCCGCGTCGCGCAGCGCGGCTTCCGCTGCCTGGAACGCGATCTCAAAATCACGCTGGTTCCGTGATGTCTTCTTCGAGTCGAGTGCGATGCGCGCGCCCGAAATGGCCAGCAGCGTGATCACCAGCAGCATGATCACGGCGGTGATCAGGGCAACGCCTCGCTCGTTTCGCGAGCGGCATGCGGGGGTCATCCTGGAGGTCAGAGGCATGACGTGTCTCCCGGAACACAGTGGTTGTAGTTGCGGACCTGGAGGGTGGTGGTGAACAGGCGGCGTGCCGCCTGGGTGTCCTGCGTGGGTGTGAAGGTGCCGTCTGCGCCGTTGTAGAGCGACCCGAACATCTGGATGGCTCCGTTTCCCCCGGCGTCTGCGCTCGCGTTGTCAGCGCGTACGACGATCGACAGCTTGATGGTCGCGATGTGGAGCCATTCGAGTGTCGTCATTTCGTCGGCTCTCACGTACTTGTCCGGCACATCGTCGGAATTCGTGGAGATCCCATACAGCAACTGCATGTTCTCGACGCCGGTCACCAGTTCCTGCGTGACGTACGTGGTCAGCGACTCTTCTCCCGCAGTCCGCTGGCGGTACTTGCACATCAGGGTAGGTTTGCCTGCTGCGTTGTTAGCGACGAAGAAAACGGACAAGCCGCGCTGGCTGGCCGCGAGCGTTACATCGCCCTCGGTGTAGCCCGCCACGCCCTGGCCTGAGCAATCGACAATCGATTCGTCGGGCGTGCGGGGGTTTCCGGGAACCCCGGACCCGTAGTAGCGCACCATGAACATGTCGCTGCCATTGACTGACGCGCCTCCGTTGCAAACCAGATCTTCGCCGTCCCCCGGCGTGGAGCACGATTCGCGTCCGAAGATCATCTGGTCCGTAATCACCATCGCGCCGCCCGAGGGGCCTGGCGGCACATAAGACGCTTGCCGCAGCACACGGGACATTACCGAGATTGCGAATTGCCCACGCTCTTCCAGGTTCGCGTTGTCGTCGATCGTGGCGTAGCTGTTGCGGCTCATCAGGTAGAACGACAGGCCGGCAATCAACACCAGCATGCTGATGACCAGCGTCACCATCAGTTCGATGAGGGTATAGCCCGCGGCCGGCTGCCGCAGGCGGCGGGAGTCAGAGTGGCGGGGCATCAGTTGTTGACTCCGGGGTTGACGACCACGACGACCATGGGCGTCGCATCGCCATTCGCTGCGGCGGAGTCGGCCATGGTGGTGCCTGTAGCGAGATCAGCGCCGGCGCGATCGGTGAAACGGGAGGTCCAGCCTACCTTGATGACGATCGGCGTATCGCTTGGAGAGCCATTGCCACCGGCGGTCTGGGTGCAGCCCCACTGGTAACCGGTGTTGAGCTGGAACGTGGTCGAGTCGCGGCAGATGACCGCGCGGCCGTTTGGCAGGCTGGTCTGGACGCGGCGCGCCCAGTCAGCCTTGTCGAAATTCGCGGTGAGGGGCGCGCATGCGGCTGATGCGCCAGTGCAGGCCGTGCGGAACAGGTTGCCGCTGTCCGCGATATTCGGCGTGCCGGTCTTCGTGTCGAAAAGGTAGTTGTTTTTGTTGGCCTCATCGACGCTCGCCCGCATGCGGTCCGCCATGTCATTGGCGAGCTGAAGCGCAACAACGTCGTAGGACGACTGTTGCGCGAAGCGGAAAGACTTGATGAGCAGATTGGCCACGCCGAGCACGCCGAACGCCAGAACGACGATCGCTACCAATGCTTCGAGCATGGTGAAGCCGGCCGCCCCCCGGCGGCGTGACTGACCCATTTGTGACTCCCGTCCAAAAAATCGAACTGTTCTTTTGCTTTTCTACGGGCGGCGCGTTGGAGTTTTGCTGCGCCGGAGCCTCTGTTGGGCCCCGTTTACGCCGTGCACGCGCTCGCCATCCGGCCTCCTTACCCGAAGGAGGTCAGTGCAGATTAGACAGCTTTTTTTACGAAGTAGCTACCCCTTTCGTGGGGTAGGCGGGGAAAACTCGTCGAGTACGTCGCGAAATTCCGACACATCTTCAAAACTGCGATAAACGGAAGCAAAGCGGATATAGGCAATTTTGTCGAGTTTGCGCAATTCGCGCATAACCAGTTCGCCCACCTGGCTGCTGGCGATCTCTTTCTCGCCCAGCGCCAGCAGTTTTTCTTCGATCCGGGTAATGGCCTGGTCGATGGCCTCGGCGGACACCGGCCGCTTGCGCAGGGCCAGCCGCATGGAGTCCTTGAGCTTGCCGCGCGTGTAGTCCACGCGGGAGCCGTTTTTCTTGACGATGGCGGGGAAGAAGAGCTCGATGCGCTCGTAGGTGGTGAAGCGGCGGTCGCAGGCTTCGCAACGCCGGCGGCGGCGCACCGTGTCGCCGTCCTCGGAGACGCGACTGTCAAGCACCTGGGTGTTGGAATGACCGCAGAAGGGGCATTTCATGCCGGACCACCTGAAGATATATGCCGGGCCGCATTATCGCTCGCGGTGTGCAAAAGGTAAAACGGCGCTGCCGGGGCAGCGCCGTTCGTCACGCGCACTATATAGATAGGCGCGATGCCGGTTGTGGGCCGGATATCAGCCGTAGACCGGGAAGCGGCGGGTCAGGGCGGAGACCTGCTCGCGCACCTTGGCGATATTGGCTTCGTCGTGCGGGTTGTCCAGCACGTCGGCGATCAGGTTGCCCACCTGGCGGGCTTCGTCTTCCTTGAAGCCGCGCGTGGTCATGGCCGGCGAGCCCAGGCGCACGCCCGAGGTCACGAACGGCTTTTCCGGATCGTTCGGGATGGCGTTCTTGTTCACCGTGATATGGGCGTCGCCGAGGATCTTCTCGGCTTCCTTGCCGGTGATCTGCTTGGCGCGCAGGTCCACCAGCATCACGTGGCTCTCGGTCTTGCCGGACACGATGCGCAGGCCGCGCGCGATCAGGGTCTCGGCCAGCACGGCGGCGTTCTTCACCACCTGTTGCTGGTAGGCCTTGAACTCCGGCGTCAGCGCTTCCTTGAAGGCGACGGCCTTGCCAGCGATCACGTGCATCAGCGGGCCGCCCTGGATCCCCGGGAAGATGGCCGAGTTGATGGCCTTCTCGTGCTCGGCCTTCATCAGGATCACGCCACCACGCGGGCCGCGCAGGCTCTTGTGGGTGGTCGTGGTCACGAAGTCAGCGTGCGGCACCGGGTTCGGGTACACGCCGGCGGCGATCAGGCCGGCGTAGTGGGCCATGTCCACCATGAAGTAGGCGCCAACATCCTTGGCCACCTTGGCGATCCGCTCGAAGTCGATGCGCAGGGCGAAGGCCGAGGCGCCGGCGATGATCATCTTCGGCTTCTTCTCGTGGGCCAGCTTCTCCAGCGCGTCGTAGTCGATGTCTTCCTGGGCGTTCAGGCCGTAGCTGACCACGTTGAACCACTTGCCGCTCATGTTCAGGGCCATGCCGTGGGTCAGGTGACCGCCTTCGGCCAGGCTCATGCCCATGATGGTGTCGCCCGGCTTGAGCATGGCGAAGAACACGCCCTGGTTGGCCTGCGAGCCCGAGTTCGGCTGCACGTTGGCGGCTTCAGCGCCGAAGAGCTGCTTCACGCGGTCGATGGCCAGCTGCTCCACCACATCCACGTACTCGCAGCCACCGTAGTAGCGCTTGCCGGGATAGCCCTCGGCGTACTTGTTGGTCAGCTGCGAGCCCTGGGCGGCCATCACGGCCGGCGAGGTGTAGTTCTCGGACGCGATCAGCTCGATATGGTCTTCCTGGCGCTGGTTTTCCTTCTGGATCGCGGCGAAGACTTCGGGGTCGATCTGCTCGATGGTGAAACGGCTGCGTTCAAACATGGCGTGACTCGTCTGTAAAAAAGGGATGCCGATGCACTTTTCGGATACGAACAGGCAATCGGGATACATCTCGGGGGTTTCGCAGAACTTCGCGATTAGGGCGCGCGGGGAAGGCATCGGCGTCCCGCACCAGTGACCTCTATATATAGAGGTCGTCCGGTGCAGGGCGCACCCTGCTTCCCATTCGCTGCCCAGGCGAGCGGCAGGCGTTTGTGATTCACGCCAGATAACTTGCGCTTCCTCGTGGTAGTACCCACTGACTTCGCCAGTCGCGCAAGATGGAATGGTTGCCGCAGAGTTTACGCGAGGCCGCGCCGCGCCGCAAGGCGGTGCCAGAGGGGGTAACGCGGGGGCAGGGCAGGCCGGATGTGGCGGGCGGTGCATCGGGCCAGCTTCCCGCAAAGCCGCGCGGCGCCTGGCTCGCAACTTGCTGTTGCATTTCTCCTGCGGGTTTACCTGCGGCGGGCCGTTGCGGTCCGTTACAATGCCGGCCATGCCGAACTATGTCTGGCCGCTGCGCGTGTACTGGGAAGACACGGATGCCGGCGGCGTGGTGTTCTACGCCAACTACCTGAAATTCTTTGAACGGGCCCGGACCGAATGGCTGCGCTCGCTCGGGATCGGTCAGCAGGACCTTGCCGATACGTCCAATGTGGTCTTCGTGGTACGCAGTACTGCTGTGGAATACAATGCGCCCGCCCGGCTGGACGACCAGCTGGAAATCCGCACCGTGATTGAACGGGTGGGGCCTGCCTCGGTCCAATTCGCCCAAGAAGCGTGGCGCGACGACCTCCAGCTGGCCAGCGGCAAGATCCGGGTGGGATGTGTCGATAAAGACACATTTCGTCCGGCCCCGATTCCTGCTCCTGTTCTCGCAACTATAAGAAACGCTCGATGAATCCGGTGACCGTCACGCAAGACCTGTCGATTATCTCGCTGGTGCTGCACGCCAGCCTGCTGGCACAGGCCGTCATGGCGCTGCTGCTGGTGATGTCCCTCTTCTCGTGGACCTATATTTTCCGCAAGCACCTGGCGCTGCGCGCCGCGCGCAGCCAGACGGAAATCTTCGAGCGCGACTTCTGGGCCGGTGGCGATCTCCAGGCGCTTTATAACAGCGCCGTCAACAACCGCCACAACACCGGCGCGCTCGAACGCATCTTCGAGTCCGGCATGGGCGAGTTCCTGAAGGCCCGCGAGCGCAGCAACGACGCCGGCGCGCTGCTCGACGCCGCCCGCCGCGCCATGCGCGCCGCCTACCAGCGTGAGATGGATGTGCTCGAGTCGCACCTGCCGTTCCTGGCATCGGTAGGCTCGGTCAGCCCGTACATCGGCCTGTTCGGTACGGTGTGGGGGATCATGAACGCCTTCCGCGGCCTGTCGAATGTGCAGCAGGCGACGCTTGCATCCGTTGCGCCTGGTATTGCCGAAGCCCTTGTGGCCACGGCCATCGGTCTGTTTGCGGCGATTCCGGCCGTGATCGCCTACAACCGATATGCAACGGAGATCGATCGTCTGGCCATCCGCTTCGAGAGTTTCATGGAAGAGTTCCTGAACATTCTCCAGCGCCAGACGCGCTAATCCACCTCATTCATCGCATTCGGAGCACTAGCCATGGCAGCCATCCAGCGCCGCGGCGGCTCGCGCCGCCGGGCCAGCGCCGACATCAACGTCGTGCCGTACATCGACGTGATGCTCGTGCTGCTCGTCATCTTCATGGTGGCGGCCCCCATCGTGAATCCGGCCGTGGTCGACCTGCCTTCCGTGGCGCAGGCCACGCCGCAGCAGAAGGCGCCGCCCATCGTCGTGTCCGTGCATGAGGACGGCACCCTGACCGCGAGCGGCAAGGACAACGCCGGCAACGCCTTCGAGCGCAAGCTCGACAAGCGCGGCCTGCTGGATTTCGTCCACCAGCGCCAGAATGAGAACCCGGACCAGCCCGTGGTGATCGCCGCCGACCGTGCCGTGAAGTACGAGGCGGTGCTCGACGTGATGTCCGTACTGAAGGCCGACGGCGTGAAGCGCGTGGGCCTGATGGTCAAGTCCAAGTAAGCACCGCGACATCCAGTGGCCAGTCTCTCGTCACGTCATCCGCAAGCCCGGCCGCAGCGCCGGGCCCAGGCAGCCGCCTATCCCTACCAGCCGGTGAAGGAGCGCGGCACCACGCGCTCGTTCGTGATGGCCCTGTTCATGCACCTGCTGCTCGGGCTGGTGCTCTACTACGGCGTGCGCTGGCAGAGCAGCACGCCGGTGGGCGCCGAAGCCGAGCTGTGGGACGAAATTCCCGACACTACGCAGGCCCCGCCGCCGCGCCCCGTGGAGCTGCCGCGCCCGACGCCGCAGCCAGAGCCGGCCGTACGCAGCAAGGCCGAGGAAGACGCGGACATCGCCCTGGAACGCCAGAAGCGCAAGCAGGCCGAGGAGGCCGCCGAGCGCGAGGCTGCCCGCAAGGAACAGGAAAAACGCGACGCCCAGCGCAAGGAAGAGCAGCGCAAGGAAGACCTGCGCCAGCAACAGCAGCGCGAAGAGGCGCAGCGCAAGGAAGACGCGAAGAAGAAGGCCGAGCTGGATCGCAAGGAGCAAGCCGAGCGCGACCGCAAGGAAGCCGCTGACGCGAAGGCCAAGTCCGACGCCAAGGCCCGCGCTGACGCGGAGCAGAAGGCGAAGGCCGCCGATGCCGAAGAGAAGGCCCGTGCGAAGGCGGATGCCGATGCGAAGGCCAAGCGCGAAGCCGCGGCCAACGCCCAGCGCAAGAGCGAGCTGGCGCGCCTGCAGGCCCTGGCTGGCGGCAACGCCACCTCCAGCGGCGGTGGCGTGGGCAGCGCGGCGGGCTCCGGCGCGGGTTCGGGCGGCAAGGCGTCGCCGGGCTACGCCGACCGCGTGCGCCGCAAGGTGAAGCCGAACATCAACTTCGGTGGCGATGTGGACGGCAATCCGGCAGCCGTGGTGTCGGTCTCGCTGGCGCCGGACGGCTCGCTGCTGTCCGCCCGCCTGAGCAAGTCCAGCGGGAACGCGGACTGGGACAACGCCGTGCTGCGTGCGGTACAGCGCTCCGACCCGCTGCCGACTGACGAGAACGGCAAGGCGCCTTCGAGCTTCACGATCACGTTCAAGCCGAAGGACTAGGCGCCTCATCTGCCATGTTTTGCAACATAATGCAACCTTCATCGATGGCGTCAGGTCGCATTGCTACCATGAACGGTTGCCTGACGCGGCCGGCAGCGTGCAATTGCACGCAGAACGGGCCATGCGCCAAGCGGCGCGTTGCCCGTCCTGCTGTAGTTGCTGTGCCCGCCGTACCGATGAATCCTGATATCGACTGAGGAGCAGCATGCGAAAGCTTTGGGCCCCCAACTGGCTGTCCGCAAGGCGGCACAACGCTCAATCCACATCGTCGCCCGCCACCCAGCCCACGCGTGAGCAAAGCCGCTACGCGCTGATGGCCTGGCTGGCGGCCGCACTGATGTCGGCCGGCGTGGCACACGCACAATTGAATGTGGAAATCACCGGAGTTGGCTCGAACCAGTTCCCGGTGGCCACCGCCAACTTCCAGGGCGAGGCGCAGGCCCCGCAGAACCTGACCGCCATCATCCGCAGTGACCTGGTCAACAGCGGCCGCTTCCGCAACGTGGATCCGGGCGGCGCCACCGTGGCCGAATCGGCCCAGGTGGATTTGGGTAGCTGGAAGTCGCGCGGCGCTGATGCCTTCGTTGCCGGCAGCGTCACCCCCGCCGGCAACGGCCAGTACGAGGTGCGTTTCCGCCTGTACGACACGGTCAAGGGCCAGAGCCTGGGCGGCCTGGCCTTCACGGTCGGCCAGAACCAGTTGCGCGTGACCGCGCACAAGATCGCCGACTACATCTACGAGAAGCTGCTCGGCGAGCGCGGCGTGTTTGCCACGCGCCTGTCGTACGTGTCGAAGGTGGGCAACCGCTACCAGCTGCTGATTTCCGATTCGGACGGCCAGAACGCGCAGATCGCGCTGACCAGCACCGAGCCGATCATCTCGCCGGCATGGTCGCCTGATGGGCGCCGCGTGGCCTACGTCTCCTTCGAGGCGCGCAAGCCGGTGGTCTACGTGCACGACCTGGCCACGGGCAAGCGCACGCTGGTGTCGAACCAGAAGGGCAACAACAGCGCGCCGTCGTGGTCGCCGGATGGCCAGCGTCTGGCGCTGGCGCTCTCGCGCGACGGCAACACGCAGGTGTACCTGGTCAATGCCGATGGTTCGGGCCTGCGCCGCATCTCGCGCAGCAGCGCCATCGACACCGAGCCGCAGTTCTCGCCGGACGGCCGGAGCATCTACTTCACGAGCGATCGCGGCGGTGCGCCGCAGATCTACCGCATGCCGGCCTCGGGCGAAGAGGGCGGCGCCGCGCAACGCGTGACGTTCAAGGGCAACTACAACGTCAGTCCGCGCCTCTCGCCGGACGGCAAGTACCTGGCCTTCATCTCGCGTTCGGGCGGCTTCAAGCTACAGCTGCAGGACCTCTCCAACGGTGACGTGACGTCCCTCACCGATACGTCCAATGACGAAGCCCCGAGCTTCGCCGCCAACGGCAAGTACATTCTCTACGCCACCCGCGTGGGCGGCCGCTCGGTGCTGGCGGCGGTGTCCACGGATGGCCGTACGAAGCAGGTGCTGTCTCTCCAGTCCGGCGAGGTTCGCGAGCCGTCCTGGGGTCCTTTCATGCAATAGTGCAATAGAAAAAAGAGGAGTTATTGCCATGTCCCAAATGATGACCAAGTCGCTCGCCCTCGCCGCCCTGCTCGCACTGGGCGCCTGCAGCTCCGGCGTGAAGCTGGATGACACCGCCAAGTCGGGTACCGGCACTGCGCCGACCACCGACCCGCGCGCCGTGGCGCCGGTGGACGTCTCGCGTGACCCGCTGAACGATCCGAACAGCCCGCTGGCCAAGCGCAGCGTGTACTTCGACTTCGACAGCTACAGCGTGAAGTCCGACTACCAGAGCCTGCTGCAGGCCCACTCGCAGTACCTGGGCGCCAACAAGGGTCGCAAGATCCTGATCCAGGGCAACACCGACGAACGCGGCACCAGCGAGTACAACCTCGCCCTGGGCCAGAAGCGTGCCGAGGCCGTGCGCCGTTCGCTGTCGTCGCTCGGCGTGCCCGAGTCGCAGATGGAAGCCGTGAGCCTGGGCAAGGAAAAGCCGAAGGCCACCGGTCACGACGAAGCCTCGTGGGCCGAGAACCGTCGCGCCGACATCGCCTACTGATCTACGGATAAGTCTTCATGAATGCTCGCGCATCCACCCTGTTGTGGCTGGCAGCCGTCTCAGGCGGCTTGCTGGCAGCCACGTCCGCACACGCCGGCGTCTTCGACGACGACGAGGCGCGCCGCGCCGTGATCACGTTGCGGGACCAGTTCAACGGTTTCCAGGCAACGGCTTCACAGCGCATCGACCAGAGCAGCAAGGCCCAGCTCGACATGCAGAACCAGCTCGAAGGTCTGCGCCAAGAGGTGGCCCGCCTGCGCGGTCAGAACGAGGTGCTCCAGAACGCGGTGGATACGCTGCAGAAGCAGCAGAAGGACTACTACGCTGACCTGGACGCGCGGCTCAAGAAGTTCGAGCCGCAACAGGTGACCGTGGACGGCCGGGAGGGCATGGCCCAACCGACCGAGAAGCCCGAGTACGACGCGGCGCTGAAGCAGTTCCAGTCAGGCGATTTCAAGGGTGCGGGCAATGCGTTCTCGGCGTTTGCCAAGAAGTATCCGCAAAGCCCCTACCTGCCGCTGGCGCAGTTCTGGCTCGGCAATTCGCTCTACGCGCAGCGTGACTACAAGGGCTCGACGACGGTCCTGCAGAGCATGGTGTCGGCCAACCCTTCACATCCGAAGGCGCCGGACGCCATGATCGCCATCGCCAACAACCAGTTCGAGTCCGGCCAGAAGGCCGCGGCGAAGAAGACGCTGGAGACGGTGGTGGCCAAGTATCCGGGCACGGAAGGGGCCCAGGCCGCGAGCAACCGGCTGAAGACCCTGAAGTAACCGGTCTGCCTGGCAGTACCGTTGCAGGAGGAAGCCCGCTGGAAATTCTGGCGGGCTTTTTCTTTTGGGGCTTTGCGACCATGGAAGGAAGCCGGGCGATGGGCGCCATCAGTCCAGCCTGATTGGGGGCGGCCCGCCGGCGCGCTAAAATACGCGCTTTCGCAGTCAGCGACCCCCATTCCGCGCCGTCCGCGCCCCCGATCATGACCAAACGCGCCATCGTCCTGCTTTCCGGCGGACTCGACTCCGCCACCGTCCTCGCCATGGCCAACGCCGCCGGGTTTGAAACCTACGCGCTGTCCATGCGCTACGGCCAGCGCCATTCGTCCGAGCTGGAGGCCGCCAAGCTGGTGGCGGCGGCGCTGGGCGCCAAGCGTCACGAGATCATCGAGCTCGACCTGCGCCGCTTCGGCGGCTCCGCGCTGACCGACGATACCCTCGACGTGCCGACCGACGGCGCCACGGGCGGCATTCCGATTACCTACGTGCCGGCCCGCAACACCATCATGCTGTCGCTGGCCCTGGGCTGGGCCGAGGCGATCGGCGGCCGCGACCTGTTCTTCGGTGCTAACGCCGTGGACTACTCCGGCTATCCTGACTGCCGTCCCGAGTATGTGTCCGCCTACGAGGCGCTCGCCAACCTGGCCACCAAGGCTGGCGTGGAGGGCGACCGCTTCCACGTGCACGCGCCCATCATCGACATGACCAAGGCCGAGATCATCCGCGCGGGCGTGAAGCTGGGCGTGGACTACGGCCTGACCGTCTCCTGCTACAAGGCCGACGACGCAGGCCGCGCCTGTGGCGTGTGCGACTCCTGCCGCATCCGTCGCGCCGGCTTCGAGACGGCGGGCGTGCCCGACCCCACGCGCTACCAGGCCGCTGCCTGATCGATCCCCGCGCCAGCACATCATAAAAATACGAGTCACCCCCGGTCCACCATGCCTGACATCGACATCCCCGCGCTCTCCCACACCGTGCTGTGGAGCACGTTCGCCCTGACTTTCCTGTTCGGCGCCATTCTCCAGCGCACGCATTTCTGCACGATGGGCGCCATCTCGGACATCGTGAACATCGGCGACTGGAGCCGCATGCGCATGTGGGTCATGGCCATCGGCGTGGCGATGATCGGCACCGGCGCGCTGGCCTGGGCCGGCCTGATCGATCCGACCAAGACGATCTACACCTCGGCGAAGCTGGCCTGGCTGTCAGCGGCGGTGGGCGGGCTGATGTTTGGCTTTGGCATGGTGCTGGCCTCGGGCTGCGGCAGCAAGACGCTGGTGCGCATCGGCGCGGGCAACCTGAAGTCGCTGGTGGTGTTTGTGTTCCTGGGGCTCTCCGCCTATATGACGCTGCGCGGGCTGTTTGGCGTGGTTCGCGTGAACACGGTCGACACGGTGGCCGTGGCGCTGCCCGTCACGCAGGACCTGCCGTCGCTGGTGGCGCAGGGTAGCGGCATCGCGCGCGGCACGCTGCAACTGGCGCTGGGCGGGGCGATCGGCGCGGTGCTGGTGCTGTGGGCGCTGGCGGGACGCGGGTTCCGTAGCTTCGACAACGTGCTCGGCGGCCTTGGCGTGGGGCTGATCATCGTCGGCATGTGGTACGTGTCCGGCCATCTTGGCTATGTGTCGGAAGACCCGAGCACGCTCGAGGAACTGTTCGTCAGCACGAATAGCGGCCGGATGGAAAGTCTGAGCTTCGTGGCGCCGTACGCCTACACGCTGGACTGGCTGATGATGTTCAGCGACAAGAGCAAGGTGCTGACCATCGGCATCGTCAGTGTGATTGGCGTGATTGCCGGCGCGGCGGTGTACGCGCTGGCCACGCGCACGTTTCGCTGGGAAGGCTTCGGCAATGCCGAGGATGTGGCCAACCACATGGTGGGCGGCATGCTGATGGGCGCGGGCGGGGTGACGGCACTGGGCTGCACGATCGGGCAGGGGCTCTCGGGCGTCTCGACGCTGGCCGTGGGCTCGTTCATCGCGCTCGCGGGCATCGTGGTCGGCGCATGGCTGGCCTTCAAGTACCAGATATGGCGACTGGAGCGCATGGCCTGAGGGTTGACGCCTGACAGGTAGCTCTCTATAATCGCGGATTCGATTTTTGCGGGTCGTTAGCTCAGTCGGTAGAGCAGCGGACTTTTAATCCGTTGGTCGCGTGTTCGAGTCACGCACGACCCACCAGCATTGCAGAAGGGCCTGTGGCGCAAGTCACAGGCCCTTTTTGTTTTGACTTTCCGCCGTCGGCGTTCGCCACCGCACAGAACTCCTGCGCCGCGCGTCCACAATCCATGGTTCATCCCGCGCGCCTCTGCCAGCGCGCGAACCCCTCATTTCGATGGCGATGAGACGACACGATGAACAGGCTTCTGGCTCGCCTGGCCGCGCTGCTGGCGTGGGGGCTGGTCGCGATGGGCGGCGCGCAGGCGTCTGACTTCGCCTGCCAGCTGGCGCCGCAGTCCGCCTCGGTGCGCTGCGACGATCTGGTATCGCCCGGCCAGCGCTGCGGCAGCCCGCCGGACCGCCGCCCCGTGGCCCAGCGCATGATCTGCGAATACGCGATGCTCCACATGGGCTACGTGCGCATCGACGACGACCAGCGCCGCCAACTCCGCGCCGGCACCCTGCGCATGGGCGACTTGCAGGCGTGGCGCCGCAAGCGCGATGCCTGTACTTCCGTGCCGTGCCTCGACGCCGTGTTCGCCGAGTGGTGGCGCCACCGCAGCGACCGGCTGTCCGCCGGGCGGCCGCCCGCGCAGCCGCCGGCCAGGCCGCTGCAGGCGCGGCCCGCGCAGGAATTCGCCATCCCGGCCCGCCCGGAGCTTCCGCCGGCGACCCTCGTACCTGCCGCACCCTCCGCCGCCGCATCGCCCCCCATGTTGCCCGACGCCGAGCCCGTGCTGGCGATGACGATGGCGACCGCGCCTGACGCCCTCCCGCAGTCGTCG
This sequence comes from Cupriavidus sp. 05T42, assembly GCF_056396345.1. NCBI lineage: Bacteria > Pseudomonadati > Pseudomonadota > Betaproteobacteria > Burkholderiales > Burkholderiaceae > Cupriavidus > Cupriavidus sp. 05T42. The sequence goes on from NZ_JBFTLH010000002.1 coordinate 184,746, forward strand.
CTGCTTTCTTCGGTGCACGACACCCGGCCGCCGCTGCCCAAGGAGGAGATCGGCGCCGCTTTCGCCACCTTTTCCACCCGGCATGCGATGGCCTGGGCCTGGCTGCTGTGGCTAGGGCTGCTGCTGGTGGCAAGTGTCGGACTGGACTGGGTCCTGAAGCGCCGCGGACGGGCGCCGCAGGCGGAGGGCCAGCCGGAAGCCGCGGGCACGGCCGGTGTGGCCGGTGTGGCCCGACATCATCCGGCCATGTCCCGTGTGGCGATTGTGCTCGGCATGCTGCTGGTACTGAACGCGATCCTGCTGCTGGCGGTGTTCGTCAGCCGCTAGGGTCCAATTAACCAGTCTGAGTTAGAGACAGCCCCATTCCCGGTCATCGAAAATGCACTTGGCACGCTGCACGCCGGCGTGGCCATCGGTTCATTCGTCCAATGGGTGAGCGCCGCACGCCGGCGCGGGAAGTGTCTATGCAGCAAGGCGGTACTGCCCTCCCGGTCAATGAGCATGTTCTGCGCATCATCTGGCCGTTCCTGCCCGTGGTGGTGGCGCTCGCATTGTTCTGTCTGGCCAGCGTCGACATGTTGTCCGCCGCGCGCGGTTTCGTGGCGGGCGAGAGCCTGTGGTCGAAGGGGCAGAAAGATGCGGTGATGCATCTGCTGCGCTACACCGACTCGCGCGACCCTGCCGACTTCGCCGCCTACCGGCGTGCCATCGCCGTGCCCCTCGGCGACAAGCAGGCGCGTCTCGAACTCGAAAAACGTCCGGATTTCGATCGTCAGGTCGCCGTGGAAGGCCTGCTCGTCGGCGGCAACCACCCCGACGACATCCCCGGGATGATCCGGCTGTACCGCTACTTCCGGAATGTGACCGAAATCGACCAGGCGATTGCCGTCTGGGCCGCCGCCGACGTGGACATCGCCCGTCTGACCGTCGTGGCAGACAAGTTGCGAGAATGTGTCGGCGCGCGGGACGAAGCGGCCTGCCTGCCGCCGCTTCAACGCGAGATTGCCGAACTCGACGCGCGGCTCGGGCCGATGGAGATTGCGTTCTCGGCCACGCTCGGCCAGGCATCGCGGCGTGTGCGGGGCGTGCTGCTGTCCGGCACCGTCCTGCTGACGATCCTGTTGCTGGGCTGTGCCTCATGGCTGTCGATGCGCACCCAGCGCAAGGAGCGTGAGCTGCGCGCCGCGCTGGCCAAGAGCGAGCAGCGGCTGCAACTGGCCGTGGCGGGCAGCGACGATGGCCTCTGGGACTGGCATCCCCACCATGGCGAACTCTATTTCTCGCCGCGCTGCGCGGAGATGCTCGGCTTTGGCGCCGACGAGTTGCCGCACGCACGCGAAACCCTGCTGGCCCTGATGCATCCGGCCGACGTCGCCGAGTTCGACCGCCAGCTGGCCCGCCACGTGCGCGAGGGCACGCCGTACGACGTGGAGATCCGCCTGCGCCGCAAGCAGGGCGGCTACCTGTGGGTCCGCGCGCGCGGCCGCATGGTGCGCAGCCCGGTGGGCAAGGCGGTGCGGATGGCGGGCTCCCTGAGCGACATTTCCGACCGCAAGCGCTTCGAGGCGCAGTTGTTCGCCGAGAAGGAGCGGGCGCAGGTCACGCTGCGCGCCATCGGCGAGGCGGTGGTGACGACCGATGTCTGGGGCCGCATCGATTCGATGAACCCCGCCGCGGAGGGGCTGACCGGCTGGTCCGAGGCCGAGGCAGCCGGCTGCTTCCTGGCCCAGGTTTGCCCGCTGCTGGACGAATCGACCTGCACGCCGGTGACCGACCTGGTGCCGCGCGCGCTGGAAGACCGCTGGCCGAGCCAGTGCGTGATGCTGCTGGCGGGGCGTGCCGGCGGCGGCCCGGTGGTGGTCAAGCCATCGGTGGCGCTGATGCGGGACAAGGGGGGGCACGCCATCGGCGTGGTGTTGGTGCTGCACGACGTGAGCATGGAGCGCGCCCACGCCGCCCAGCTGGCGCACGAGGCCAGCCACGACGCGCTGACCGGGCTGGTCAACCGCGTCGAGTTCGAGCGCCGCGTGGCCACCGCCATCGCCCGCGTGCGGCAGGAGGGCGCCGCGCACACGCTGATGTACCTCGATCTCGACCAGTTCAAGGTGGTCAATGACACCTGCGGCCATGCCGCCGGCGACGAGCTGATCCGCCAGATGGCCGCCGTCATGCGCCAGCAACTGCGCAAGGGCGATACGCTGGCGCGGCTTGGCGGCGATGAGTTCGGCGTGCTGCTGGAACACTGCGATGCGGGCGATGGCGAGCGCGTGGCCGAGGCCCTGCGTCGTGCCATCGCCACGTTCCGCTATGCGCATCGGCAGAGAATCTTCTCATTGGGTGTCAGCATCGGACTGGTACGAATCGATGCCGGTACCGGCAAGGTCGAGGAGGCGCTGAGCGCAGCTGATGCGGCGTGCTACATGGCGAAGGAGGGCGGCCGCAACCGCGTGCAGGTGTATCTGCCGAACGACAGTGTGGTGCGCGCCCGGCACGGCGAGATGGAGTGGGTCAGCCGGGTGCACGCGGCGCTGAGCGCGGGGCGTTTCTGTCTCTACGCGCAGGACATCGTGCCGTTGCAGCCGTCCGAATCGGATTCGGCAGGCGCGGCAGGGCGGCATATCGAAGTGCTGCTGCGCCTCGTGGACGAGCAGGGCCAGCTGGTGCCGCCGATGGCCTTCGTGCCAGCGTGCGAGCGCTTCAACCTCATGCCGATGATCGACCGATGGGTCGTGGAAACCGCGTTCGCGGCGCTGGCGCGGCTCCAAATCGAGCGGCCTGGCGAGATCGGCATGTGCTCCATCAACATGTCCGGTGCCTCGCTGGCCGACGCGCACTTCCCCGGCTTCGTGCGGCAGCAGGCTATCCGCCATGACATCGCTTTGTCTGGCATCTGTTTTGAAATCACGGAAACGGCGGCGATCAACAACCTCGCGCAGGCGGCGGCCTTTATCGAACAGCTGCAGGGCATGGGCTGCGTCTTCGCGCTCGACGACTTCGGCGCGGGCATGTCGTCATTCGCCTATTTGAAACACCTTCCAGCGGCTTACCTGAAGATCGATGGCAGCTTCGTACGCGAGATGCGCGATGACCCGGTCAATGCGGTGATGGTAGAGGTGATCCAGCGGATCGGGCACGCGATGGGCAAGAAGACCATCGCCGAATTCGTCGAGTCGGAAGCCATGCGGGAGCGGCTGCAGGCGTTGGGCGTGGACTACGCCCAGGGGCAGCTGATCGGCGCGCCGCTGCCCTTCGCGCGCGGCAACGCCGTGGTGGTGGACGGCGCCGAGCGGTTCGCCGTCACCCTCTAAGGCAGGTTCAGGGCAGGTTCAGGGCTGGGCCGGCGGCGGTGCGTCCGGCGTGGGGGAAGGCACCAGCGGATCCCGGAAGCCGGTATCGAACGCCTTCGCGGCCACGACCTCGGCCGCGCTGGCCGGGGCTTTCGTGTCCTGCCAGGTCTTGTAGGCCCAGTATCCGGCGCCAGCGACCATGCCGTATTTCGACAGCTTCCAGGCCACGCGGCCGATGGCGGTCCGGCGCAACAGCGGCATCGCCAGGGTGATGGCGGTACTCAGCATCGGGTATTCGCGCGTCACGCCCAGCATCTTGAGCCAGCCCGAGGGCCGGGTCAGCCGGGGCAGCCAGGAGCCCAGGTTGGTCATGCGGCGTGCGCCGCCGCGTACCTGGCGCAGCGCCTGCACGGCGTCGTAGCGTTCCAGTGCCGCGCGGGTGATCAGCAGTTCCTTGCGGACGGCCAGCGGCAGCTGTACCTCGCGCGAGAATCGCACCGGGCGCGGATGCTCGGCGCGGCGTTCGTCCATGGAGTCGTCGTCGGGCGTGGTCATCGGCGCAGCATCTCCCGGTCCTTGTCGAGTTCGGCGAGCGTGTCCGCGAACAGCGGCGGGGCGTTGCGCACCATGCGGCGCGCGGTAAGCAGGCAGGCGGCCATGCAGACCAGATAAATCACGACGATCGCGCCGATGGCCTGCCAGCGGTAGGTTTCCCAGAACAGGATGGCGACGAGAATCGTGAACGTCATTAGCGCCATGCCGAAAAATACCAGCCCGAAGCAGGCCAGCAGGGCGACTTTCATCAGCCGGGTGCGTTCCTCGGCCAGTTCCACGCTGGCAAGTTCCAGGCGCGTCTGGACCATCGACACCATCGAACCGGTCAGGTTGCGCAGGGAGTCCAGGAACTTAGGGGAAGGGGATTCGCTCATGCGGCTCCGGCGAAGAATCGATGCGCCAAGATTGGCGGCATCCTCGATGAGCGGACCGGGCGGCGGCATGGCGCCGCGCCTCCCGGGCCTTCGGCGCGGGCCGGCGCGGGCGCGGGGCCCGGATGCCGGCCGGCTTGCGCCTGTCTTACTTGCGGTTCAGCAGCAGGCCGATCAGCAGGCCCACGCCGGCCGCCACGCCCACGGCCTTCCACGGGTGGTCATGCACGTAGTCGTCGGTGGCACGCGCGGCGGCCTTGCTCTTGGTGACCACGGCGTCCTGCAGATCCTGGGCTTTTTCCTTGGCCTGCTTCAGCAGGCCCATGCCGCGCTCGCGCAACTCGGCAGCCTTCTCGCCGGTGGTCGAGGCCGCTTGCTTAAGCAGTTCTTCGGCATCGGACAGAACGGTCTTCACATCGCTCATCAGTTTCTCCTGTTTGCGGGCGGTTGGTTCGAATGGTGACATTTTGCCTTGCTCGCTATCGCTTGTGGCGCTTTCTGTCTTCCACTTAGGATATGTGGCGGCAACCCATCGTTTCAAGGCAAGCCGCTCACCCGACCGTCTTTATGACTTCGAGTGATTTTATAGTGACTTTATATTCGTTTCGGTTGGATCGCAATCCAACTAAGCTGGTTCCTTCAACCTTCCCCCTGGAGATTTTCAACAATGGCACTGCGTCTTGGCGACATCGCCCCGGACTTCGAGCAAGAATCGAGCGAGGGCCGCATCCGCTTCCACGATTGGCTGGGCGACGGCTGGGGCGTGCTGTTCTCGCACCCGGCGGACTACACCCCGGTCTGCACCACCGAGCTGGGGCTGACCGCCAAGCTGAAAGGCGAGTTCGAGAAGCGTAATGTCAAGGCCATCGCCCTGTCCGTGGACAGCGTGGAGTCCCATAAAGGCTGGATTGGCGATATCAACGACACCCAGTCGACCTCGGTGAATTTCCCGATTCTGGCCGATGCGGACCGCAAAGTGTCTGAGCTTTACGACATGATTCACCCGAACGCCAACGAAACGCTGACCGTGCGTTCGCTGTTCGTGATCGATCCGAAGAAGAAGGTAAGACTGATCATTACCTACCCGGCCAGTACCGGTAGAAATTTCAACGAAATCCTCCGCGTCATCGATTCCCTGCAACTGACCGACCACCACAGCGTGGCCACGCCGGGCAACTGGCAGGACGGCGACGACGTGGTGATCGTGCCGTCGCTGAAGGACGAGGAGATCATCCGCCAGAAATTCCCGAAGGGCTACAAGGCGGTTCGCCCCTACCTGCGCCTGACGCCCCAGCCGAACAAGTAAGCCGGCCGGCAGGCAGGCAAGTGTAAAAAAGCCCGGCTTGCCGGGCTTTTTTACATCGTCTTCCGCTGAAAAAACGCGATCAGAAGAAGGCTTGCAGGCCGGTCTGGGCGCGGCCCAGGATCAGCGCGTGGATGTCGTGGGTGCCTTCGTAGGTGTTGACCACCTCGAGGTTGACCACATGGCGGATCACGCCGAATTCGTCCGAGATGCCGTTGCCGCCGAGCATGTCGCGGGCTACGCGGGCGATGTCGAGCGACTTGCCGCACGAATTCCGCTTCATGATCGACGTGATTTCCACGGCGGCCGTGCCTTCGTCCTTCATGCGGCCCAGGCGCAGGCAGCCTTGCAGGCCCAGCGTGATCTCGGTCTGCATGTCGGCCAGCTTCTTCTGCACCAGCTGCGTGGCGGCCAGCGGGCGGCCGAACTGCTTGCGGTCCAGCGTGTACTGGCGGGCGGTGTGCCAGCAGAACTCGGCGGCGCCGAGCGCGCCCCAGGCAATGCCGTAGCGGGCCGAATTCAGGCAGGTGAACGGGCCCTTGAGGCCGCTCACGCCCGGCATCAGGTTCTCTTCCGGCACGAAGACCTGGTCGAGCACGATCTCGCCCGTGATCGACGTGCGCAGGCCCACCTTGCCGTGGATGGCCGGCGCGGACAGGCCCTTCCAGCCTTTTTCGAGGATAAAGCCGCGGATGGCGTCCTTGCCGTCGTCGCCGACCAGCTTGGCCCAGACCACGAAGACATCGGCGATCGGCGAGTTGGTGATCCACATCTTGGCGCCGGACAGCTCGTAGCCGCCGTCCACCTTCTTGGCGCGGGTGATCATCGAGCCCGGGTCGGAGCCGTGATTCGGCTCGGTCAGGCCGAAGCAGCCAATCCATTCGCCGGTAGCCAGCTTGGGCAGGTATTTCTGCCTCTGGGCTTCCGTGCCGAATTCATAGATCGGCACCATCACCAGCGACGACTGCACACTCATCATCGAGCGATAGCCGGAATCCACGCGCTCCACTTCCCGTGCGATCAGGCCGTAGCTGACGTAGTTCAGGCCCGGGCCGCCGTATTGCTCGGGAATGGTCGGTCCCAGCAGGCCCAGTTCGCCCATCTCGCGGAAGATCTCGATGTCGGTCTTCTCGTTGCGGAAGGACTGGAGCACACGCGGCATCAGCTTGTCCTGCGAGTACGCGGCGGCGGCATCGCGCACCATGCGTTCTTCGTCGGTCAGTTGCTGATCCAGCAACAGGGGGTCGATCCAGTTGAATTCGGCATTGGCAGCCATGGAGGTCTCCTTCTTTGGTGGCGCGCCGAGGGGCGGGGGCAGCCCTCGAACAGGTGTAGTGAAGTTCCGCATTGCGGAACCTTGTTCCGATGAGCTAGTATAGCCGAACCGATCCGCAGTGCAACAGGGGGTGGACCCGATCCCGCCCTGCCGCACGCCAGGTGGATCATCCTTCTCATGGAGCCACGCCTTGGCCACTTCCTCATTGCCCGCCCCGGCGGCAAACGCCGATACCGAGCGCCCCGCGCGCGAAAGCGATCCGAACTTCGTGACGGCGCTGGCGCGCGGCCTGGAGTTGCTCCGTTGCTTCCGCACCGGCGAGGCGATGCTCGGCAATCAGGATTTCGTGCGCCGCACCGGCTTTCCGAAGGCGACGGTCAGCCGGCTGGCCGGCACGCTGGTGCAGCTGGGCTACCTGCGCTATGACGACAGCCTGGGCAAATACGCGCTCGATGCCGGCGTGCTGGCGCTCGGTTTCTCGTATTTATCTGCCTCGGACGTGGTGGCGCTGGCGCGTCCCCACATGCTGGCGTTCGCGCAGGCGTATGGCGTGTCGGTGTCGCTCGGCAAGCGCGAGCGGATGGAGGTGATCTATCTCGAATCGATACGAAATGACGCCGGCGTGATGCTCGGCCTCGGCGTGGGGTCGCGGCTCTCGCTGATGTCGAGTTCGATGGGGCGCGCCTATCTGGCCGCGCTGCCGGCCGCGCGACGCGAGCGCGTGCTGGGCGAATTCGCACTGGCCTATCCGGAGCAGTGGAAGCAGCAGGAGGCGCCGATGCGCGCCGCGCTGGCCGAGGCTGAGCGGCTGGGTTATTCGGCCTCGTTCCGGGACTGGCATCCCGCTATCCACGCCTGCGCCGTGGCGTTCCGGCCGGTGGGGGAGAAGGACCTGCACATGATTAGCTGCAGCGCGTCGTATGGCACGGTGGCCGAGCAGGTGTTCCACGAGACCCTGGCCCCGGCGCTGCAGGCGCTGGGCGCGCGGCTGTCCGACCCCGGCGCGCGCTGATTGGACGCAAGTTCAAAGGTCCGTGCGCAGCTTCCACAGTTCCGGGAACAGCACCACGTCGAGCATCTTGCGCAGGTAGCCGACGCCCTCGGTGCCGCCGGTGCCGCGCTTGAAGCCGATCACGCGCTCCACCGTGGTCACATGGCGGAAACGCCATTGCCGGAAAGCATCCTCAAGGTCGACGAACTTCTCGCCCAGCTCGTAGAGCTCCCAGTATTTGGACGGATTGCGATACACCTCGAGCCAGGCCGTCTCCACGGACGCGTTGTAGATCGTCGGTTGGGTCCAGTCGCGCTCCACCACCTCGGCGTCGATCTGGAACCCGCGCCGCGCCATCAGGCGGATCGCCTCGTCATACATCGACGGCGTGTGCAGCGCGGCATCCACCAGCGCCAGATGCTCGGGCCGGTGCGCGTGCGGGCGCAGCAGCGCCGCGTTCTTGTTGCCGAGGATGAACTCGATCTCGCGATACTGGTACGACTGGAACCCCGATGACGCGCCCAGGTAGGGCCGCATCGCCGAATACTCGGGCGGCGTCATTGTCGCCAGCACGTTCCACGCCTGCACCAGTTGGTCCATGATGCGCGACACGCGCGCCAGCATCTTGAACGCCGGGCGCAGTTCGTCATTGCGCACGCCGTCGCGCGCGGCGCGCAACTCGTGCAGCATCAGCTTCATCCACAGTTCCGTGGTCTGGTGCTGGACGATGAACAGCATTTCGTTGTGGTCCGGCGAGCGCGGATGCTGGGCGCTCAGGATCTGGTCCAGACCCAGGTAGTCGCCGTAGCTCATGTCCTGCGCGAAGTCCATCTGCGCGCCGTGCCACTTGTCGTCCGTCGCATCGCCGGCGTTGGCCGATGCGCCGTGTCCCATCGGACATCCCTTGAATTCGCTCATGGTCCGCTCCGCTCAGGTCACTGCCGTCCGCACGGCGAAGCGCGCGTCGCGATAGGCGCCGCTGTCGAGCACGTCTCGCAGAATCTCCACGGCGTCCCAGACTTCCGTGAAGCTCGTGTAGAGCGGCGTGAAGCCGAAACGGGCGATGCCGGGCTCGCGATAGTCGCCAATCACGCCACGTTCGATCAGCGCCGCGACCAGCGCGTAGCCGTCCGGATGGGCGAAGCTGACCTGGCTGCCGCGCCGGGCGTGCTCGCGCGGCGTGACCAGGGTCAGCGGGTGCGTGGCGCAACGCGCCTCCACCAGCGCGATAAACGCATCGGTCAGTTTCAGGGACTTCGCGCGCAGCGCGGTCATGCTGGTCTGGGCGAAGATGTCCAGCCCGCATTCGACCATCGCCAGCGAGGTCACCGGCTGCGTGCCGCACAAGAAGCGGCCGATGCCCTCGGTGGGGCGGTACTGCGGCGACATCGCGAACGGCGCCTGATGGCCCCACCAGCCGGACAGCGGCTGCCAGAACGCGTCGCGCAGCGCCGGCGCCACCCAGACGAAGGCCGGCGAGCCGGGGCCACCGTTCAGGTACTTGTAGGTGCAGCCAATGGCGTAGTCGGCGCCGGCCGCGGTCAGGTTCACCGGCACCGCCCCGGCCGAGTGGGCGAGATCCCACACCGTCAGCGCGCCGCGCGCGTGGGCCAGTTCGGTCAGTCCGGCCATGTCGAGCATCTCGCCGGTCTTGTAGTTGACGTGCGTCAGCATCAGCACAGCGGTGTCGGGGCCCACGGCGGCTTCGATCTCGGCCGGGCTGTCCACCAGGCGCACCGAGTAGCCTTGCTGGAGCAGGTCGGCCAAGCCCTGGGCGATGTAGAGGTCGGTCGGGAAGTTGCTGGCCTCGGAGACGATCACGCGGCGTGCCGGGTCGCGTTGCTGCTGCACGCGCAGCGCGGCGGCCAGCACCTTGAACAGGTTGATCGAGGTCGTGTCGGTGACCACCACCTCGTCGTGCCCGGCGCCGATCAGCGGGGCCAGCCGGTTGCCGAGCCGGCGCGGCAGATCGAACCAGCCCGCCGAATTCCAGCTACGGATCAGGCCCTCGCCCCATTCGGCGGACACCACTTCGGCGGCGCGCGCGGCGGCGGCACGCGGACGGGCGCCGAGCGAATTGCCATCGAGATAGATCACGCCGGCAGGCAGCGCGAACTGCTCGCGCAGGCCGCGCAGGGGGTCGTCACGGTCGAGCGCGACGCAGTATTCACGGGTCAAATTCATGGGCTGGAAATCAGACGATTCTGAAAAAGGTCAGGCGAGGGCGCGCAGGATGGCGCGTACCGGGCTGGCATCGAGCGTGGCAAGGCGCAGCGGCAGGGCGATCAGTTCGTAATCACCCGCCGGCACGTCGTCGAGCACGATGCCTTCGAGAATGGCAAGCCGGTGGTCGCGCACGGCGTGGTGCGCGTCCATCGTCTTCGAGTCCTGGGGGTCTAGCGAGGGGGTGTCGATGCCGACCAGCTTCACGCCGTGGCGGGCCAGCAGCGCGATCGTCTCGGCGGCCACCGCGCAGAAGCCCGCATCCCACGTGCCCTGCGGCGCCGTGGCGTAGGTGCGCAGCAGCACGCGCGGCGGCGTGCCGGCCAGCGCGGCTTCCACGTGGCGCGGCAACACGTGCGGGCCGGCGCCGATGCAGTCGATCACGCGGCACGGGCCGAGGTAGGCGTCGAGCGGCACCGCCCCAATCGGCGCGCCATCGGCCACGTAGTGGAGCGGGGCATCCGCATGGGCGCCCGTATGGGGCGACATCGTCATCCGGCCGACATTGACCGGGCACTGGCCATCCATGACCCAGGCCGGGTCATGCTGGAACGGAGTGTCGCCGGGCCACACCGGCGTGGCCGGTGAGACGGGTGGGGTGATGTCCCAAATACGGCGGGCATCGTGAAAATCGGGGGCGTGGGGCATGGGGGCGGCAGGGATCGTGAAGATCGTTGCGTCGATGACCGCATCATAGTCAAAAGCGCCCAGAAGAGGCTTGCGAAATGCCCCGTCCTGATGGGCATGTTTCGCATAGAATTGTGTGGATCGACCAAATATTCGCAGATTCTGCGACAAACACGGATATGACCCTCGACCCCATCGATTTGCGCATTCTCACCTGCATGCAGGAGAACGGCCGCATCAGCAATCAGGATCTGGCCGACAAAGTGGCGTTATCGCCCTCCGCGTGCCTGCGGCGCGTGCGCTTGCTGGAGGAGCAGGGAGTGATTGGCGGCTATCGCGCGTGGTTCGATGCCGAGCGGCTGGGGCTGGAGATCGAGGCCATCGTGCAGGTGTCGATGCGCCACGACCTCGAAGGCTGGCACGACACCTTCAACGCCGCCGTGCAGGCGTGGCCGGAAGTGCTGACTGCCTATGTGATTACCGGCGACAGCAACTACATCCTGCGCGTGCAGGCGCGCAACCTGAAGCACTACTCGGATTTCATCGTCAACCGGCTCTACCGCACGCCGGGGGTGATGGATATCCGCTCGAACATCGTGCTCCAGCGGATCAAGACGGATGGCTCGCCGCTGGCGGCGCTGCATGCCGACCAGGGCGGGAAAGCGTAGAAACGGGAAGGGGACCGGCTTAGCGGTCCAGTGGCGAGACCGTGGAGAACTGGCCGCCCTGGAACACCAGCGGCTGGCCGCCGCAGTCCTGCAGGCCGCAGCGCTCCACTTCGCCGACGAAGATCACGTGGTCGCCTTCGTCGTAGCGGCTGCGGTTATGGCATTCGAACCAGGCCAGCGCGTTGGCGAGGATCGGCAGGCCGGTTTCGGAGAGACGATAGTCCACGCCGGCGAAGCGGTCGCCCTTGAGCGAGGCGAAGCGCTGGCATAGATCCATTTGCGACGCGCAGAGCACATTGATAATGTAGTGCGTGCCATCGCGGAACATCGGCAGGCTGTTGGCGCGGTTGGCCATGCTCCAGAGCACCAGCGGCGGGTCCAGCGAGACCGAGTTGAACGAGCTGGCTGTGATGCCGACGAACGGCGCGCCGTTGGCGTACGGATGCCCCGCCGCGCGCGTGGTGATGACGGTCACGCCGGTGGCGAACTGCGACAGCGTCCGCTTGAAATGCTGCGAATCGAAGTCGGGCGAGGCGGCCTTGCGGCCCGTGATGGGGTCGTCGTCCTCGGCAGGCATGCCCATGTCTCGGGCTCCACACAAATCCATGATTTTCATTGCATCGTCAGCCGGTACGCCTTGTACGGATGTCACCTTGCGCCGCGCGCAGGGGCGCGTCGGTGGGATTTCGTACAAAACGGTCCGGAATCGCGGCGGCCGAAACCCGGCGCCGATCGTCCCCCGATTGTAGCGGAGTCCGGACATTTGGCCCGACGGTAGGGTCTTTCGCGCCGGCTGGCCCGATACGCGTTCAGAGCCGGTCCGCGATGGCCTCGGCCAGCCGCGCGATGCTCAGCGGCGCGCAGCCTTCGGCGTTGTTGCTGACGATCACGTAGGCCGGCTGGCCCGTGCGCAGCGTGCGCGCCACCACATCGGCAATGGCGTCGCGCGTCTCCGGGTCAGGTTCGACGATCTTGTCGAACGGGCCGTAGGCCTTTTCGGCCATCGCATAGGAGCGGCCTTCGCGCAGCATCCAGCGCAGCACCAGCGGGCCGGGCGCGCCCTCGTCCATCAACGCCTGCGCGGCGGACTGGCGGGCCACGGGCGGCAGGCGGTCGCGCGCGGCGAGGCAGAAGCGCACGCCACGGTCCCGCAGCAGGCGGATGTAGCGCGGCGTGAGCAGGGCCGCGTCGCGGATCTCCACCGCGTAGCAGGCGTGCGGGGTCAGCGTGGGGTCCAGCGGCGGCAGCGCGGCCAGGAAGGCGTCCAGCCGGGCGAGGAAGGCGGGGCCGTCATCGCCCACGCCCGCCAGCGGCGACAGTTGGAACAGCAGCGGGCCGCAATGCTGGCCGAGCCCGCCTGTGGCCGGCACGATGCAGTCCCGGATCGCGATCTCGGGATTGAGGAAGCCCGCGTTCGGCAGCCGCCCGGCGCCATCGGGCCCGCGCAGCCAAGCATCGCAAACGCTGGCCGGCGCCTTGACGAGGAAGCGGAAGCCCTCGGGCACCTGTGCCGCATACTGCATATAGTCGGTCAGCGGGATCGGCCCGTAGAAGCCCCGGTCGATCCCCGCCGCGCGCAGCAGCGGATGCTGGCCGCAGGCGCGCAGCCCCTTGCGCGAGAGCAGGCTCTCGGTGTACTGGCCATCGTAGACCAGCCCGTGCCAGCCCGGATACGACCACGACGAGGTGCCGAAATGGAGGTTGGGCGGCAGCCGCTGGCCGAGCGCGACCAGCGCGGCGTCGGGCGTCCACGGCGCGACGACCTTGCCGGCGGGCTTCTTCTTGGGCAGTTCGCCAGCCGCAGGATCGGCGGCTGGCGAGGGTTCGGAGGAGGCGGGGAGCGGCGATGCGGGTGCATCGCCGAACAGGTCAAGCGTATCGTTCAATCGATTCAGACGGCATTGCCGATCGTGGCGTCATAGATATAGCGTCGCGACCAAGGCAGGGTGTCGGCCGGGCGGCGCGCCTTGTGGCACACCACCTGGTAGATCGACATCTGGTCGGTCGTGAACGCGTGGGCGGTACCGGCCAGGTAGATGCGCCAGATGCGGTATTTCTTCTCGCCGACCATCTTCCGGATCGTCTCGCCGTTGGCCTCGAAGTTGTTGGCCCAGTGGAACAGCGTCTGGGCGTAGTGCCGGCGCAGCAATTCTACGTCGAAGCCCTCGAGCCCGCCCTGCTGCAGGGTCTGGAGCACCATGCCGATGTGCGGCAGCTCCCCCTGCGGGAACACGTAGCGATCCATGAAGCCCGAGCCGTCCATCGGCACCTCGCCGCTGTGCGGGTCGGTGGAGGTGATGCCGTGGTTCATGGCCACGCCGTCGTCCGCCAGCAAGTCGCGAATGCGGCCGAAATAGGCCGGCAGGTTGGCCTTGCCCACGTGCTCGAACATGCCGACGCTGGTAATGCGGTCGAACTGGCCGGCGGTGTCGCGGTAGTCCTGGAGGCGGATCTCGATGCGGTCAGACAGCCCCGCGGCGCGTACACGCTCGGTGGCGAGGTCGAACTGGTTCTGCGAGAGCGTGATGCCCACGCAGCGCGCGCCGAACTTCTGCGCGGCGCGCAGCACCAGCGCGCCCCAGCCGCAGCCGATATCAAGCAGGGTCTGGTCCGGCTGGAGCCGGATCTTGGTCAGGATGTGGTCGATCTTCTTCAGCTGCGCGGTGGCGAGGTCTTCATTGCCGTGCTCGAAGTACGCGCACGAGTAGACCATGTTCGGATCGAGCCAGAGCTTGTAGAAGTCGTTCGAGACGTCGTAGTGATACTGGATCGACGCCTGGTCTTCCTGCTTGGTATGGGTGAAGTGCTCGGCCACACGGGCGAGGGCGCCGCCGGCACTGCGCGCGGCTGCGGCGGAGAAGCCGAAGGCGACGTTGATGATGTCGGCCAGGCGGCCTTCGAGGTCGATCTTCTCCTGGACATACGCCTCGCCGAGGTTGTCCAGGCTGGGTACCAGCAGCAGCGGCAGGGCGGTGGCCTCGCGTACCGTCAGGGTGACGTCGGGCTTCTCGAAATGGCCGAGCGGGTACTCTTTGCCATTCCAGAGCCGGAGCTTCACCGGCAGGTTGGCGTGCTCGCGCACGTCGGCGATCCAGCTGTCGAGCTGCTTGTCCAGGGCTTGTTTGAAAAACATGCGGCTTCCTCCCGAATTGGTTGCGGCACACCTCTCGTACGACCCTAAAACTTTACGCCAAAAGTTTGGATTGTGCAGTGCGCGTCCCCGGACGCCGCTTTCTGCCGCGTACTTGTCTGAACAGGCAGACAAGTACGCGGCGCGGGATTCAGGGCGACAGCCGCACGATATTCCAGCTGCCGTCGTCTTGCTTGCGATAGCCGATGCGGTCGTGCAGGCGCGACGGGCGGCCCTGCCAGAACTCGATCCAGGTGGGCGCCACGCGATAGCCGCCCCAGTGCGCGGGGCGCGGCGGGTTCTCGCCGAACTTGCTGCGGAAGTCGGCCTCGCGGGCCTCGAGCACGTCGCGGCCGGGCACCTCGCGGCTTTGCTCGGACGCCCACGCGCCCAGCCGGGAGCCAAGCGGGCGCGAGGCGTAATACGCGTCGCTCTCGGCCTCATCCACCTTTTCCACGATGCCTTCCACGCGCACCTGCCGCTCGAGCTGTACCCAGTGGAACAGCAGCGCCGCGCGCGGATTGGCCTGCAGGTCGAGCCCCTTGCGGCTCTCGTAGTTGGTGAAGAACGTGAAGCCGTTGGCGTCCATGCCCTTCAACAGCACGATGCGCGCGGACGGCTGGCCGTCGGCGTGAACCGTGGCGAGCGTCATGGCATTCGGCTCGGGCAGCTTGGCCTGGAGCGCCTCGTCGAACCAGGTCTGGAACTGGCGGATCGGGTCGGCGGCCACGTCGGATTCGGAAAGCGCGCTCAGCATGTAGTTGCGGCGCAGGTCGGCTAGTTGGGTCATGTCGCGATCACGAAGGAAGATGCACTTCGAGTATAGCGAATGCGCCGCGCAGCGCATTTGCGGTGTCGCAAATCGCCGCGCTTGTTTTAAGCTTTATTCGATCTCCGCCACTCGCGGCTTGCGGGACTGGTTGCGGGAGTAATAGCCCGCCATGCCCATCGCGCCTGCCATCGAGAGGAAGATCGGCAACATGCCGAGCGCCGTGCCGACCACACCGAAGGTCAGCGGCCACACCACCTGGCTGGTGTTGAGCACGGCCGAGCGCAGCCCGAGGGCCTCCCCGGCGCGGCCCGAGGGCGAGGCGGTATGGAGGATGTTCATCACATTGGGCTGTGCGCTGCCGAGCGCGAGGCCAAGCACGAAGGCCAGTCCGCACATCAGCCAGAATTCGGCGACGAAGGGGTAGACGAGGTAGGCCATGGCGCCCACCATCAGCGCGGTCCGAATGATCTTCCATTCAGACAAATGGCGCGATACCAGCGGCATGGCAATGCGGATGGCCAGCGTGGCGAGGGCGAACGCGCCGAGCACCCAGCCGATGGACGACGGCGACAGGCCGATGCGCGAGCCCTGGATCGGGATCAGGAACGCGTGCAGGTCCCACGCGGCCGAGAGCACCGCGCTGGCGATAAACACCGCGCGCAGTTCGGGATGCTGGAGCAGGTCCAGCGTGGAGCGGCGGCTGCCGTCCTCCACCGCGATCCGCCCGGCGTTGCCGCCCGTGGCCGGCAGGCGCGGCCGCACGTACTGGAGCCCGGCCTGGCCGAGCAGCGCCACCACCACCAGCACGCAGAACGCGGGCCGGAAGCCAGCGTGTTCGATGACATAACCCATCACCACCGGGCCGAGCGTGCCGGACACGGACAGCCCGAGCGCGTGATAGGTGTAGTTGCGCAGCCGCGTGTCCGGCGTGGAGACCTGCCCGATCAACAACTGCATGGCCACCTGGACCAGCATGAAGCCGACGCCGATCAGCGCGCACGCGACGTAGAGCGCGCCGATTTCCGGCCAGATCGCCGGCAGCAGCGTGCCGCCCACCACCATCAGCGAGCCCGCCGTCATCGGCAGGCGTGGGCCGATCTCGTCGATACGGCGCCCGGCGCGGATCGCCAGGAACATCGGCAGCAGCGCATAGAGCGCCATCAGCATGCCGAGCGTGACCGTGGAGGCTTTGAGCGAGATTGCAAACAGGGAAACGACGACGCGACTGGCGTTGAACGCCACGTGATTGCACACCGTCAGGGCGATCAGCCAGCTGATCGGCGGAACGGCGGCGTGAGGCAACGTCATGGGACGGGGCAGGTAGGGGGGAACTGCGTGGATCGCGCCGCCGGCAAGGTCTCCGTCCGGGTCGAAAAGTGCGCGAGAAAAAATAAGTGCGGCCGTGGCCGCACCTCACAAGGGCACCGTCACCGGACTGGAACCGGCAGCGACGACCGATGCATGCCATTCTGTTCAATGCTTTGCTTGTAAATGGCCGTTTAATTATGCGACCGTCCCGGGTCCGGACACAATGGTCATGTGGGGGGAAGTGCAAATCCGCAACACCCGGGGCCGATAGATACGGATCGGATGTTGCGGATTTCGTCGAATGACGAGGTGAGGAGGGCCTTATCCGCCCTGATAAAGCTGCGCGTCGTTGGACGGCTGCATCGGCTTCTGCTGGACCGATGGCGTGGGCTTGCGCGGCTCGGTCGGCGCCGGGCCCGGCTGGCCCTGCGCGGCGGCCGACTTCGACGGCGACTCGGGAATCGCCGGGCCGGCGGCCTGCTTGCCGGCGCCGCCGGTGGCCGGGTCCTGATAGCTCTTGCCCGGCGGTGGGGCGGTCGGGCGCTTCTTCAGCTCGGCCAGCAGGCGGGCGCACTGGCTTTCGTCGCCGCCGGGTGAGAGGTCCAGCAGGGGCACCACCAGCGCCACCGGCGCGGTCAGCGCCAGCGCCAGCGCGCCGCCCGCCCGCAGGGCCAGCACGGCGATGTTCGGGCTCACCGTTGGGTTCTTGAACGTGCCGCCCACATACAGCGGCGACCGCAGCGAGATGATCCGCAAGCCCTTGGAATCGGGATGGATGGTCAACGCCAGCCGCTCCTCGCCGAAGTCGATCGCGCCATCGGTGGTGATCACGGCGTCCTGGGTGTCGAGCACGAAGGTGCGGGCCCGGGCGATGCCGTCCTTGACCGCGAAGTCGCTCACGCCGCAGTTGATCTGCACGGGTTTGTCGCCGAACAGCTTGGAAACCACCACGCTGCCCACGTTCAGGCCGATGGCCTCCAGGATGAACTTGCTGACCGTGCCGTTTTCCACCAGCAGCTTGGCCTCGCCGTTCGACGAACCCATCAGCGCGGCGACCGAGTTGCCGGTGCCGGACAGCTTGGCGCTGCCATTCACCTCACCAACGCTGGCGCGCATCGAGTCCGCCTTCGGGAACAGTTGCTTGAGCTTCAGGTGGCGCGCGGTCATGTCGACCATGGCGCCCATCGGCTCGCGCTTGCCGTCCAGCCGGATCGTGGAGACGAGGTTGCCGCCGGCCACGCCGAAGTTGAGCGGGTCGAGCAGCAGCACGCCATCGGTCAGCTTCAGGTGGGTCTTCAGGTCGGTGATCGGCAGGTCTTCGTCGCGGACGATGCGCTTGCCGGTGAACGTCACGTCGGCGTCGATCTCATCCCAGCGCTCGGTGCGGAACGGCGCCACCGGCAGCGCCTTGTTGGCTGGCTGCTTGACCGGGCTCTCGGAGGCAGCCTGGCCGGGCTTGGCATCGGCGCCGATCAGCGGCGCGAGGTCGGCGAACAGCAGTTGCTTGGACACCAGCTCGCCAGACAGCAGCGGGCGCGGCGAGCGCTGGGCGAAGGTGAGCGTACCGCCCAGGTCGCTGCCGCCGACCTTGCCGGTGAAGTCCCGATACGTATAGGACGACGCCCCTTTCTTGAGCGTGGCCACAAGCCGGCCGCGCGTTTCATACGGTGGGGTGGAGGGCAGCACGATGCCGGTCAGCGCGTAGAGCTTGGCCATGTTGTCGCCGGACAGCATCAGGTTGACGTCGAGCGCGCCCAGGTGGGCCGGGTTGGTCAGCGTGCCTTCGATGACCGCGCGGGTGGCGCCCACGCGCACATCGGCCTGCACGGGATAGGGCGTGTTGACGTCGCGCAGGCTCAGTACCGTGCCGGCCTTGCCGCTGGCGTTGATGGTGGCCTGGTTGTAATGCCCGACTGCCTTCCAGCGGATGCCGTAGCGGCTGTCGGGCGCGGTGTCCTTGGTGTCTTTGGTGTCCTTCGCGTCCTTGCTGTCCTTGGCGATGGGGGCCGAGGCATCGACGGCCGATGCATCGGTCGGCGGCACCAGCGCGCCATCGCGGGCCTTGTCGTAGAGCGCCTGGTCGCCCACGGTGTCCAGCGTGGCCTGCATGTCGATCTTCTCGGCGGCATCGGCCAGTGCCAGATTGCCGCGCTGCAGCACGACCTCGCCAATATCGAGTTCCCAGCTCGACTTGCCGGTCTTGGGCCCGGTGTCGAAGGTCCAGTTGTTGCGCTTGTCGGCCAGCCGCTCGAGCCAGACGGCCGGGCTGTCCACGACGATGGTCGGCACGGCGATCTGGTGCGCCAGCAGCGGCAGCGGGCGCAGTATGAAGATGACCTCCCGCACGGTGGCCATATTGGGCGCTTTGGCCCAGTCGGGGTTGCCCACGGTAATGTCCCGGGCCGACAGACGCGGCCACGGCACCAGCGTGCGCCAGCCGGCCTCGCCCTGCGCGCGCTTCCAGGTGACGACGAGGTCGCCATTGATCGCAAACGGGCGGCCGATAGCCAGCGACACCTTGTCGTTGAGCCAGGGCTTGAGACGATTCCAATCGAAAGTCAGGATGACGATGACCAGGATCGCAATCAGGGCGAGCGGGGTGAACACGCTCCAGAGAATGATTTTTTGTCGGCGCGAGGCGGGCATGAGGTCGGACTCCTGTTGGCGCGCAGGGCCGGGCCGGCGTGGATAAGCCTGGCCTGCCATGCGGCGGATCAACCACTGCACATCCAATTTTAGGGGAGCGCGCCGCGCCGGCTTGTCGGCCTTGCGCTGACATTGCGGTCGCCGGACCGCCGATTTTTGGCGCCAGCCGGGCCGGCCGGGGTGACATAAAATAGCGAAATTCGCGATTTTTCCGCTTTGCGCGCTCCTCCCCCTGTCATGACCATTGCCGAGCTTTCCGGGCTGCCCGAGCCCCTGACCCACGAGACCCCCGAGGACGACGACTACCACCGGCGTTTCGGCGGCGTGGCGCGGCTATACGGGCCGGATGGCATGGCCCGGCTGGAGGCGGCCAGCGTCTGCGTGATCGGCATCGGCGGCGTGGGCAGCTGGGCGGCCGAGGCGCTGGCGCGCAACGCCGTGGGCCGCATCACGCTGATCGACCTCGACCACATCGCCCCGTCGAACACCAACCGCCAGATCCATGCGCTGGGCGATGCCTATGGCCGCGCCAAGGTGGAGGCGATGGGCGAGCGTATCGTGGCGATCAACCCGCGCTGCCGCGTCTCGCAGATCGACGATTTCGTGACTGAGGAGAACGTGGCCGAACTGCTGAGCGGCTTCGACTACGTGATCGACGCCATCGACGCCGTGAAGATCAAGACCGCCATCCTCGGCTGGACGCGGGGGTCGGGGCGTGGCGCGCGCATCCTCACGTGCGGCGGGGCAGGCGGGCAGCTCGATCCCACGCGGGTGCGGCTCGAGGATCTTTCCCGGACCGTGCAGGACCCGCTGCTGGCTAAGGTGCGCGGCAACCTGCGCCGCCAGCACGGCTTCCCGCGCAACCCGAAGCGGAAGTTCGGCATCCTGGCCGTGTATTCGGACGAACCGGTGCGCTATCCGGAGCCCGAACAGCAGGCTTGCGAGATCGACGAGGCCCCGCCCGCGCCGCGCGAGGCCCCGCAAGGGCTGGCCTGCGCCGGGTATGGCTCGTCGGTGGCGGTGACGGCGGTGTTCGGCTTCGTGGCGGCGTCGGCCGTGATCGGCGCGATTGTGGCCGGCAACGATGCCCGGCCGGCGACCGACGCAGCGGACGAGGATTGAGGACTGAGGATTGAGCGCTGAGCGCTAGCTCGCCAGGGTGCGCAGCAAGCCGTCCAGCGCGGCGGCGTCCGGGGCCAGGTTGTCGAAGAAGATCAGTTCGGGATACTCGGCGGGGTCCGGCATGAAGCGGCGTGTCCGATACGCCTCCCAGTGGGTGAGCTTGTAGGCATCGTTGGGATTACCGCGCC
This sequence comes from Cupriavidus sp. 05T42, assembly GCF_056396345.1. Lineage (NCBI taxonomy): Bacteria > Pseudomonadati > Pseudomonadota > Betaproteobacteria > Burkholderiales > Burkholderiaceae > Cupriavidus > Cupriavidus sp. 05T42. The sequence goes on from NZ_JBFTLH010000002.1 coordinate 205,213, forward strand.
GGACGATGCGCGCGTGCGCCTCGTCCTCGGGCAGGTGCACCCAGACCACCTCCGTGCGCGTGCCGGCCGGCATGTGCAGCCAATCCGGATCGGTCAACTGGTGGGCGCGCACTTCGCGCGAGAGCGGCCCCACCACCAGCACGCTGATGCCGAGCATCAGGTTCTCGCGCGCGGTGTCGAGCAGGCCCTGGTATTCGGGGTCGCGCAGGTTATCCAGATAGGCTGGGCTGTCGCGGTCGTTCGGGTCGCCGGTGATGGCGCCCATCGCCGCCGCGCTGTAGCGCCCATAGAGCGTGTCCTTGTCGAGGATGCAGAACGGCTCGCCGGTGGCCTGCATCAGCGGGCCGATCAGCTTGTGGGACAGCGAGGTCTTGCCGGTGCCGGCGTGGCCGCAGAAGAAAATCAGTCTTGGCATGGCGGGAAGGGGCGCGTCGGCCACAGCGGGGGTGCGAACGGCAAGGATACCCCGCATCGGTCCGATAACGACTTGTAGATTTGCGGAAAATCAGATCGACGCGGCGGGAAATCGGTATCCTTGCCGCGTTACCGACTTGCTCCTTGCCCGCCACATGTCCGCCGCCGCACTCGACACGCAAGATCCCTATCAAGGACTGTCGTCCGAGGGCCTGCCCGAAGCGCTACGCCTCGGGGAGCCCGTGACCGACGCCACCCACGCCGAATTCCTCCAATTGCTCGATGCGGCCGCCCGCGCCGACGACGCCGGCTTCCTGGAAGCCTATGACGCGTGGATCGACCATACGCGCCATCATTTCGCGCAGGAAGAACAGTGGATGGAGGCGATGGGCTTCGGCCCGCGCCATTGCCATGCGGGCGAGCACCAGCAGGTGCTGGCCGTTGCGCAGGCCGTGCGCGACAAGGTGGCGGAGGAGGGGGTGGTGAGCCTGGGACGCCGGCTCGTGGGTGAGCTGTCCGGCTGGTTCGACCAGCACGTGAAGTCGATGGACGCCATGATGGTCGAACACATGCAGGCCAACGGCTTCACGCTGATCGAAGGCCCCCAGGACTGAAGCCGGGGGGCTCCTAGCTCAGTTCAGCGCCGCGCTAAGCTGGCGGCGCCAGCGCGAGACCACGTCGGGCCGGCCGGCAAGCAGGTCGAACACCGACAGCATGGTCTTGCGTCCGATGTCTTCGTCGAAGCCGCGGTCGCGGCGCACGATTTCCAGCAGTTGTTCCAAGGCAGGCTCGTACTCGCGGCGCGCGATCAGCGCGTTCGCCAGGTCGAGCTTCGCGCCGAGATCGGCCGGATTGGCCTGCACGCGGGCGATCAGCGCGGAGGCGTCGGGCAGGTCGTCCACGTGCCGCAGCGCCTCCAACTGAGTCTGCACGGCGGCGTAGCCTTCCTCCTGCGGGGCGCGCGGCGATAGCCGGGAGAACTCGGCCTCGGCGGCGTCGACCTCGTTGTGATCGAGCAGGAAGCTGGTATAGGCCAGCCGTGCATCGTCGGCGCCCGGATCGAAGGCCAGCGCGGCCTGGAAGGCGGCGCGCGCCCCCTCGGCATCGCCAGCGGCCACCAGTTCGCGGGCCTCGTGCAGCGCCTGCTCGCCCGGGTTCGGGGTCAGGCGGTCCAGGAATTCACGCAGGCCCGACTCCGGCAGCACGCCGACGAACTGGTCTACGGCCTGCCCATCGGCAATCGCCACCACATGGGGAATGCTGCGCACGCCGAAGTGCGCAGCCAGCTCCTGGTTCTCGTCCACATTGACCTTGGCGAGCTTCCACTTGCCGCCGGATTCGGCTTCCAACTTCTCCAGCATCGGTCCGAGCGTGCGGCATGGGCCACACCAGGGCGCCCAGAAATCGACCAGCACGGGCACCTGCCGCGACAGTTCGATCACATCGGCCTCGAAATTCTGCAGGGTGACGTCGCTCATGTTCTGCCTTTCGGAATGGTGGAGGCCGGATAGCGGCCGGACCTCCCTATTGTGAGGGCGAAGCCGCGGAAAGCAACCTTTGGCCGACCCCGATCGGGAAAACCTCCGCTTGAAAATAGAACGGTCGTTCAGTTATATTGCCCCTCTGTTGACGAAACCAAAAAGCCGGTCGCAAAGACCCAGGAGACAAGATGACCACCACGCCCGCGCGCCCGCATTTCCAGTTCTGGCCGAAGCGTCTGCCCACGCAGATCGTGCTGCCCGAGACCTCGCTCTGGTACAACCTCGAAGTCTCCGCGCACCGCTACGCCGAGAAGCCGGCGATCCGCTACTTCGGCAATGCCATCACGTTCCGCACGCTGGAGGCGCAGGCCACGGCGCTGGCGGGCTGGCTCCAGCAGAAGGCCGGCGTGAAGAAGGGCGACCGCGTGCTGCTGTATATGCAGAACTGCCCGCAGTTCATCGTCAGCTACTACGCGATTCTGCGTGCCGACGCGGTGGTGGTGCCCGTCAACCCGATGAACCGTGCCGAGGAGTTCAAGCACTACGTGAGCGATGGCCAGGCGCGCGTGGCGATCTGCACGGCAGATCTCGCCGCCGGCGTGGCCCAGGCCAACGCCGAACTGCCGGCCGACCAGCAGCTCCAGCACGTGCTGGCCACGCAGTACGCGGACGCGCTGCCGGCCTCCTACGAACATCCCGAAGACGCGCCGCCCGCGTGGATCACCGCCGAGCATCCGCTGCCGGCAGGTGCCACGCCGTGGGCCGAGGCGCTAGCCGCCGGCCTGCAGCCGGGCCCGCACACCGCCGGCCCGGACGACATGGCCGTGATGCCCTACACCTCGGGCACCACGGGCTTCCCCAAGGGCTGCATCCACACCCATCGCTCGGTCATGCATAACGTGATTGGCGGCGGCACGTGGTCGGGCAGTGGCGCGGAATCGGTGATCCTGTCGGTCCTGCCGCTGTTCCACGTGACCGGCATGCAGTACGGCATGAACGGGCCGATCTACAGCGGCGCCACCGTGGTCATGCTGCCGCGCTGGGACCGCGAAGTGGCCGGCCGCCTGATCTCGCGCTACCAGGTCACGCACTGGACCAACATCCCGACCATGGTGATCGACTTCCTGGGCAGCCCGAACCTGGCCGCCTTCGACATGACCAGCCTGCGCTACATCGGCGGCGGCGGCGCGGCCATGCCGCAGGCGGTGGCCGAGCGGCTCAAGGAACAGTTCGGCCTCAGCTACCTGGAGGGCTATGGCCTCTCCGAGACCATGGCGCCGACGCACAGCAACCCGGCCGAACGCGCCAAGCTCCAGTGCCTGGGCGTGCCGACCTTCAACACCGAGGCACGCGTGATCGACCCCGTCACGCTGCAGGAACTGCCGCCGAACGAAGTGGGCGAGATCATCGTGCGCGGCCCGCAGGTCTTCAAGGGTTACTGGGGCAAGCCCGATGCCACGCGCGACGCCTTCATCGAGTTCGAAGGCCGGACCTGGTTCCGCACCGGCGACCTGGGCCGCATGGACGATGACGGCTACTTCTTCATCACCGACCGCCTCAAGCGCATGATCAACGCGTCCGGCTTCAAGGTCTGGCCGGCCGAGGTGGAAAACCTGCTCTACAAGCATCCGGCCGTGCAGGAGGCGTGCATCATCGGCACGCGCGACGCCTATCGCGGCGAGACCGTGAAGGCCGTAGTGGTGCTGCGCACCGCCGCCAAGGGAAATACCACGCCGGAAGACATCATCGAATGGGCGAAGGAGAACATGGCCGCGTACAAGTATCCGCGCGTGGTCGAGTTCGTCGATGCATTGCCGAAGTCCGGCACCGGCAAGGTGATGTGGCGCCAGCTGCAGGAGAGCGAGAACGCGCGCACCGGCGCGTAATTCGCCTGCCGATCAGTGCCCGCGGGCGCGCATCAGCATCCTGACCATGGTCTTGTAGCCGCGCTCGCGGGCATGGCGGGTGGGCGTGACGCCTTCACGGTCGGCGAGGTTGGCGTCCGCGCCCGCATCGAGCAGCAGTTGCACCACTTCCTCGTAGCGCGCGCTGCCGTCGCCGAGCACCACGGCCTCGAGCAGCGCAGTCCAGCCGAGCTGGTTCACGTGGTCCACGCTGAGCCCGGCCTTCAGTAGCAATTTCACGATTTCGACATTGCCGTGCTGGCTCGCGGCGATCAGCGCCGTGCCGTCGTAGCGGTCGGTGCTGCGCGGGTCGGCGCCGTGTGACAGCGCCAGCCGCAAAATGTCGATCTGTCCCGTGGCAGCCGCCACCAGGAACGGGCTGTTCGACTCCCCATCCTTGCGATTCACATCGGCGCCGGCCATGATCAGCGTGCGCGCCACCTCGTTGCGCCGCATGTAGACGGCGGCCAGCAGCGCGCTGCGGCCGCGTTCGTCCACGGCCTGCATCGACGCCCCGGCAGCGAGTAGCCGATTGACGAGTTCCGAGTCGCCAATGCTGGCGGCGGTGATCAGGTTGCGGTCCAGCGCGGCCATGCCGTCGCTGCGCGGTGGCAGGGCGGGGGAATCGACCGGACGCGGCGAGCGCGGCCCCTGCGCGAGCATGGAGCCGTTGCCGATGCCAGTCAGGGTGCGTGCCAGCGTCTGGCCGCCCTGGCCGGCGAGCAGGCCGCCGCCCATCAACAATCCCAACAACCCGAGCATTTCGGCGATGGCCTGGCGGCGGGGGCGGGTCTGGGAGCGCGTCATGGGGAGGGCGGCGAGGGCGCTGGGTGGCTCAGACGGTTTCGTGCGGCGCGTCGGCGGCGGCGATGCCGTCCGTGCCGTCGGCCTGCATGACGGGCGGCCGGTGGCGGTGCGGGTCGTCCCCGGCCGGGTGCGCGGCATCGGCGACGTCGCTGTCCTGCAGCAGGCGCCAGAGGCGGCCCAGGTAAGGATCGTCCACGCCGTTGGTGGCCAGGCCCAGCAGCGTCTGCTGGAGATATTCGCGCGCCGGGCCGTACAGGCCGCAGGCGTGGCGCAGGCAGTCCACCACGCGGTTATCGGGCAGGCGGCCCGCGTAGGCGGGATGTTCGCGGTTCATCACAAAGGCCAGCGCGCGGGCCTCCGGGGCGTCCGGGTCATTGTCGAGTTTCACGCGCAGCCAGCGCGGATGATAGGCGCCGGTCAGCATCTCGCGGCGCCAGAGCACGCGGAATTCCTGCTCGATCACATGGGCCGGGATGCGGAACACGATGCCGGTGCAGCAGCCGCCCCGGTCCAGGCCGAGCACGAGTCCGGGGTTGTCCCAGGTGCCGCGATTGATCCGGGAATAGAGGTAGAAGCCGCGATGGTAGCCATGCACGGTGGCCAGGCGCCGGTCCGTGTGGACCACCATCGGATTCCAGATCAGCGAGCCGTAGCCGAACAGCCAGACATCGCCGTGCATGGCATCGCCGTCAGGCCGGGCGGCCAGCGTGTCATGGAGCGATTGCTCGATATCGGCCTCAGGCAGCAGCGAGGACGCGACCGGGGTGCTGCACAGCGATGCGCGCAGCCTGTCCGCTTCGAGGTCCTGTCTGGTGATGGCCATGGATGCAAGGATAATCCAAAGCGTATTGATCCGTCGCAAGGAAGCCACAGACGGGGAGTGGGGTGTGTGTCACAGGCAACGGTTTGCCATGCGCCCGCCGGGCCGGCAAGTCTCTACAATGAGGGCCTGACTTCTTGGAGAACCGGTCATGGCGCGTACGCTTACCGTGGTGTTCGGCAGTGGCAAGGAATTCGATTTCACGCTTGGCGATGCCGAGCTGGCGGCTGTGACCGAGGAGGCCGCGTGGCGCTGGTTCGACCGCGAATATGCCGAACTGGACTGCCAGGCCTCGAGCCCGGTGGGCAAGGTGCTCGTCATCGACAAGATCTTGAACGTGGCCAAGTTCTCGGGCGAGAACCGTTTCAGTGGCAATGCCGAGTGGGCACAGGACTTCGCACGGCACGCCGGCCGGCTGCTGGACCGCGACAAGGTCCGCGTGGACGTGGGGAATGCGGCGATCGGGTTCTGAACCCTCGAGTTTCAGATTCCACGATGTAAAAACGGACGCCGAGGCGTCCGTTTTTATTGGGTCAGGTCAGGCCGAGGCTCAGACCGACAGCAGTTCCACTTCGAACAGCAGCGTGGCGTTCGGCGGAATCACGCCACCGGCGCCACGGGCACCGTAGCCCAGGTCGGCCGGGATCACCAGACGGCGCGTGCCGCCCACCTTCATGCCCTGCACGCCTTCGTCCCAGCCACGGATCACGTGGCCGGCGCCCAGCGGGAACACGAACGGGTCGTTGCGGTCCTTGCTCGAATCGAACTTGCGGCCAGCCTGGTCGTTCTCGTACAGCCAGCCGGTGTAGTGCACGGTCACGTGCTGGCCTGCGCGGGCTTCGTCGCCAGCGCCGACAACGGTGTCTTCGAATTGCAGGCCGGAGGGAGTGGTTTGCATCGCAATCTTCCTGTTTTTGGTTGATGAAGCGTTATCTGGGGCTCGGGCGGCGACCCGCTCAGCCGGCGGCGCGCTGGAGCACGTCGAGCGTCAGCTGCACGTTGTGGTCGTCGTCGCTGACCCAGATCTCGGCGTCCTGGATGGTCACGGACAGGCGCATGGCGCGCTGCGCCATGCCGGCCAGTGCCTCCACGGCTTCCGACGGCACATTGTAAATGGTCACGTTGCGCAGCTTGCTGGCCTTGCCAGCCATGCCCTTCCACCATTCGCGCGCGCTGGCGCTCTGATAGGTATAGACGGTGACGCGGTCCGCGCGGGACGAGGCGCGCCGCAGCCGGGATTCGTCGGGCTGGCCGAGTTCCACCCAGTGGGCGATCTCGCCGGTCAGCGTCTTGTCCCAGAGGTCGGGTTCGTCGGGCTCGTCGAGGCCGCGCGTGAAGGTGAGGGACTCGGACGCCTCGCAGGCGAAGGCCAGCAGGCGCACCATCATCCGCGCGTCGTTCTCGGACGGATGCTGGGCGATGGTCAGCGTATGGCTGCCGTAGTAGGGCCGATCCATGTCCGATACGGACAGTTCGGCCTTGAAGATGGTGGACTTGAGCGCCATGGAATCACGGGAAATGCGGGCTCGCGCCGGCCACGGGATGCCATCCGGCACGGCGCGCGAAGGCCGCATCATACGTGATCCGCGTGGGCAGGCGATGGAAAACCATCGCCCGAAGGTGCGTTGGCGCGCGGAGCCCGGGCGGGCCTTCGCTCAGGACTTGCGCTTGTGGCTGACCCAGAAGCGCAGCACCGCCGACACCAGCACGAGCGCCAGGAACGCGGCGGCCGCCACCAGCGCGAGCCCGGCCTTGCTGTTGATCTGGCCTTCGAGCGCCACGCTGACCAGCAGCGTGCCGACCATGACGGCTAGCAGCGGCAGCAGCAGGGCGCCACGGCCATAGGTCTGGTAGGCCCAGAGCGGGAATTTGCGGACGGTTTGGGCAGGGACGCTGCAGGCCAGGCAGGCGCCGGCTGCGGCCAGGGACGCCGCAACGACGTCTCCGACGTGAATAGTGATCATCTCGACTCGCGAATCGCCGGATACGCTGGGGGCGGAACGCGGCAGGATGGGAACGGGCAAGGCGCTGATTTTACTGAAATTTTTCCCGGCAAAGGTGACGCGGGGTCGTCATCGGGCTCGATATCGGCGATCGATTTCCCCTATTCAGGATGGCGGCGCGCTGCCGTCCGCCCCGGGCTACTGCGCGGGCGTCGCTTCGACGGAAATGTGGAGCGTCACGGTATCGCCGACGTCGGGCAGGAACCGTGTCATGCCGAAGGCACTTCTGGGCAGGCTGGCGTGGAAATCTCCGCCGCAGACGTCCCGGCCCACGCCGAACAGCACCACGCGCCCGCAGCTGAAGCGGTCCGCCTCCAGCCGCAGCGGCCGGGTCACGCCCAGCAGCGACACCTGACCCTCCACGGCCACGAGCTTGCCGCCTTCCACGACGAACCGGTTGCCCTGGAAGCGCGCGACCGGAAAATTCTGGGCATCGAAGAATTGTGGCGAACGCAGCACGCCATCGAGGCTGCGATTGCCGGTGTCGACCGACTCGGTATCCACCGTGAAGTCGATTGACCCCGCCCCGGTGGCCGGGTCATAGACGATGCGGCCATCCAGCTTGTTGAAGCGGCCGCGCACCGTGGTGCGGTCGAAATGGCTCGCGCCGAAGTAGACCGCGGTGTGGGTGGGATCGACGTTGTAGTTCACGGGCGCCGCCCAGGCCGGGAGGCTGGCACCTGCCAGGGCGCCAACGAGGGCAGCGATCAGCAGGGGCCGCATGTCAGTGGACGAACACCGGCAGCAGGAACAGCCCGATCACCGTCAGCAAGCCGATGGTCCAGCACAGCGTGCGCAGCGTGGCCCGGTCGGTCAGGTAGCAGACCGTATAGAGAATGCGGGCGACGACGAACACCACCGCCAGTTCGTCGATCCGAGCCTGCGGCGCGCTCATGTGCGTGGCAATCAACACGCCGGCCGCGAAGAACGGGAAGGCCTCGAAGTGGTTACGGTGGGCGAGGTCGGCGCGCCGCGCCCGCCCACTCTGCTTCTCCAGCCAGCCTCGCGGGTCGTGGTTATCGAAGCCGCCACGCCCGCCTGCCTTGGCGATGGCCACCGTCAGTACGGGCAGCAATCCCGCCACCAGCACACACCAGAACGCAATCGGCATATCGGTCCTTTGTGTCCCTTCGGTTCTCGGGTTCTATATCAGGCGGCCACCACCTTGATGCGCACGCCGGCCATGGTCACCACCTGCCCGGCGCGGATCTTGGCGGTCTTGCGCGACTCGGCCGCGCCATCCACCGAGACCTCGCCGGCCGCCACCAGCGCCTTGCCGGCGCCGCCGCTGTCACAGACGCCGGCCAGCTTCAGCAGGTCGTTCAGGGCGATGAACTCGCCCTCGAGCGGAAATTTGATCGTTTGTGTCGTCATCGTCACTTGCCCCAGCTATCTTTCAGGCCAACCGTGCGATTGAAGACGGGCTTGCCCGGCTGCGAATCGGTACGGTCTGCCACGAAGTAGCCGTGACGCTCGAACTGGAAGCGGTCTTCCGGCTTGGCGTCGCGCAGGCCCGGCTCCAGGTAGGCCTTGACCACCTTCTTGGAATCCGGGTTCAGCGCCTCGAGGAAGTTCTTGCCGCCGGCGTCGGGGTTCGGGTCGTTGAACAGGCGGTCGTACAGGCGCACTTCGGCTTCGACCGCATGCGGCGCGCTGACCCAGTGGATGTTGCCCTTGACCTTGACGCTGTCCGCGCCCGGCGTGCCGCTCTTGGTTTCCGGCAGGTAGTTCGCGTGCACGGCCACCACATTGCCGTCCGCGTCCTTGTCCACGCCCGTGCACTCGATCACGTAGCCGTAGCGCAGGCGCACCTTGTTACCCGGGAACAGCCGGAAGTAGCCCTTGGGCGGCGTCTCGGTAAAGTCGTCGCGCTCGATCCACAGTTCGCGCGAGATGGGGAACACGCGGCGGCCCAGTTCGGGCTGCTTGGGGTGCACCGGCGCCGAGCATTCCTCGGTCTGGCCTTCCGGGTAGTTGTCCAGGATCAGCTTGACCGGGTCGAGCACGCCCACGCTGCGCGGGGCGCGCGCGTCAAGGTCGTCGCGCACGGCGCCTTCCAGCGTGCTCATGTCGATCCAGCTATCGGCCTTCGACACGCCCACGCGGTCGCAGAACAGCTGGATCGATTCCGGCGTATAGCCCCGGCGGCGGATGCCGACGATGGTGGGCATGCGCGGATCGTCCCAGCCGTCCACGCGGTTTTCGTCCACCAGCTGCTTGAGCTTGCGCTTGCTGGTGATGGCGTAGGTCAGGTTCAGGCGCGCGAACTCGTACTGGTGCGGCAGCGGGTCGCGGAACACGCCAGCTTCGCGCAGGTGCTGGAGCACCCAGTCGTACAGCGGGCGGTTGTTCTCGAACTCCAGCGTGCACAGCGAATGCGTGATGTTCTCGATCGCGTCCGAGATGCAGTGCGTGAAGTCGTACATCGGGTAGATGCACCACGCATCGCCGGTACGGTGGTGATGGGCGTGGCGGATGCGGTAGAGCACCGGGTCGCGCAACACGATGTTCGGTGCGGTCATGTCGATCTTGGCGCGCAGTACGTGCTCGCCATCGCCGTACTTGCCGGCGCGCATGTCGCGGAACAGCGCGAGGTTCTCTTCCACTGTGCGGTCGCGGAACGGCGAGGGCTTGCCCGGCTCGGAGAAGTTGCCACGCGTGGCGGCGATCTGCTCGGCGGTCTGGCTGTCCACATAGGCGGCGCCGCGCGCGATCAGCGTTTCCGCAAAGGCGTACAGTTGCTCGAAGTAGTCGCTGGCGTAGTACAGGTGCGGCTTGCCGCCCGGCGCTTTGGCGTCCCACGAGAAGCCGAGCCAGTGCACGGCGTCGATGATCGAGTCGACGTACTCGGTGTCTTCCTTGACCGGATTGGTGTCATCGAAGCGCAGGTGGCACTGGCCGGCGTAGTCGCGCGCCAGGCCGAAGTTCACGCAGATGCTCTTGGCGTGGCCGATATGCAGGTAACCGTTCGGCTCCGGCGGGAAGCGCGTGATGACCGGCGGCAGCGCGGCGCCCTGGGTGTCCGCCCGGCCGGCGTAGGTGCCCGCGGCCAGATCCTGGTCGATGATGCTGCGCAGGAAGTTCGAGGAGGCCGGGTTGTCGGTCTTGTCGGTAGGCTTGTTGTCTTGGCTCATGGTGGCGCCGCGTCGCACGCGGCCAATGGCATGGTGTGGGGCCCCGGGACGTGCTCCGGCTCCCCTTGTTCGGTGGAATGGCGGGATTTTACCGTGCCTGCGGGGCAACCCGGCGGTGCGCCGCTATTTTCAGAATCGGCTCACAGCGCGGTGGCCACAAGTGGTGCAGAATCCACGGCAGGTCATCGCATGCCGCCATCGTGGCATGAAAAGGTTGGGCCATGTTGCGGGAACACAACCCATGAACACTGCTTCCTCTCCTGATTCGTCCGTCCCGGCCATTTCGGCCGGTTCGTCAGCCTCGGCCACCTTGCCGGCGGACGCCCTGGCCGGTCTCTGGCACGGCGCCGGCCTGCCGCCCGAGGCGCTTGCGCACCTGGCGCTGACCGGTGCGGACCCCATCCTGCCATCGAGCTTCGCCGTGGGCACGGCGGCGCAGGCCAGCCTCGGGGCGTCCGCGCTGGCTGCGGCGGCGCTCTGGGCGCAGCGCACGGACCGCTGGCAGGACGTGGCGGTGGACATGCGCCACGCGCTGGCGGAATTCCGCAGCGAGCGCTACCTGCGCGTGAACGGCGGGCCGGCGCCCGAACTCTGGGACAAGATCGCCGGCCTGTACCCGTGTGGCGACGGGCGCTGGGTCCGGCTGCACACCAATTTCCCCCATCACCGCGACGGCGTGCTGCGCCTGCTCCAGTGCGCGCACACCAAGGACGCGGTGCGCGCGGCGCTGGGCCGATGGGAGGCCGAGGCGTTCGAGTCCGCCGCGTCGGACGCCGGGCTCGTGGTGGCCGCCATGCGGCCCTATGACACCTGGCGCGCGCACCCGCAGGCGCAGGCCATTGCCGGGCTGCCGCCGGTGACGATCGAGAAGATCGGCGAGGCGCCGCCCCAGCCCCTGCCGCCGCTGGCGGACCATGCCGAGCTCAATGTCGATGCCCGCCCGCTGACCGGCGTGCGCGTGCTCGATTTCACGCGGATCATCGCCGGCCCGGTGGCGGGGCGCACGCTGGCCGCGCATGGCGCCGATGTGCTGCTGGTGACGGCCGCGCACCTGCCGGCCATCGCGCCGCTGGTGATCGACACCGGGCGCGGCAAGCGCTCCTGCCAGCTTGATCTGCGCGACCCGGACGACAAGCGCACGCTGCACAAGCTGCTGCATGGCGCCGATGTGGTGGTGCAGGGCTATCGCCCGGGCGGGCTGGCCGAACTGGGCGCCGGCCCGGAGGCCGCGGCGCGGGCGCGGCCCGGCATCGTCTATGTGTCGTTGTCGGCCTACGGGCACGTGGGGCCGTGGGCGGGCAAGCGCGGCTTCGATTCGCTCGTGCAGACGGCCACCGGCTTCAACGACGACGAGGCGCGGGCGGCCGGCAGTGCCGAGCCCAAGCCGCTGCCGGCCCAAGTGCTCGACCACGCGGCGGGCTACCTGCTGGCGTTCGGCGCGATGGCCGCGCTGCACCGGCGCGCGGTGGAGGGCGGAAGCTGGCACGTGCGGGTGTCGCTGGCGCAGGTGGGGCAATGGCTGCGTGGGCAGGGCCGCGTGCCGGAGGGCTGGCGCGTGCCGGACCCGCATTTCGACGAGATGTCGGACCTGCTGGAGGTAGAGGAGTCGGGGTTTGGAGAGCTGACCGTGGTGCGCCATGCCGCCCGGCTGTCCGAGACGCCCGCGCACTGGGCGCTGCCCTCGGTGCCGCTCGGCACCCACGCGCCGGAGTGGCTGCGGCGTGGGTGAATTTTCTCCCCTCTCCCTTTGGGAGAGGGGAGCAAGACAACGGACCGTCAGTTCGCGCCGGTCAGCCTTGCCATCCAGTCGGCCATGTCCTGCTCGATGGCGGAGCCGGCGCGCTGGGCTTCCAGGATCCGGGCGCGGTCGGTGGCGGGGCGGTTCTGGCTTAGCTTGAACTTGCCTTCCACGCGCGTCGGCACCAGCCGCAGCCCGACGATGGCGCCTAGCATCTTCTGCTGGAAATCCTCGGGCAGGTCGCGCCACTGCTGGGCGTAGCCCGGCTCGTTGCGGCTGATCAGCCGCTTGAGCAGCGCGTCCTTGTCAGTGGCGTCGTGGACCGTGGTGATCTCGCCGTAGACATGCACGGCCACGTAGTTCCAGGTCGGCACGGACAGCTTCTGGTCATAGAGCGACGGCGACACGTAGCCATGCGGGCCCTGGAACACGAGCAGCGCGCGCGGGGTCTGCTCGAGCCACTTCCAGTGCGGATTGGCACGTGCGACGTGCCCCTCGATGCGCCAGCCGCCCTCGGACGCCCGCTCCGCCACCACGGGCAGGTGCGTGGCGAACGGCAGGCCATCCGCATCGGTGCCGACCAGCGTGGCGAAGGCGTAGCGGCGCATGACCTCGTCGATCAGGTCAGGGTTGTCGCTGGCGAAGTGGGACGGCATGTACATGGCAGATTCTCTTTTTGTGGGGGTGGGGCAGGCCGTGAGTACCGGCTAGTACAGCGTCTTGCGCATGCGCTCGGGCAGTTCGCGGTCGTACGTGGCGCCGTCGATGGCGTTCTTGCTCAGTTCGGCGACCATGGTGCCCGTGCTCGGCAGGCGCTCGCGCGGAATCTGGGTCTCGGGCGACCACAGCGCCGAGCGCACGAGGGCGCGGGCGCATTGGAAGAATACCGAGCGGATCGAGATCACCAGCACCGTGGTCGGCGCCTTGCCGTCATGCACGCAGCGCGCGATCAGCGCAGGGTCGGTCGAGATCTTCGCCACGCCGCTTACACGCAGCGTTTCGTTGACGCCCGGCACCAGGAACAGCAGGCCCACGCGCGGGTCGTTGACGATATTGCGCAGGCTGTCGATGCGGTTGTTGCCGCGCCGGTCCGGCAGCAGCAGCGTGCGGTCGTCCAGCACCTGCACGAAGCCGGGCTGGTCCCCGCGTGGCGAGCAGTCGCCGCCGTGCGCGTTCATCGTGGACAGCAGGCAGAACGGCGAGGCATCCACGAAGGCGCGGTAATGCGGGTGCAGGTAGTCGACTTCCTTGGCCAGCGAGGCGCCGGCCGGCTCCGCGTACAGCGTTTCGAGGTCGGCGAGCGCGGCAATGTCGTGTGAGGTCATGGCGGAGAGGGGGGGAGGCGGGGGATCGAATCTTGTCAGATCGTAATAGTGCCACGTCCGATCTCGACCACGCGGCCGCCCACGCGGATCGCGCCATCGGTGGTCACGGCGAGGTCCAGCCGGCAGCGGCGGTCGACCTGTTCGCCCTGATCCACCTCGTACGTGGCCGGCAGCGCGTGACCCGTGGCCAGCAGCCAGCCGCCGAGGTTGGCGCAGGCCGAGCCGGTGCCCGGGTCTTCGGCCACGCCGCCGCCCTGCTTGGTGAAGAAGTAGCGCACGAGCACCTTGCCGGGCTGCGTCGGGTCGAAGGCGAACACATAGGCGGTCTTGCGGCCCAGGCTGCTCTGCGGCCACTGGTCGAGCCGGCTGCTGTCGGGTGCGGCGCGGCGCACGGCGTCCGGCGTCTTCAGCGGCACCAGCAACTGGTCGGCGCCGGTATCCACCCACATCGGCGAGCCGGCCAGATCGTCGGCGGACAGGCCCAGCAGGGAGGCCATGTCGGCATCGGGCAGGCCAGCCGGTGCGGTGCGCGGGGCGCCCTCGTGCGGCGCGGTCAGGGTCCAGCGGTCGCCGGCGGCGGTCACCGGTACCAGGCCGGCCTTGAATTCGAGGGTGAGCGCATCCCCGGTTTTTGCGAGGTCGCGCACCACATGGGCCGTGCCCAGCGTCGGGTGACCGGCGAAACGCATCTCGTAGCCCGGGGTGAAGATCCGCACGGCCGCCGTCGCGCGCTCGGACGGCAGCACGAAGGTGGTCTCGGAGAGGTTGAATTGCAGCGCCAGCGCCTGCATCGTGGCGTCGTCCAGGCCGAGCGCGTCCTCGAACACACAGAGGGGATTGCCGCCAAGCGTGGTCTCGGCGAAGACGTTGACGATGCGGAAGGCGTAGGAGGCCATGGCGGGAACGGGCAGGAAATTGGACGAATTGCCAGTGTAGTGCGCACGGCGCGGCGCACCATGCACAGTTCCACGCGCCGCGAACAGAACAGTTGGCGCGCCGCCCGGCCGTCGGCCATGAAAAAAGGCGCCAGGGTTGCCCCTTGGCGCCTTGCAGGACGGCTACTGCGGTACGGCGGTACTGCGGTGCTTCTCTATATATATAGTGCGGTCGATCAGAAGCCCACGGCCTGGCCGTCGCGGCGACTGTCGCTGGCGGCCACGTAGCCCTGTTCGGCATCGTCGGACAGGCGCCAGATGAACTGGCCGGAGCCGAAGTCCATGTAGGGGTCGTTCACGGACTTGAGCTGGTGGCCACGGTCCTTCAGGCCGGCCACGGTGGTCGGGTCCATCGTGCCTTCCACGTCGAGCGTGAAGTCACGGTTGACCTTCCAGCGCGGCGCGCAGCAGGCGGCCTGCGGTTGCTGGTCGTAGTCGAGCATGCGCACCACGGTCTGCACGTGGCCCTGCGGCTGCATGTCGCCGCCCATCACGCCGAAGCTCATCACCGGCTGGCCGTCCTTGGTCAGGAAGGCCGGGATGATGGTGTGGAACGGGCGCTTGCCGCCAGCCACCACGTTGGCGGACTTCGGATCCATCGAGAAACCCACGCCACGGTTCTGGAGGCTGATGCCGGTGTTCGGCACCACCACGCCCGAGCCGAAGCCCATGTAGTTCGACTGGATGAACGAGATCATCATGCCGTTCTCGTCGGCGGCGGTCAGGTAGATCGTGCCGCCGGTCTTCGGCATGCCAGGCGTGAACGGCGTGGCGCGCTGCATGTTGATCAGCTTGGCGCGGGACTTCAGGTAGGCCGGATCCAGCATCTGCTCGGGCGTGACTTCCATCGTGCGCGGGTCGGCCACGTAGCGGTAGAGGTCGGCGAAGGCCAGCTTCATCGCCTCGATCTGCAGATGCTGCGAGTCCACCGAGTCCACCGGCAGCGAGCCGACGTCGAACTGGTCGAGGATGCCCAGCGCGATCAGCGCGGCAATGCCCTGGCCGTTCGGCGGAATCTCGTGCACGTCGTAGCCGCGATAGGACTGGCTGATCGGCTTGACCCAGTCCGGGCGATAGTTGCGCAGGTCGTCCAGCGTCATCGCCGCGCCGCATTCCTTGCTGAAGGCGGCGATCTTCTCGGCGATCTCGCCTTCATAGTAGGCGCGGCCCTTGGTGGCGCCGATCTTGCGCAGGGTGTCGGCGGCGGCCTTGAAGACGAACTTCTCGCCCACGTTCGGCGCGCGGCCATGCGGCATGAAGGTGTCGGCGAAGCCCGGCTGGGTCTTCAGGTCCGGCACGGCGGCGGCCCACTTGTGCGCTACCACGGGCGGCACGGCGTAGCCGCGCTCGGCGATCTCGATCGCCGGCTCCATCAGGTCTTCGAACGGCAGCTTGCCGAACTTCTCGTGCAGCGCGGCCCAGCCGGCCACCATGCCCGGCACGGTGACCGCATCCCAGCCGCGGATCGGGCGATTGGCGAGGCCGTTGCCGTCCACGCCGTACTTGTTCTTGAAGTACTCGGGGTTCCAGGCGGCCGGGGCCACGCCCGACGAGTTCAGGCCGTGGAGTTCCTTGCCGTCCCAGAGAATCGCGAAGGCGTCGCTGCCCAGGCCGCACGAGACCGGCTCCACCAGCGTGATGGCGGCGGCAGCGGCGATGGCCGCATCGACGGCATTGCCGCCCTTGAGCAGCATGCGCAGGCCGGCCTGCGCCGCCAGCGGGTGCGAGGTGGAGACCACGTTGCGCGCGAACAGCGGAATGCGCACGGTGGGGTATGGGTTGGTCCAGTTGAAGTTCTTCATGGTTGTCTCTCTCTTAGTCCACCTGAATCTTGCGATCCTTGATCAGCTTGCCCCAGCGGGCGCTGTCCTTCTTGACCATGGCCGCGAACTGCGCTGGCGTGCCGCCGACCGGTTCGGCGCCGAGCTTGCCCAGGCGGTCGCGCACGTCCTGCGACTGGATCGCCTTGTTGAACTCGGCGTTGAGCCGGGTGACCACGTCAGCCGGCAGCCCCTTGGGGCCGTAGATGCCGAACCACGTGTCCGACTCGAAGCCCGGCAGGCCCGATTCGCTGGCCGTCGGCAGGTCCGGCGCCAGCGGCGAGCGCTTGAGGCTGGTCACGGCCAGCGCCTTGAGCTTGCCGTCCTTCACGTGCGGCATGCCGGAGACGATGCTGTCGAACAGCACCTGCACCTTGTTCGAGATCAGATCCGGCACCGCCAGCGCCGTGCCGCGATACGGGATATGGGTGATGAACACGCCGGCCTGCGCCTTGAACGCCTCGGCGGTCAGGTGCACCACGGTGCCGTTGCCGCTGGAGGCGTAGTTCAGCTCGCCCGGATGCTTCTTGGCGTAGTCGATCAGCTCCTTCACATTCTTCACCGGGAGCTGGTTCGGCACCACCAGCACGTTGGTGGCCACGGCTACCTGGCCGATCGGCGTGAAGTCGGTCTCGGTGTTGTACGGCAGGTGCGTATTGATATAGGGGCCGATCGAGTGCGTGCTGGTCGTGGCGATCAGCAGCGTGTAGCCGTCGGCGGGGGCCTTGGCGGCCATGTCGGAGCCGATGGCGCCACCCGCGCCCGGACGGTTATCCACCACGATCTGCTGGCCCATGTTGGTGCCCACCTTCTGGGCGATCGCGCGCGCCAGCAGGTCGGTGGCGCCGCTGGCCGGGAACGGCACGATCAGCCGGATCGGCTTGGACGGATACGTATCCGCGTGCGACGGCGCGGCAACCAGGGTCAGGCTCGTGGTAAGGCCGATGCCGAGCAGGCGTAGCCAGGAAGTCATTCTTCTTCTCCGATGCGGATAACGGGCAGGCAGGCAGGAAAAACCGAGCCAAATCAAGGCTCGCCCATCATTATTCCGCGCGCCGGGTCACAATGAAAGCTAATATTCCTTTTGTGATCAACAAGAAAACCTTGTGAATCGACTCACATGAGTACCATCCGATTTCTCCGCACCTTCGTCGCCGTGGCCGAGCAGGGCTCGTTTGCCGCCGCCGCCGGCCGCGTGGCGCTGACGCAGGCGGCGGTCAGCCTGCAGATGCGCTCGCTCGAACAGGAACTGCGCCGTGAACTGTTCGACCGCAGCGGGCGGGTGGCCGTGCTGAACGCGGACGGCCGCGAACTGCTGCCGCAGGCGCGCCGGCTGCTGGCGCTGTACGAGGAAATGCGCCTGCCACAGGGGGGCGCCGAGGATATGGCGGGCGCCGTGGCGGTGGGGGCGGTAGTGTCGGTGATGGGCGGGCTGTCGCACGTGGTGGCGCGGCTCAAGCGGGCCTATCCGGCGCTGGACGTGCGGCTGGTCGGCGCCAAGTCCATCGATCTGGCCGAGCAGGTGGAAAGTGGCGAACTGGACGCCGCGTTCCTGGTGGAGGGCGCGGGCCGGCCCGCCGGCACGCTGCGCTGGACGCCGCTCTACCAGGAGCCGCTGGTGGCGATTGCCGCGCGCGGCAGCCCCGGCGAGACCGCGCGCGAGGCGCTGGCCGCCAATCCCTTCCTTCGGTTCGACCGGGGCCAGCGCACCGGCGCGCTGGTGGAGCGGGCGCTGCGGCGCGCGCACCTGCGCACCAACGAGTTCCTCGAACTGAATTCGATCGAGGCGCTGGTGGAACTGGTGCGGCAGGAGGTGGGGGTGACGGTGGTGCCGCTGCTGCGGCTGGCGCGCTGGCACGAGGATCCCGCGCTGCGCCTGCTGCCGCTGCAGGCGGGCGGCGAGCCCGTGGTGCGCACGCTCGGCATGCTTGAGCGGCGCGACCACGGCCGCGCCCATGTCACGGAGGCGATCCGGTCAGCCTGCGAGGCGCTGTTCGCCAGCTAGGCGTAGTGGGCGGCTATGGCCGGTCGGCGCCCGCGCGACGGGATGCCTGATGTGTCGATGGCTGCACATGTGCCGGGGTGGCTGCCATCCCGCGTGGGGATGACCCCGGCCGCCGCGGCGGCGCCGTCGCGGCCAGGATATGCCGTAGCGACAGCAGCATCCCGGCCAGGAACAGCAAGGTCCAGAGCGTGCCCGCCGCCTTGCCGGCCGGGGACAGCTCGACCAGCCGCATCGCGAAGAGGTCCGGGAAGCGCCGCGCGGCATCGGTCATGGCGGTCTTGGGGTCGTTGGTCTTGGGGAACACCAGCGGCTCGCCGGCCAGGCTCATCTGGATGCCGGTCCAGACGCCGATGTGCTGGTAGGGCAGGGCCGAGTTCTGCGGCCGCGCGCCGGGGAACTCGCCCACGATCACATGCCAGTTGATCAGCGTGGGCGCCAGGTTGAGCAGGAACGAGATGACCAGCAGCGGCACCGCCGTGCGCCGGGCGTGCTGCCACATCCATTGCAGCGCCGGGGCCGCCGCGAAGAACAGCACCGGCAGCAGCGGCACCATGTAGCGCGGGCCCCAGCCGAAATGCCCCCAGTTCTTCATGTGCGCGATCATCAGCAGGTAGCAGACCCCGGACGCCAGCGCCGCGTACAGCAGGTGCTTCTGGCGCGCGGGCAGCGTGTGGCGCATCTTGAATACGAACAGGGCCAGCAGCAGCACCGGCGCGAACAGGAACAGGCCCATGTTGGGGCTGGCCAGCAGGCCGAGCAGGCCGGTCAGCGGGTTGCCGTTGAGCGCGAGGCTGTCCGAGAGGTGCAGGTCGGCGGCGATGGCGGGGCGCAGGAACAGGCCGGTGCGGATGTGGTTGTAGTAGAAGGCGGGCAGCATGGTGATGCCGAGCGCCACCAGCAGCACCGCGAAGCCGGTCTTGTGGCGCGCGCGCTCCATCCACAGCAGCCAGAGCACGCCCATGCCGAAGAACGGCAGCAGTGAGTAGCGGAACGAGCAGGCCAGCCCGAGGGCCACGCCGGCGGCCACGAAGACCCACAGCGACGTGGGCGGCCGTAGCGCGCGGGCCATGAAGTACAGCCAGGCGCAGAGGCTGGCCGCAGCCGGGGTCACATCCCAGGCCGTCTTGGCGTAGGGCATGAAGGTCGTGCCGGCGTAGAACACCAGCGCCAGCCCGAAGGCCGCGCGGGCGGAGCAGAACTCGCGCATCAGCAGGAACATGAAGATCACGCCGAGCGTGTTGTACGCCGCGTAGACGAACGAGGTGATCAGCTTGCCATACGTGCGGCCAACGTAGCGGTCGCGTACCAGGTGGTAGGAGTCGATATCGTCGAGCGCCTCGTCGATCAGGGCGCCGGGCATCATCAGCAGCAGCGCGCCCACGTCGTGGGGTTCGTAGTAGAGCCCGTCAGGGCCCTTGTTCCAGTACGTCAGCAGGGGCGGATTGACCGGACTGCCGAGCTGCCCCGTGGCCGCCAGCAACTGCGCTGAACGGTATTGCTCGCCCGCGTCGCCGCTAGCCAGCCGTCCGCTGGACAGCAGCATGGCGAGGCTGAAGAAAAACACAATGACCAAGGCGGTGACCATCCCGGCGGGCGTCGTGGCAGACCCGTGGGACAACCCGTGCGGTCGATGGCTTGCGGTACGCATCATGGCAAGTCCTCTGGGCGCATGTAAGGGAGGGAATACACGCGCATGTTGCCGGGACGCCGGGGCACCTTATGTACGTTCCGACACCAATCGCACCATTGCCATTGCCGCCAACAATGACCATCGCGCATGCCGCATGGCCATTGGCGTTTCAGGAAGAAAGCGCATAAAAAAAGGGCGCCATAAGGCGCCCTGAGCTTGCGTTGTGTGGCCGGTACCCCCGGCCAGGGTAAGCCTTATTCTTCCTGGAACGCTTCTTCGCGCTTGGACTTGATCGACGGCATCGCCACGATCGCCACCAGGATCGCCGCGGCGATCAGCAGGCCCATCGACAGCGGGCGCGTCACGAACACGGTGAAGTCACCACGCGACAGCAGCAGCGAGCGGCGGAAGTTCTCTTCCATCATCGGTCCGAGCACGAAGCCGAGCAGCAGCGGCGCCGGTTCGCACTTGAGCTTGATGAACAGGTAGCCGATCACGCCGAAGGCCGCGGTCTGGAACACGTCGAACGTGGTGTTCTGGACCGAGTACACGCCGATGCAGCAGAACGTCAGGATGGCCGGGTACAGGAAGCGGTACGGCACCTTGAGCAGCTTGACCCAGATACCGATCATCGGCAGGTTCAGGATGATCAGGATGAAGTTGCCGATCCACATCGAGGCGATCAGGCCCCAGAACAGCGCCGGGTTGCTGGTCATGACCTGCGGGCCGGGCTGGATGTTGTGGATGGTCATCGCGCCCACCATCAGCGCCATCACGGCGTTGGGCGGAATGCCCAGCGTCAGCAGCGGGATGAAGGAGGTCTGTGCCGCGGCGTTGTTGGCCGATTCCGGACCCGCCACGCCTTCGATGGCGCCCTTGCCGAACTCATGCGCGTACTTCGAGGTCTTCTTCTCGAGCGAGTAGGCCGCGAACGAGGCCAGTGCCGCACCGCCGCCCGGGAGGATACCCAGCGCCGAACCCAGGGCCGTGCCACGCAGGATGGCCGGGATCATGCGCTTGAAGTCTTCCTTGGTCGGGAACAGGTTGGTCACATGATCCGTGAACGTCTCGCGGTGTTCCTTCTGCTCCAGGTTCGCGATGATTTCCGCGAAACCGAACACACCCATGGCCACCGACACGAAGTTCAGGCCGTCGGTCAGCTCGGGGACGTCGAACGAGAAGCGCGCCGCGCCCGAGTTCACGTCGGTACCGACCAGGCCCAGCAGCAGGCCCAGCACGATCATCGAGATGGCCTTTACCAGCGAGCCCGAAGCCAGTACCACGGCACCGATCAGGCCGAGCACCATCAGCGAGAAGTATTCGGCGGGACCGAACTTGAACGCCAGTTCCGACAGCGGGGCCGCGAAAGCAGCCAGGATCAGCGTGGCCACGCAGCCGGCGAAGAACGAGCCGATACCCGCTGTGGCCAGCGCCACCCCGGCCCTGCCTCGCCTCGCCATCTGATAGCCATCGATGGTGGTCACCACCGACGACGATTCACCCGGCAGGTTCACCAGAATTGCCGTGGTGGAGCCACCGTACTGGGCGCCGTAGTAGATACCGGCCAGCATGATCAGCGCCGCCACCGGGGGCAGCGTGTAGGTCACCGGCAGCAGCATGGCGATCGTGGCCAGGGGCCCGAGGCCCGGCAGCACGCCGATCAGGGTCCCGAGAATACAGCCCGCGAAGGCGTATGCCAGGTTCTGGAAGGTCAGGGCGGTGGAGAAGCCCAGACCAAGGTTGGTCAACAGTTCCATTTCGGCCGTCTCCTCAGTTCGCCAGGAAAGCCGGCCACACCGGCATCTGCAGGTTGATGCCGTACACGAAGGCGCCCAGGCTGATCACCACGAGGATGATCGAGTTGAGGATAGCTCCCTTCCAGCTGAATTCATGGCTGGCCATCGAGGAGACCAGCACCAGTACGAGCACCGACAGCACCATGCCAAGCGGCTTGAGCAGCAGGCCGAACAACACCACGGCACCCAGGATCCACAGCAGGCTCTTGATATCCCAGCGGGCCAGCTGGTCTTCCTCGCCCTTGGACGACAACGATCCCCACAGGACTAGCGCGCCAAGTATGGCGAGCACGATGCCGAGCCAGAACGGGAAGTATCCCGGTCCCATCTTGGCGGCCGTTCCCATGGAATAGCCACGGGCGACGAAGGAAAAGCCGAATCCGACCAGGACAAACATCAGGCCGGAGGCAAAGTCCTTTTGGCTACGTATGCGCAAAATGATTCTCCTCGATATAAAGCTTGAAATCCGCGTGCGGTGATTGGTGTACGCATGTTGCGCACCGTCCCGAAGGGACAGCTCCCCCCAACCCCGTCACGAGCAGGGTGGAAGTTAAAAGCGCATCCTTTCAGCTACCTTTCATATGTCTGCAATCAGGGTCAACTTCAGGGTATCTCCCTACGCAGACGTCTGAAAGTCAGGCGAAAGTTGTCCGAAAGCCGAACGTAAGTCGTTGACAAGGCAAGGGAAATTGCGCGGAAGGGGTGTCGCGGCGAGGTGCCGCCGCCGGTACCGGGCGGGGCGGCGGGAGGGCGGCGGAGGGGCGTGCGCTATCATCGGTCGCACTCCCCCGGCCCAGCGTGGCGCAATGAAAGGAATCGATTGGAAAGTATCGACCATGCCATCCTGATCGGCGCCGTGGTGATGACGCTGGGCATCCTGCTCGGCGTGTTCTCGGCGCGCTTCGGCGTGCCGTTCCTGCTGGTGTTCCTGGCGGTCGGCATGCTGGCCGGCGTGGACGGGCCCGGCGGCATCCGCTTCGCCAATACCTGGCTCAGCTTCCTGGTGGGCAATATCGCGCTGGCCGTGATCCTGCTCGACGGGGGCCTGCGCACGCGCTTCGCCACCTTCCGCGTGGCGTTGCGGCCATCGCTGTCACTGGCGACGGTTGGGGTGGGGATTACGGCGGTGCTGGTCGGGCTGTTCGCGGCGTGGATGCTCGGCATCGACTGGAAGCTCGGCCTGCTGCTCGGCGCCATCGTCGGCTCCACGGACGCCGCGGCGGTGTTCTCGCTGCTCAACGGCAGCGGCATCCGGCTCAAGGAGCGGGTGGCGAGCGTGCTGGAGATCGAGTCGGGCATCAATGACCCCATGGCGATTTTCCTGACCCTGACGCTGATCGAATGGATCACGGCGCCGGACGGCCTGACCGCCAGCGCGCTGGCGTGGCGGCTGGTGGTGCAGTTCGGCGTGGGTGGGGTGCTCGGCGTGGTGCTGGGCCTGGGCGTGGCGCGGGTGATGGAGCGCATCCATGTGGCCGAGGGCCTCCAGGCCATCCTGGTCTGTGCGGCCGGCTGCATGGTCTTCGCGCTGGTCCAGTCGGCGCACGGCAGCGGCTTCCTGGCGGTCTACCTGACCGGGATGATCGTCGGCAATCGCGAACGGGCCGTGACCGACGACACCATGCGCGCCATGGACGGCATGGCGTGGCTGGCGCAATCGGTGATGTTCCTGCTGCTCGGCCTGCTGGTCACGCCGAGCCGGATCTGGGAGGTGGCGCTGCCGGCGGGCGCCGTGGCGCTGTTCCTGATGGTGGTGGCGCGGCCCGTGGCGGTGTGGATCGCGCTGCTGCCGTTCCGCTTCAATGGGCGCGAGAAGGGGTTCCTGGCGTGGATGGGCCTGCGCGGCGCGGTGCCGATCGTACTGTCGCTGTTCCCGCTGCTGAAGGGCATGGAGGACTCGGGGCTGCTATTCCGGGTGGCATTCGCCGTGGTGCTGTTCAGCCTGCTGTGCCAGGGCACGACAGTGGCGCTGGCGGCGCGGCTGGCCCGGGTGCTGCGGCCGGCGTACAACGACCCGGTCTCGCGGGAGCGCCTGCAGGGCACCCGCTCGCCGGCGCTGGAATTGATGCAGTTCTCCGTGGCGGCCAACGCGCCGGTGGTGGACCTCCGCGCCGACCAGCTCGAACTCCCTCCGCGCAGCCGCCTGATGACCGTGGCGCGCGACGGCGCGCTGGTGCCGCTGGAGCAGGTGGTGCTGCGCGCGGGCGATGCCGTTTCGGTACTGGCCCCCGGCGGGTCGGTGCCGCTGCTGTCGCGGCTGTTCCAGAGCGCGGCGCGCGCCCCGGCCTGGGCGCAGCTCTCGCACGATTTCCTGCTGTCCGGCGATGCCCTGCTGCGCGACGTGGCCGCCCTCTACGCCACCCGCCCCCTGACCGCCGACGAGGCGGCCCGGTCCCTGGAAGACGCGATGCTGGCGGTATTCCCCTCGCCCCCCGTGGAAGGCGACGCCCTGGAAATCGCCGGCCTCCGCCTGACCGTGACCCGCATGGAAGGCCCGAAGATCGTCCAGGTCGGCCTGCTCCTGCCACGCGGCCCGGCCACCGAGGACACGATCAAGGACAAGATGTGGCAGTTACGGCGCAAGGCGCCTTGACGGGTCGTCCGCCCCTCAATCCACCTTCGCCCCCGACACCTTCACCACCTGCCCGTACTTCTTCAGTTCGCGCTGGATCAGGGCGCCGAACTGCTCGGGGGTGGTGGGGGCCGGCTGGGCGCCGATGCGGGCCAGGCGGGCTTTCATATCGTCGGTCTTGAGGATGGCCACGATGTCGTGGTTGAGGCGGTCGACGATCTCGCGCGGGGTGCCGGCCGGGGCCAGGACGCCGAACCACGTCGAGATGTCGAACCCTTCCAGCCCGAGGCCCTTGCCGGCTTCGGCGATGGTCGGCAGTTCCGGGAACGCGGCGGCGCGGGCCGGCGTGGTCACGGCGAAGGCCTTGAGCTTGCCGGCCTTGATATTGGCCGATGCCGAGGCGAGGTTGTCGAAGATCAGGTCGGTCTGGCCCGACAGCACCGACAGCTGCGCCGGCGACGCCCCGTTGTACGGGATATGGACCATGCTGACGCGGGCCATGCTCTTGAACAGTTCGCCCGACAGGTGGCCGGCGCTGCCGTTGCCGCCCGAGGCGTAGTCGAGCTTGCCCGGATGCTTGCGCGCGTACTCCACGAGGTCACGCACCGTATTGATATGCAGCTCGGCGGCCTTGCCCGGGTGCATGACCAGCACGTTCGGCACGTCGGCGACCAGCGTGATCGGCGCGAAGTCCTTCACCGGGTCGTACGGCATCTTGGCGAACAGCGTGGGATTGATGGCGTGCGTGGCCACGGCGCCCATGACGATGGTGTAGCCGTCGGCCGGCTGCTTGGCGACGTAGTCCGCGCCGAGGTTGCCGCCCGCGCCGGGTTTGTTCTCGACGACGACCGGCTGGCCCAGGCTTTCGCGGAGCCGTTCGCCGATGGCGCGCGCCACGGTGTCCAGCGGGCCGCCGGCGGGGTAGGGCACCACGAACTTGATCGGCTTGGTCGGCCAGTTTGCCGGGGCCGGGGCAGCGGCATGGGCCGGCGTGGCCAGGGTGGCCGCCGCCAGCGTGGCGGCGGAGGCGGCCATCTTCGTGGCCGTCAGCAGGGTCTTCAGCATCTCAGGAGTCTTCAACGGATCGATGAAAAGGTCAGCGCGCGCCGATGCCGCGCGCCATCATCACGGCGCAGAGCGGCAGCAGGATGAACACATGGGCCTCGATCATGACCCAGCGGCGGGCGCGCTTGATCTCGTCCGGCATCGGCACGAAATCGGGCAGCTTGCGCGCCTGCTTGCGCCAGCGTGCGATGGCGAGCGTCGGCGGCAGCGAGCACAGGGCAATCAGCACGAACACGGTCATCTTGGCGTGGAACCACGGGTTGTGCAGGTAGAAATCCACGCCCTTGGCGCCGTAGAACAGCCGCAGCAGGCCGGTGGCGAGCACCACCATGGCCGACAGGAAGTAGAGCAGGTCGTACAGCGACAGCCGGCGCACGATGGCCGGCGTCATCCCGGGGCGCAGCACCACGGCCTCGGCCGCCAGCAGCGTGACCAGGAGGAAGATCGCCAGAAAATGGAAAAACGCCAGGAAGGCATCAGTCAGCATGCATGCTCCTAATTAGTCAGGGGACGCAAACAGAAAATCTCGCCTTCGGCTGCGGCCGGCGTGGCTCCCGAGTCGGGGTGAATTGGGGTCAGACCACGCCCTTCGCGCGCAGTGCGGCGATGTGCTCCGCACTGTAGCCGAGTGTCTCGCCCAGCACCACCTCCGTGTGCTCTCCGAGCAACGGGGGATGGCGCAGCGCCTCGGGCGGCGTGGCGCTCATCTTCATGGGGCTGCCCACCAGCTTGACCTCGCCGGCCGTCGGGTGCGGCAAATCGACGCGCAGGCCGCGCGCCAGCACCTGCTCGTTCTCGAAGACCTCGTCGAGCGTGTTGATCGGGCCGCAGGGCACGCCGGCGCGCTCCAGATCCAGGATCCACTGTTCGCGGGTGCGCGGCAGGATCATCTCGGCCAGGATCGGCACCAGCACGTCCCGGTGCGCCACGCGCTGCGGGTTGGTGGCGAAGCGCGGGTCGTCGGCCAGTTCCGGCCGGCCGCCGGCCGTCACGAACTTGCGGAACTGCCCGTCGTTGCCTACCGCGACGATGATCCAGCCGTCGGCGGCCTGGAAGGTCTGGTAGGGCACGATGTTCGGGTGGGCGTTGCCCCAGCGGCGCGGCGCCTCGCCGCTGGCGAGGTAGTTGGTATTCATGTTTGCCAGCATCGACACCTGCACGTCCAGCAGCGCCATGTCGATGTACTGGCCCTCGCCGGTCCGGTCGCGGTGGGCCAGGGCAGCCAGCACGGCGATGGTGGCGTACTGGCCGGTCATCAGGTCCGAAATGGCCACGCCGGCCTTCTGCGGGCCGCCGCCGGGCAGGTCGTCCCGCTCGCCGGTCAGGCTCATGAAGCCGCCCATGCCCTGGATGATGAAGTCGTAGCCGGGACGCTGGGCGTACGGGCCGGTCTGGCCGAAGCCGGTGACCGAGCAATAGATGATGTCCGGCTTCACCGCCTTGAGCGATTCGTAGTCGAGGCCATACTTCTTGAGTTGGCCGACCTTGTAGTTCTCGAGCACCACGTCGCTCTGGGCGGCGAGGTCGCGCACCAGCTGCTGGCCCTCGGGCGTGCTGATGTCGCAGGTTACCGAGCGCTTGTTGCGGTTGGCGGCCAGGTAGTAGGCGGCTTCGGCCGTGTCCCGGCCATCCTCGGTCTTGAGCCAGGGCGGACCCCATGTGCGCGTATCGTCACCTGCGCCGGGGCGCTCGATCTTGATCACGTCGGCGCCGAAGTCGGCGAGGTTCTGGGCGCACCATGGCCCGGCGAGGACGCGGGTCAGGTCGAGGACGCGGAGATGGCTCAAGGCTCCCATGGCAGTGGCGGCTCGGTAGATATAGTGGGGGAGCACTCTACCACCGGCCCGCCGCGCCGATGCACCCGCACGGGGCGGCGCCAGGCCAACGGTGGGCGATATTCGGCCATCGCCAGCCCGCCCGGTGCGCGCCGCCGGGCGGCCGCCCGCGAGAATGCCCCGGGAGGGGGCTTGCCCCGTATAATCAACGGTTTGCAAATCCAACCTGACTGACTGCGCCCTGCCACGATGCGGGATGCGCCCGATACAACATGAAAGTCTCCGACATTCGCAGCAAGTTCCTGCAGTACTTCGAGTCGAAGGGCCATTCCGTGGTCCGCTCGTCCAGCCTCGTGCCGGCGAACGACCCGACGCTGCTGTTCACCAATTCGGGCATGGTGCAGTTCAAGGACGTGTTCCTGGGCACCGATAAGCGTCCCTACTCGCGCGCTACATCGTCCCAGCGCTCCGTGCGCGCCGGCGGCAAGCACAACGACCTCGAAAATGTGGGCTATACGGCACGTCACCACACGTTCTTCGAGATGCTGGGCAATTTCTCGTTCGGCGACTACTTCAAGCGCGAAGCCATCCAGTACGCCTGGGAACTGCTGACCAAGACCTACCAGCTGCCGGCCGAGAAGCTCTGGGTCACGGTCTACGCCGAGGACGACGAGGCCTACGACATCTGGGCCAAGGAAGTCGGCGTGCCGGCCGAGCGCATCGTGCGCATCGGCGACAACAAGGGCGCGCGCTACGCCTCGGACAACTTCTGGCAGATGGCCGACACCGGCCCGTGCGGCCCGTGCTCGGAAATCTTCTATGACCACGGCGCCGATGTCTGGGGCGGCCCCCCGGGATCGCCCGAGGAAGACGGCGACCGCTACATCGAGATCTGGAACCTCGTGTTCATGCAGTTCAACCGCGACGAGCAGGGCAACATGACGCCGCTGCCCAAGCCGTGCGTGGACACCGGCATGGGCCTCGAGCGGATTGCCGCCGTGCTCCAGCACGTGCACAGCAACTACGAGATCGACCTGTTCCAGGCGCTGATCAAGGCCGCCGCGCGCGAGACCCATCTGGACGACCTGAACCAGAACTCGCTGAAGGTGATTGCCGACCATATCCGCGCGTGCTCGTTCCTGATCGTCGACGGCGTGATCCCGGGCAACGAAGGCCGCGGCTACGTGCTGCGCCGCATCGTGCGCCGCGCGATCCGCCACGGCTACAAGCTGGGCCAGAAGACGCCGTTCTTCCACAAGCTGGTGCCGGACCTGGTGGCGCAGATGGGCGAGGCCTATCCGGAGCTGGCCGAGGCGCAGTCGCGCGTGGTGGAAGTGCTGAGGGCCGAGGAAGAGCGCTTCTTCGAGACCATCGAGAACGGCATGACCATTCTCGACACCGCCGTGGCCGACCTCAAGGCCAAGGGCGGCAAGGTGCTTGACGGCGAACTGGCGTTCAAGCTGCACGATACCTTCGGCTTCCCGCTCGACCTGACGCAGGACGTGGCGCGCGAGCAGGAGATTGCGGTGGACGAACCCGCGTTCGACGCCGCCATGAACCGCCAGCGCGAGCAGGCCCGTGCGGCCGGCAAGTTCAAGATGGCCGCCGGCCTGGAGTACACGGGCGACAAGACCGTGTTCCACGGCTATGACGAACTGGGCTTCGAACGCGCCCGCGTGACGGCGCTGTACGTCGACGGCGCGTCCGTCGACACCATGCAGCCGGGCCAAACCGGCGTGGTGGTGCTGGACAACACCCCGTTCTACGCGGAGTCCGGCGGCCAGGCGGGCGACCAGGGCACGCTGGTGGCGGGTGCGGCCGTGTTCAACGTGGCCGACACGACCAAGGTGCAGGCCGATGTGTTCGGCCATCAGGGCACGCTGACCAACGGCCCGCTGAAGGTGGGTGACACCGTGGCGGCGCAGGTCGATGCCGTCCGCCGTGCACGCACGGTACGTAACCACTCGGCGACCCACCTGATGCACAAGGCGCTGCGCGAGGTGCTGGGCACCCACGTGCAGCAGAAGGGCTCGCTGGTCGATGCCGACAAGACGCGTTTCGACTTCTCGCACAACGCGCCGCTGAGCGACGCCGAGATCCGTCAGGTCGAGGAAATCGTCAACGCCGAGATTTTGGCCAACGCGCCGACGCATGCCGAGATCATGCCGTTCGACGACGCGGTGAAGAGCGGCGCGATGGCGCTGTTCGGCGAGAAGTACGCGGACGATGTGCGCGTGCTGTCGATCGGCACCTCGAAGGAACTCTGCGGCGGCACGCACGTGACGCGCACCGGCGACATCGGCTTGTTCAAGATCGTGGTGGAAGCGGGCGTGGCAGCCGGGATTCGCCGCGTGGAAGCGATTACCGGCGACAACGCGCTGCATTACCTGCAGTCGCTCGACGCCCGCCTGAACGAAGCCGCCGCCGCGCTGCGCGCGCAGCCGTCGGAACTGGTGCCGCGTATCGGCCAGGTGCAGGAGCAGGTGCGGGCGCTCGAGAAGGAACTCGAGAAGCTCAAGAGCAAGCTCGCGGCATCGCAAGGCGACGAACTCGCCGAGCAGGCCATCGACATCAACGGCCTGAAGGTGCTGGCCGCCCAACTCGACGGCGCCGACGTGAAGACGCTGCGCGAGACCATGGACAAGCTCAAGGACAAGCTCAAGAGCGCGGCCATCGTGCTGGGGGCAGTGTCGGATGGGAAGGTTTCGCTGATTGCTGGTGTGACCGCCGATGCGACGGGCAAGGTCAAGGCTGGGGAGCTGGTGAACTTTGTGGCCCAGCAGGTGGGCGGCAAGGGCGGCGGCCGGCCGGATATGGCGCAGGCTGGGGGGACGGAGCCGGCGAATCTGCCGGCGGCGCTGGCAGGGGTGAAGGAGTGGGTGGCTGGTAAGGTTTGAGGGATTTACTAGCTGTTGAGAAGGGCGCTCTGGGGTTTGGGGCGCCCTTTTTGTTTTTGTTGCGCTCAACAGCCAACACCACAGAACCAAACCCAAAACCTACTTCATCAACCCCCTAACCAAATCCATCGGCAACGGAAACACAATAGTAGAACTCTTATCCCCAGCAATCTGCGTCAGCGTCTGGAGATACCGCAGTTGCATGGCCTCAGGCTGCTGCGCCAGCATCTGTGCCGCCTCCAGCAGTTTCACCGAAGCCTGCAATTCCCCTTCCGCGTGGATGATCTTGGCCCGCCGCTCTCGCTCGGCCTCCGCCTGGCGGGCGATGGCCCGGATCATGGTCTCGTTCAAATCCACATGCTTGATCTCGACATTGGACACCTTGATGCCCCACGCGTCGGTCTGGGCGTCGAGCACCTTCTGGATGTCGAGGTTGAGCTTCTCGCGCTCGGCTAACATTTCGTCCAGTTCATGTTTGCCGAGCACGGACCGCAGCGTGGTCTGGGAGAGCTGGCTGGTGGCCTCGAGGAAGTTGGCCACCTGGATGATGGCCCGCTCGGGGTCCACGACCCGGAAATAGACCACCGCGTTGACCTTGACCGACACATTGTCGTGAGAGATCACGTCCTGTGGTGGCACGTCGAAGACGACCGTGCGCAGGTCCACGCGGACCATCTGCTGTATGCCGGGGATGAGCAGCACCAGCCCGGGCCCCTTGACGCCCCAGAATCGCCCGAGCATGAAGACAACCCCGCGTTCGTATTCGCGCAGCACGCGGATCGCGGCCACCACGAGCAATGCCAGCAGGAAGATCAGCCCACCAAAACTGAATCCGAATGCCATATCACGCTCCGTTGTGTTCCAGGGATGCGGCCATGTCGGCCACGACTTCCAGTACCAGCCCGCGCCGCCCGGTCACGCGTACCCGCTGGCCGCGCGCGAGCGGGCCGTCGCCATGAATTCGCCAATGTTCGCCGTGCACCATCGCCCAGCCGTCGGCGGGCGTATCGTCGATGACCGTGGCCAGGCTGCCGACCAGCGTGTCCGCGCCGCTGACCACGGGGCGCTTGCGCGAGCGCATCAGCATCGCGGACATGCCGACCAGGAACAGCGCCGACACCCCGGCCAGCGCCGCGATCACCGTGAGCGGCACGCCGAAGCCGGGCACGTCGGTATCGATCAGCATGACCGCGCCAAACGCGAAGGCGACGATGCCGCCCACCCCGAGCGCGCCGAACGTCGGCAGGAAGAATTCGGCCACCATGCAGCCGATGCCCAGCGCGATCAGCGCCAGCCCCGCATAGTTGACGGGCAGCATTTGCAGCGCAAACAGGCCGATCAGCAGGCAGATGGCGCCGACGATGCCCGGCACGACCATGCCCGGCGTGGAGAACTCGAACATCAGCGCGTAGATGCCGATCATCATCAGGATCAGCGCCACGCTGGGTTCGGTGATGACGGCGAGCAGCCGCGCTCGCCAGTCCGGCGTGACCGTGACGATGGGCGCATCGTTGGTGTGCAGCACGCGCGATACGCCGGCCGCCTGCAGGCGCTTGCCATCGACCTGCCGCAGCAGTGCTGGCAGGTCCGGCGCGACGAGGTCGGCCACGTGCTGGGCCACTGCCTCGTCGGCGGAGAGGCTCACGGCCTCGCGCACCGCGCGCTCGGCCCAGTCGGCGTTGCGCTGGCGCAGCTGGGCCAGCCCGCGCAGGTAGGCGGAGGCATCGTGCATCTGCTTGCGTGCCATGGTGTCTTCGGTGCCGGGCGCGCTGGCTGGTGCACTGGCGGGGGAAGATCCGGGCGAGGCACCCGGCTTCGGGCCGCCGACACCGATGGCAACCGGACTCGCCGCGCCCACATTGGTCCCGGGCGCCATGGCGGCGATGTGGCTGGCATAGAGGATGTAAGTGCCGGCGCTCGCGGCCCGCGCGCCGCCCGGGTAGACAAAGGTCGCTACCGGCACCGGGGAGGCGAGGATGGCCTGGATGATGTCGCGCATGGCCACGTCGAGCCCGCCGGGCGTGTCCATCTCCAGCACGATCAACTGCGCGTTCTGCTTCTGCGCCTGCGCCATGCCGCGCGTGGCGAAGCTGGCGCTGGCTGGCCCGATGGCGCCCTTGATCGGGATGACATAGACGGGGGCCACGCCAGCCTTGGCGGCGGGCGTTGAAGCGCCTTGGGCGTAGACCATCGCGGGCAGGGCGAGGAGCATGGCCAGCCCCATCGCCATCCGGCAAACCAAAGATCGTAGCGGCGCGAAGACGAATGTCATGGCGGGGCGCGGCCCGCGAGTATGCCGTGGCAGCGCCACTTTCAGTGTAGGCGACCGGCCACATCTTGCACGCCGCAGCGCGGGCAAGGAATCCGAAGCGGAAGGGGTCAGGCAGCCTTTTGCGTGATGTCCGATACACCCGGCAGCATGTCGGCCAGCGCTGCCAGCGCCGCGCTGCCCATCGCCGGATGCCACGCCAGCACGGTGGTCACGTCCCCTTCGTCGCCGAGCGGGTGGATGCTGATCTGCGGCAGGTCGCGGTATAGCGTCAGCACCGAGCGCGGCATGATCGCCACGCCGATACCGGCCGCCGCGCAGGCGACGATGGCATGGTAGGAGCCCAGTTGGATCACCCGCCCCGCCGCGTGGCCGTCGCGATTGCACCACTGCTCGAAGCGCGTGCGGTAGTTGCAGCCGGCCTCGAACGCGAGCAGCGTGTGGCGCTCCAGGTCGGCGGCGGAGTGGATCGGCGCATGCTGCGCGCTGGCGATGATCACCAGTTCCTCGGTAAAGGCGGGCCGGGTGACCAGTTCGGCATCGCCGAGCGGCTCGGCGACGAAGGCGCAATCGACCTCGAAGCGGCGCAGGGCGTCCAGCGCCTGTCGGGTTGGCAGCGTCACGAGTTCCAGTTCGACGTCCGGCCACGCCTGGTGATAGCGCGCCAGTACCGTCGGCAGCCGGCTGGCCGCCGTGCTTTCCATCGACGCCACCCGCAGCCGCCCGTGCGGCCGCGCCGGCTGCACTGCGTGGCGAGCCTCGTCGGACAGTTGCAGGATGCGCCGCGCGTAGTCGAACAGCGTCTGCCCGGCCGGGGTGAGCACCATGCGCTTGCCGTCGCGCAGGAACAGCTCCACGCCGAGCGACTGCTCCAGTTGCCGGATGCGCGTGGTCACGTTCGACTGCACGCGGTGCAGCCGCGTGGCGGCGCGTGTGATGCCTCCGGCCTCCACCACGGTGCGGAAGATTTCGAGTGCGGCGAGATCCATGATCGGCTTCCTTCTTGAATTGAGATTGATGCTATCTCAATAATTCATTTTATGTGATGGATGAATGCGACTAGGATAGTCAGGAATCCCGCTGGCCGCCAGCCGAACCCGCCCCCCGATCATGTCTCTCGTGAATACCGATGTCTCCGCCGCCCGCGCGGCCCCGCAAACTGCCGGACCCTGGGCGGTGGCCATGGCTGGCTTCGTGTCGCTGGCGCTGGCGATGGGCATCGGTCGGTTCGCCTTCACGCCGCTGCTGCCGATGATGTTGCATGACGGCACCGTCACGCTGGCCGAGGGCGGGGCGCTGGCCACGCTGAACTACATCGGCTACCTGCTGGGGGCGCTGCTGTGCCTGTTCATCCGCCCCGATCCCGTGCGGATGGTGCGCGTGTCGCTGGTGCTCACCGTGGTGCTCACGCTGGCCATGGCGCTGCCGGGCGGCATGCCCGCGTGGCTGGCATGGCGCACGATTGCGGGCATCGCCAGCGCGCTGGTGATGGTCTACGCCACCGCGTGGTGCATGCAGCGACTGGCCGAACTGGGCCATCCCACGCTGGGCGGGCTGATGTTCTGCGGTCCCGGCGTGGGGATCGTCGTGACCGGGCTGTCGGCGTTCGGCATGGTCGGCGCGCACTGGCTGGCGAACTGGGGCTGGATCGCCTTCACGGTGCTCGGCGCGTTGTTGCTGGCGCCGGTCTGGCGCGTGTTCGGCGCGCCGCCGCCGGCCCTGCAGGCGCGGGCCGGACAGCCGGGGAGTGCAGGGCATGCGGAGGCAGTCGCCCCGACACCCCGGCTGGACCTCGAAACCTGGGCCCTGACCGTGGCCTACGGCCTCGCCGGCTTCGGCTACATCATCACCGCGACCTTCCTGCCCGTGATCGCCCGCCAGGCCATGCCCGGCGCGGTCTGGGCGGACCTGTTCTGGCCGATCCTGGGCGCTGGCGTGGCCATTGGCGCCTTCCTGGCCACGCGCGTGGGCATGCATCACGACAACCGCCGGCTGGCGATGATCCTGTACGCGGTGCAGGCGGTTGGCGTGGCCGTGGCGGCATTCTGGCCGACCGTGCCGGGCTTCGCGCTGAGCAGCCTGCTCGTCGGCCTGCCGTTCACGGCGCTGGTGTCGTTCCTGATGCGCGAGGCGCGCCGGCTGTGGGGCAGCGCCGCCCCGAAGCTGATCGGGCTGATGACGGCCGCCTACGCGCTCGGGCAGATCGCCGGCCCGCCGCTGGCCACCACGCTGGTGGCGCGCACGGGCGGCTTTGCGGCATCCCTGGCCACCGCCGCCGCCGCGCTGCTGGTGGGGGCGGGCATCCTCGGCTGGATGGTCCGCGCCATGCCGTTGCGGGACGCTGCCGCCCCGCGCTGACTGCGCTACAGTTACGCCTGCGCCGCCTACTCGACCGGGACTGAACCCGCACGTGTCTGGAGCACGCCTCGCAGCAGGGCGGCCGCGGAGCGAATGTCCCCATGTCTTTTGCCTTGCAGCCCGCGCGTGCCGCGGGCCCGGCCGTTCCCGTCAGCGCCGAGGAGGCGCGCGTGCGCACCGACCTCGCCGCCGCCTACCGGCTGGCCGCGCTGGAGCGCTGGGACGACCTGATCTACACCCATATCTCGGCCACCGTGCCCGGTGAGCCGGACCACTTCCTGATCAACCCGTTCGGCTTCGCGTTCGACGAGATTCGCGCGTCGGACCTCGTCAAGATCAATGGCCGGGGCGAGGTGGTCGGCGAGACCGTGCACCCGGTCAACGTGACCGGCTTCGCCCTCCACGCCGCCGTGCACGCCGCGCGGGCCGATGCGCACTGCGTCATGCACCTGCACAACACCGCCGGCATCGCGGTCTCGGCGCAGGCGGACGGACTGCTGCCGCTGTCGCAGCACGCCATGCGCTTCCACGGCCGCATCGGCTATCACGACTACGAGGGCCTGGCGTTCACCCCGGCCGAAGGGGCCCGGCTCACGGTGTCGCTGGGCCAGCACCCGGCCATGCTGCTGCGCAACCACGGTACGCTGACGGTGGGCCGCACCGTGGCCGAGGCCTACGTGCTGATGGCCACCCTGATCAAGGCCTGCGAGATCCAGCTCGGCGCGCAGGCGGGCCGCGCCACAGTGCAGCCGCCGGCTGACGTGGCCGAGCGCACTTCGATGCAGCTGTACGACAACGGCGCCGTCGAGGGCGAGATGGAATGGCCCTCGCTGCTGCGCAAACTCGATAGAATCGATCCCTCTTACCGAGACTGAGTCTCGCAAAATCCCTAAAAACGGAGTCAGCAGCATGCCCACGTTTCACGTCGAGATGTTCGAAGGCCGCACGGTCGAGCAAAAGCGCAAGTTTGTCGAGGAAGTGACGCGCGTCACCTGCGAGACGCTGGGCTGCTCGGTGTCGGCAGTGGACATCATCATCACCGATATCAAGCGCGAGAACTGGGCCACCGGCGGCGCGCTCTGGATCGACAAGAAGTAAAGACCCGCCCATGCAGCACTTCGCCTCCGACAACTACGCCGGCTTCTGCCCGGAATCGCTGAAATACTTCCTCGAGGCCAACGCCAGCGGCCACGAGAAGGCCTATGGCGACGATTCCTGGACCCAGCAGGTCTGCGACCGCATCCGCAACCTGTTCCAGACCGACTGCGAGGTCTTCTTCGTCTTCAACGGGACGGCGGCCAACTCGCTGGCGCTGTCGTCGCTGTGCCAGTCGTACCACTCGGTGATCTGCCATGAACTGGCGCACATCGAGACGGACGAGTGCGGCGGGCCGGAGTTCTTCTCGAACGGCTCCAAGCTGCTCACGGCGCCCGGCGTCAACGGCAAGCTGACCGCCGATGCGGTGGAGGCGCTGGTCACGCGGCGCACCGACATCCACTATCCGAAGCCGCGCGTGGTCTCGCTCACGCAGTCGACGGAAGTCGGCACGGTCTACACGGTGGAGGAGGTGCGCGCCATTGCGGCCATCGCCAAGCGGCGGCAACTGCGCGTGCACATGGACGGCGCGCGCTTCGCCAATGCGGTGGCGGCGCTGGGCGTGCATCCGTCCGAGATCACCTGGCGGGCTGGCGTGGATGTGCTGTGCTTCGGCGGCACCAAGAACGGCCTGCCGGTGGGCGAGGCCGTGGTGTTCTTCGACCGCCGCCTGGCCGAGGACTTCGCCTACCGGGTGAAGCAGGCCGGGCAGTTGGCCTCGAAGATGCGCTTCATTTCCGCGCCGTGGCTGGGCATGCTCGAGAACGATGTCTGGCTGTCCAACGCCCGCCATGCCAACGCGATGGCGCAACTGTTGCACCAGCGCATCGTCGACATTCCCGGCGTGCGCATCATGTTCCCGACCGAATCGAACGCGGTCTTCGCCGAACTGCCGCTGCCGGCCATCGAGGCCTTGCGCGCCAAGGGCTGGCTGTTCTACACCTTCATCGGCGCGGGCGGTTGCCGGCTGATGTGTTCGTGGGACCTGCAACCCGAGACCGTGGAAGCGTTCGCCGCCGATATCCGCGCGGCCTGCGCCCTCTGAACCCCTGGAGCCCCCTCCGATGCAACCGTACCGTTTCTGCCCCCAATGCGGGGCGCCGCTGGAGCACTTGCCGATGTCCGGCCGCTATCGTCATGCCTGCGTGCAGGACGGCTGCGGCTTCGTGCACTGGAACAACCCGCTGCCGGTGCTGGCGGCGGTGGTCGAGTACGAGGACAAGCTGCTGCTGGCGCGCAACGCGGTATGGCCGGAGGGGATGTTCGCGCTGGTCACCGGCTTCATGGAGCGCGACGAGACGCCCGAGCTGGGCGTGGCGCGCGAACTCAAGGAGGAGACCAATCTCGACACGGAATCCGCGTCGCTGATCGGCGTCTACGAGTTCATGCGCAAGAACGAGCTGATTATCGCCTATCACGTGAAGGCGACGGGGCGCATCGAACTGTCCGAGGAACTGGCCGAATACAAGCTCGTGGCGCCCGAGAAGATGCGGATCTGGAACGCCGGCACCGGCTTTGCCGTGGCCGATTTCCTGGAGCGGCGCGGGCTGCCCGTGCGCTTCTTCGACCGCGCCTCGGGCGAGGACATCCCCGACCCGCGCCGGCCGACGGACTTCAGCCTTGTCGCCGCTTCGTTACAATACGGCATCGACCAAAAATAAGTGGGATGAGAGGAATGGACTTCCAGAAAGAAGTGGACGCGCGCGGCCTGAACTGCCCGCTGCCGATCCTGCGGACCAAGAAGGCGCTGGCGGACATGGCCAGCGGCGACGTGCTCAAGGTGCTGGCCACCGACCCGGGCGCCACGCGCGACTTCCAGGCCTTCGCCAAGCAGACCGGCAACGAGCTGCTGTCGCACGCCGAG
Source organism: Cupriavidus sp. 05T42 (assembly GCF_056396345.1). Classification (NCBI taxonomy): domain Bacteria; kingdom Pseudomonadati; phylum Pseudomonadota; class Betaproteobacteria; order Burkholderiales; family Burkholderiaceae; genus Cupriavidus; species Cupriavidus sp. 05T42. The sequence continues at coordinate 242,920 of NZ_JBFTLH010000002.1, forward strand.
GTGGACAAGGTGTTCGTGTTCTACATGAAGCGCCGCTAAGACCGCCTGGCCCCCGGCCATAAAAAAAGCCGCCTCGATCGAGGCGGCTTTTTCATGCCGGGGCGGAACGCTTATCCGCGCTGGGCCAGATAGGCGCTGAACTCGTCGCGCACTTCCGGGTGCTTCAGGGCGAACTCGACAGTGGCCTTCAGGTAGCCGAGCTTGCTGCCGCAGTCGTAGCGCACGCCGTTGTAGCGGTAGGCCAGCACCTGTTCCTGGTCGAGCATCGACTGGATGGCATCGGTCAGTTGGTACTCGCCGCCGGCACCCGGCTTCAGTTCACGGATGTGGTCGAAGATGCGCGGCGTGAGGATGTAGCGGCCCACCACGCCAAGGTTCGACGGGGCGTCCTCGGGGGCCGGCTTCTCGACGATGCCGGACATCTTGATCACGCGCTCGTCCCATTCGCGGCCTTCCACCACGCCGTAGGAGCGGCTTTGTTCCGGCGCGATCTCTTCCACGCCCAGGACCGAGCAGTTGTAGTGGTTATAGACGTCGACCATCTGCTTCATGATCGGCACGTCGCCGTCGAGCAAGTCGTCCGCCAGCATGACCGCGAACGGCGTGTCGCCGACCAGCTTGGCCGCGCACAGCACGGCGTGGCCCAGGCCCAGGGCCTCGGGCTGGCGCACGTAGTAGCACTCCACGTGCGCAGGCTTGATCGAACGCACCACATCGAGCAGGGCCTGCTTGTTCTTGGCCTCCAGCTCCATTTCCAGTTCGTACGCCTTGTCGAAATGGTCCTCGATGGCGCGCTTGGAGCGGCCCGTGACAAAGATCATTTCCGTGATGCCGGCGGCCATGGCTTCTTCCACGGCGTACTGGATCAGCGGTTTGTCCACCACTGGCAGCATTTCCTTGGGACTCGCCTTGGTCGCGGGGAGGAATCGGGTACCTAGCCCAGCGACCGGAAAGACGGCCTTGGTGACGCGGTTTTCCATTTCAGCTTTCCTTTTCAATCCGGTGTAACACCGTGCCGTACAGGGAGGGCGCCGTCTGTCCGGCTTCGTCCGACGCTGACGTAACAGTCACATGTCGTTACACATGAACGAGGCCGGATACCAGTCGAGTCGCAACTTTCGTGCCGGTGGCGCAGAAGTGGCGAACCCGTCAGGCGGGCAGACGCTGTAGTTGATCCTGGAGCTTGGCCAGCGTCTGTTCGAAATCCGACAAACGCTGTGTTTCCTGCGCCACAACCGCGGGCGGCGCCTTGGCCACGAAGGCTTCGTTGGTCAGCTTGCCCCGGCATTTGCCGATTTCATTGCTGATCCGGTCGATCTCCTTGCCCAGGCGCACGCGCTCGGCTGCGACGTCGATCTCGATCTTCAGCAGCAGGTGATTGCCGCCGACGATGGCCACCGGCGCCCCTGCGCCTTCCTTCTGGAGGGCGACCTCGTCTTCGAACACCTTCACCTCGGAAAGTTTCGCCAGCGCCTGGATTTGCGCTGCCGCGGCGTTCAGGAAGGTGCTGTCGCCGTGCGTGTAGAGCGGAATGCGCTGGGCCGGCGAGATGTTCATCTCGCCCCGCAGGTTGCGGCAGGCGTCCACCACGGCCTTGAGCTGGGCCACCCAGGCTTCGGCGGCTTCGTCGATCTTGGCGGCGGCCGGCAGCGGGTAGGCCTGCAGCGCGATGGTCTCGCTGCCGTCACCCTTGGCGCGGCCGGCCAGCGGGGCCACCTTCTGCCAGAGTTCCTCGGTAATGAACGGGATGATCGGGTGCGCCAGGCGCAGTACCGTCTCCAGCACGCGCAGCAGCGTGCGGCGCGTGGCGCGTTGCTGGGCCTCGGTGCCGGTCTGGATCTGCACCTTGGCGAGTTCCAGGTACCAGTCGCAATACTCGTCCCAGACGAACTTGTAGATTGCGCTGGCGATATTGTCGAAACGGTATTCGTCGAAGCCCTTTTCGACTTCACCTTCCACGCGCTGGAGCAGCGAGACGATCCAGCGGTCTGCCTGCGAGAAGTGCAGGTAGCCGTCCGGGCCGCAGTCGTTGCTGCACGGGCCCATGCCGCAATCATGGCCCTCGGTGTTCATCAGCACGAAGCGGGTGGCGTTCCAGAGCTTGTTGCAGAAGTTGCGATAGCCCTCGCAACGGCCCGTGTCGAAGTTGATATTCCGGCCCAGCGTGGCCAGCGAGGCGAAGGTGAAGCGCAGGGCGTCCGCGCCGAACGCGGGAATGCCGTCCGGGAACTCCTTCTTCGTCTTCGATTCGATGCGCGGCGCGTCCTTCGGGCGGCGCAGGCCCGTGGTGCGCTTCTTGAGCAGCGGGGCCAGCTCGATGCCGTCGATCAGGTCCACCGGGTCGAGGGTGTTGCCCTCGGACTTGCTCATCTTCTTGCCTTCGGAGTCACGCACCAGGCCGTGCACGTACACGGTGTGGAACGGCACCTGGCCGGTGAAGTGCTTGGTCATCATGACCATGCGCGCCACCCAGAAGAAGATGATGTCGTAGCCCGTGACCAGCACCGACGACGGCAGGAAGTGCTCCAGTTCCGGCGTCTGCTCGGGCCAGCCGAGTGACGAGAACGGCACTAGCGCGGACGAGAACCACGTGTCGAGCACGTCTTCCTCGCGGCGCAGCGGGCCGGTGCTGCCGGCCGCCTGCGCCTTGGCGCGGGCGTCTTCCTCGGTGCGGGCGACGAAGCAGTTGCCGGCGTCGTCGTACCAGGCCGGGATCTGATGGCCCCACCAGAGCTGGCGGCTGATACACCAGTCCTGGATGTTGGCCAGCCACTGGTTGTACGTGCTGTTCCAGTTCTCGGGCACCAGCTTGATCTCGCCGCTCTGCACGGCGTCCAGCGCCACTTCGGCGATCGAGCGACCCGGATAGAACGTGCCCTCGGGGGCCGGCTTGCTCATGGCGACGAACCACTGGTCGGTCAGCATCGGCTCGATCACGCTGCTGGTGCGCTCGCTGCGCGGCACCATCAGCTTGTGCTTCTTGACCTCGCCCAGCAGGCCCTGTTCCTTCAGGTCGGCCACCATCTTGTCGCGGGCCTCGAAGCGGTCCATGCCGGCGTAGGCGGCCGGCGCGTCGGCGACGATCTTGGCGTCCAGCGTCAGGATCGAGAGCTGCGGCAGGTTGTGGCGCTGGCCCACCGCGTAGTCGTTGAAGTCATGGCCCGGCGTGACCTTGACCACGCCCGTGCCGAAGGCGCGGTCGACGTATTCATCGGCAATGACGGGGATCTGGCGATCGGTCAGCGGCAGGTGCACGAACTTGCCGATCAGGTGCGCGTAGCGCTCGTCCTCGGGGTGGACCATCACGGCGGTGTCGCCGAGCATGGTTTCCGGGCGCGTGGTGGCCACGGTCAGGTGCGTCAGGCCGTGCACGGCGTCCGGCTCGGCCAGCGGGTAGTGGATGTGCCAGAGCGAGCCTTCCTCCTCCACGCTGTCCACTTCGAGGTCGGACACGGCCGTGCCCAGCACCGGGTCCCAGTTGACCAGGCGCTTGCCGCGATAGATCAGGCCCTGTTCGAACAGGCGGACGAATACCTCGGTCACGGCCTGCGACATCTCGGGCGACATCGTGAAGTACTCGCGCGTCCAGTCGATCGACGCCCCCATGCGGCGCACCTGGCGCGTGATGGTGGAGCCCGACTCCTCCTTCCACTCCCAGACCTTCTCGACGAACTTCTCGCGGCCGAGGTCATGGCGCGACACGCCCTGGGCTTCCAACTGGCGCTCCACCACGATCTGCGTGGCGATACCCGCGTGATCGGTACCCGGCACCCACAGCGTATTGGCGCCGCGCATGCGCGCGTGGCGCGTCAGGCCGTCCATGATGGTCTGGTTGAACGCGTGGCCCATGTGCAGCGTGCCGGTCACATTGGGCGGCGGCAGCTGGATGGCGAAATCGGGACGATTGGCGTCCATCGTGGGCTGGGCGATGCCGCGGCGCTCCCATTCGGGGCCCCACTTCTCCTCGATGGCGGCGGGTTCGAAGCTCTTGGCAAGGGACTGGTCTTGGGCGGTCATGCTGGGGATGTCGAGGTATGCGGGTCGGGGCTGGGCGGTGGGCGGACTGATCGAAATCCATCGAAACCAGTCGGCGCGCCACGGCGTCGGGCCGGGAAAACGTCAAATTATAGGGGAGGCGGGGGTGCCGGTGCGCATTTGCCGACGCCGACGGCTGCCGGGTGCCGCTGGCGGCCCCGGTCCCCCCGGTATAATTGCCGCCATTCCCCGGCCCCACGCGGCCAAAAGGCCCCTTCCCCGATGTCCAGCCTGCTTGCCAATCTCAACGCCGAACAACTCGCCGCCGTCACGTTGCCCGATGAACCGGCCCTGATCCTGGCGGGGGCGGGCAGCGGCAAGACCCGCGTGCTGACCACCCGCATCGCCTGGCTGATCCAGAACGGCCGGGTGTCGCCGGCCGGCGTGCTGGCCGTGACATTTACCAATAAGGCGGCCAAGGAGATGCAGACCCGCCTGTCGTCCATGCTGCCCATCAACACGCGCGGCATGTGGATCGGCACCTTCCACGGGCTCTGCAACCGGATGCTGCGCGCGCACTTCAAGGACGCCGGGCTGCCGCAGACCTTCTCGATCCTGGACACCCAGGACCAGCTTTCCGCGCTCAAGCGGCTGCTGAAATCGCTGAATGTCGATGACGAGAAGTATCCGGCCAAGAACGTCCAGTACTTCATCAACAACGCCAAGGAGCAGGGGCTGCGCCCCCGCGACGTGGAGGCGAACGACGATTTCAACCGTCGTTTCGTCGACCTGTACGCCGCCTACGACGAGCAGTGCCAGCGCGAAGGCGTGGTCGATTTCGCCGAGTTGCTACTGCGCTGCTACGAACTGCTGCGCTACAACGACGCCATCCGCCAGCACTACCAGCACCGCTTCCGCCACGTGCTGGTGGACGAGTTCCAGGACACCAACGTGCTCCAGTACCAGTGGCTCAAGCTGCTGGCCGGTTACGGCACGGGTAGCGCGGCGGCCGTGTTCGCCGTGGGCGATGACGACCAGAGCATCTACGCGTTTCGGGGTGCCAACGTCGGCAATATGCGCGACTTCGAGAGCGAATTCCGCGTGCGCCACCTGATCAAGCTGGAGCAGAACTACCGCTCGCATGGCCACATCCTCGATTCGGCCAACCACCTGATCGCCCACAACGCGCGGCGGCTGGGCAAGAACCTGCGCACGGACGCGGGCCACGGCGAGCTGGTGCGGGTGTTCCAGGCCGGCTCGGACGGGCAGGAGGCCTCGTGGATCGTCGAGGAGATCCGCGACCAGATCGCCCAGGGGATGTCGCGCTCCGAGATCGCCATCCTGTATCGCAGCAATGCGCAGTCGCGGGTGATCGAGCACGCGCTGTTCTCGTCCGGCATCGCCTATCGGGTGTATGGCGGCCTGCGCTTCTTCGAACGGGCCGAAGTGAAGCATGCGCTCGCTTATCTGCAGTTGATCGAAAACCCGCGCAACGACGCGGCGTTCGGGCGGGTGGTCAACTTCCCGACGCGCGGCATCGGGGCGCGTTCGCTGGAGCTGCTCCAGGACGCCGCGCGCCAGTACAACGTCTCGCTCTCCGAGGCCGTGGCCTACGTGCCGGGCAAGGCGGGCAGCACGATGGGCGCGTTTATCCGCCTGATCGAGCAGATGCGGGCCGAGACGCGGCGCATGACGCTGCCGGAGACGGTGGAGTATGTGATCAACACCAGCGGCCTGATCCAGCACTTCCAGAACGAGAAGGAAGGGCAGGACCGCATCGAGAACTTGCAGGAACTGGTCACCGCCGCGCAGGCTTTCGTGGTGGAAGAGGGCTATGGGCTCGACGCGCTGGCCAGCGTGCTGCCCGCCAACCGGATCGGCGACGCCGCGCCAGTGCTGGCCGATGGCGACCAGGTGCTCCAAGTGCTCGATCCCGAGCAGTTGCCGGTGGTGATGACGCCGCTCGTGGCCTTCCTGACCCATGCCTCGCTGGAGGCCGGCGACAACCAGGCCCAGGCTGGCCAGGACGCGGTGCAGATGATGACCGTGCACGCGGCCAAGGGCCTCGAATTCAACGTGGTGTTCATTACCGGGCTGGAAGAGGGCCTGTTCCCGCACGAGAACAGCGCGATGGAGGCCGATGGGCTCGAGGAGGAGCGCCGCCTGATGTACGTGGCGATTACCCGGGCGCGCGAGCGGCTCTATATGTCCTTCGCCCAGAGCCGCGTGCTGCACGGCCAGATGCGATATCACATCCGCTCGCGCTTCTTCGAGGAGTTGCCCGAGGCGTCGCTGAAGTGGATCACGCCGCCGGCACAGGCCTACGGTGCATACGGTGGCGGCGGCGGTGGTGGCGGCTATGGCCGCAACCGCCAGGGCGGCGGGGAGCGGGAAAGCGGCTGGGGCCGCGACTGGTTCAAGAAGCCCGAGGACGTGCCCTACAGCGGCACCCGGCCCACGGGCGGCATGGACACCGGCAAGAACTACGCCGAGGAAAAGCGCGCGGCCGACACCGGCTTCCGGGTCGGCCAGAACGTGTTCCACAACAAGTTCGGGGAAGGCAAGATCACGGCGCTGGAAGGCGAGGGCGCCGATGCGCGCGCCAATATCAACTTCAAGCGCCACGGCGCCAAGTGGCTGGCGCTGGCGGTGGCCAAGCTCGACACCATCGACTAAAGCCGGGCCCTGGCCGGGGGTAGCCCCGGCCAAGTGCCTAATACGTCATGGATTGACGTTCTGGGTGTCGGTGGCCTCGGCCGGCACGATGTTGAAGCAGCCGCGATAGGTGGCGTAGAAAGAGCAGTACAGGATCGCCAGCATCAGCAGCGAGTACGGCGTGACCAGGAACGACAGCACCGTCTCCGCGCCGATCGCGGCGAAGATTACCTCCAGGAACAGCGGCAGCGCCACGATCAGGACGGCGAACAGGCCGGCGTAGGCGAAGAACGCGCCCCGGTTGCGCCAGCAGGCCGTCCAGCTGAAGAACAGCGCCTTCACCGGCGGCACGCCGTGCCAGGCAGTCAGCATCGGCGCGAACCAGAACAGCATCGCGATCGGCGTGTAGAGCGCTGCCCCGGTCAGCATGGCCAGGTAGAGCTGGCGCATCGCGTCCGGCGTGGGCTCCTCGCCCTTCAGCACCACCTGCGCCAGCGCGCCGATATCAACCAGCGACGTGGCGATCAGGCTCAGCAGGAACACCATCGCCGCGTAGATGCCGCCCAGCACGAACAGATGCCGCATGGCCTGCTTGCCATTGCTGCGGAACCCGGCCAGCAGCACGGTCGGTAGCACGCGCTTGCTCTGGATGACATCGCGGCAGGCCGTCATCACCCCCACGTTGATGCCCGGCGTGACCACCAGCAGCGCGATGATGCCGAACAGCGGCACGAAGATCGCGAGCTGCGCGGCAATCAGGTAGATGAACAGCAGCATCAGGAACGCGAGCGGGTTCTTGCGGAACAGCCAGATACCCTGGCGGAACCAGACGTAGCCTTCCTTGGCGGGAACTTCCAGTAGTTGCATGGCGAATCAGATCCAGGGGAGCGGTGCGGCGTCGTCGAGACGGCGGCGCAGGATGCGTTCGAAGTGGGTCGGATCGTGCGGCTGGAGCATGTCGGCCTCGCGCGGCAGGAAAAAGTCCCACAGACGCGATACCCAGAAGCGCAGCGCGCCCGCACGGAGCATGTCCTGCCAATGCGCGGCCTCGGTCGCCGTGAGCGGCCTCACCGCATGATAAGCCCGCAGCATGGCCTGCGCCCGGTCAACGTCCAGCGCGCCGGTGGGCAGGTCGATACACCAGTCGTTCACGGTCACGGCCAGGTCGAACAGCCACTTGTCGTTGCCGGCGAAGTAGAAATCGAAGAAACCGCCGAGTTGCGGCGCGCCGCTGGCGTCGGTGTCGAACAGGACGTTGTCGCGGAACAGGTCGCAGTGGCACGGGCCGCCGGCCAGCGCGGCGTAGTCGGCGCTGCCGAAGAACGCGGTCTGGTGGGCGATCTCGCCGGCCAGCAACTGGCGCTGGGCCGGGTCGAGGAACGGCAGGATCTCGGGCTCGGTCTGGCGCCACCAGGCCAGGCTGCGCAGGTTGGGCTGCTGGCGCGGATAGTCCTGCCCGGCCAGGTGCATGCGGGCCAGCATGGTGCCCACCTCGGCGCAGTGGCTGGCCTGCGGGGACAGTTGCGACGCCCCGGAGAGCCGCGTGACGATGGTCGCCGGCTTGCCCTTGAGCGCGCGCAGGATTTCCCCGTCGCGCGCGGCCACGGGCGCCGGCACGCTGATGCCGTGTCGGGCCAGATGGTCCATCAGGTGCAGGTAATACGGCAGCTGCGCGAAGGTCAGCCGCTCGAAGATGGTCAGCACGTACTCGCGCGTGACGCCATCCTGCTCCATGGTCAGAAAGAAATTGCTGTTCTCGATCCCGGAAGCAATGCCGCGCAACGCGCGGACTTCGCCAAGGTCGTAGTCAAGCAGCCAGCGGGCGATCTCGTCCTGCGAGACCGTGGTGAATACGGCCATACTGTTTTATTGGTGCGAATCGGGCGCGGCAGGCCGGTCTGGACAAAAACCGTCCGCCGCCGCGGCATGACTGCCGGAGGGCCGGCGCGATCCGGTCGGGCGTTGCCGTCCGGCCGGGTCGTGGGTGAAAAGGGTCGTTGAGACGCTCAGAACTTCAGGTTGACCGACGGCACGCGGTTCACGTCATGGTCACGAATCTTGGGCGAGCTGTCTTCCGGCTTGCTCATCTCGTACTTCGTGCCCACGCCGGAGCGTACCTGGATATCGGTGGCCTGCCCCTTGTTCCGGTACTCGGTCACCTGGGTCCCATCGCGCTCACGCAGCACGAAACTCGGCTCGCGCGGCTGGTTGAGCTGGCTTTTCGACGCGGGCGCGATCGGCTGATTGTTGATCTGGTTCAGTTCTTGTTGTGTCAGCGCACTGCTTTCCGCGTTGCCCTGTGCGGCGGCCAGGGCCGGCACGAGTGCCAGCACGGTCGCGGCGAGCACGGCAGCCGGGTGCGAGGGGGAGGTCATCTGGGGCTCCTGTGCGTGCGGGCCGGCAGGCCCCGCCACGCGGATTGAGTCTGCGGCCCGGCGGCGCCGGACCTGGCAGACTGACAGGCTTCCATTCTAGCAATTCCTGCCGCCCACGGGCCGCTCTCGTGACCCCCGGGGCACCCCGGCACGTGCTGCCTGCGCCCCCTGGCTGGCCGGGGACGCCGCCAATGCCTTACAGATAGAACATTTCTTCCTTAGGCGGAATCGGGTGATCGCCGCCGCGCTTCTCGTAATAGTCATAGACCGCCTCCAGCACTTCCTGGGGCTCGTCCACGATCTTCATCAGGTCGAGGTCGTGCTCGGCGATCAGGCCCATCGGCAGCAGCGTGAAGCGGAACCAGTCCAGCAGGCCCTTCCAGAACCGGCTGCCGTACATCACCACCGGCACCGAGCGCGACTTGCCGGTCTGCACCAGCGTGAGCACCTCGGCCAGCTCGTCCAGCGTGCCGAAGCCGCCGGGCATGACGATGAAGGCGTCCGAATTCTTCACGAAGGTGACCTTGCGCGTGAAGAAGTGGCGGAAGCGCATGGCGATGTCCTGGTACGGATTGCCCTGCTGCTCGTGCGGAAGCTCGATGTTCAGGCCGACGCTGGCGGACTTGCCGGCGTGCGCGCCCTTGTTCGCCGCTTCCATGATGCCGGGGCCGCCGCCGGAGATCACCGCGAAGCCGGCGTCCGAGAACAGCCGGGCAATCTCGATGGTCTTCTGGTAGTACGGCGAGTCCTCGCGCAGGCGCGCGCTGCCGTAGATCGAGACCGCCGGGCGGATCTCCGAGAGGTACTCGGTCGCCTCGATGAACTCTGCCATAATCGTGAACATTTGCCACGAGGCACGCGCCTTCTTCGCGGTGGCGCGGTCTTCATCCGCCAGCGCGCGCAGGCTCGGAATCATCTTGCGTGGGTTGGCACGCGCAGCTGCCGCCGCGGCAGCTGCATCCTGGGCTTCGGGCGATTTGCCCGCCGCCGCGGCATCGGCTTTCGCGGCGATGGCGGCGGCATGCGCCGAGGCCTTCTCGGGCGGCGGGTTCACGGTATCGCCGGAGATGTCGGAAACGTCCGTATCGGCCAGGGGGCCGGTCGCTGCGCCACCAGCAGGGGCGCCAGTCAATTTAGAGTCCATGGGAATGTCGGATAGTCAAAAAACGCTTTTGCTCGTCGATGGATCGAGCTACTTGTATCGCGCGTATCACGCTCTGCCGGACCTGAGGAATGGCGAAGGGCTGCCTACAGGGGCAATCTACGGCATGATCAACATGTTGCGCAAGCTGCGCAACGACTTCCCGGCAGAGTATATCGCTTGCGTGTTCGACGCCAAGGGCAAGACGTTCCGGGATGCGCTATACCCCGCATATAAGGAACATCGCCCGTCCATGCCCGAGGATCTGGCCAGGCAGATCGAGCCGATCCACGAGGCCGTGCGCGCGCTGGGCTGGCCGATCGTGGTGGTGGAAGGCGTGGAGGCCGACGACGTGATCGGCACACTGGCCTGCCAGGCCACGGCACAGGGCGTGCGTACCGTGGTATCCACGGGCGACAAGGACCTCGCGCAACTGGTGAACGACCACGTCACGCTGGTCAACACCATGAGCGGCGAAGTGCTCGATCCGCCCGGTGTGGTGGCCAAGTTCGGCGTGCCGCCGGAGCGGATCGTCGACTATCTCTCGCTGATTGGCGATGCGGTGGACAACGTGCCCGGCGTGCCCAAGGTGGGTCCGAAGACCGCCGTGAAATGGCTTGCCGAATACGGCACGCTCGACACCATCATGGCCGGTGCCGATGGCATCAAGGGCGTGGTGGGCGAGAACCTGCGCAACACGCTCGACTGGCTGCCGCGCGCCCGGGAGCTGGTCACGGTCAAGACCGACTGCGACCTCAGCGACGCCGTGGCGGACTTCCACGCGCTGCGCGAACTGGGCGAGGACAACGAGAAGCTGATCGCCTTCTTCTCGCGCTATGGTTTCAAGACCTGGCTGCGCGAGGCCACGGGAGAATCGCTGCCGAACGCCCGTGCCGCCGCCCGCTCGTCGCGTGCCGGCGCCGCGCCGGCGCCTTCGCCGCAGGGCGGGCTGTTCGATGGCCCGGCCGATGTGTCGACCGACCTGCCGGCACCCGACACCACCCCGGCCGAGATCCGCTACGAGACCGTGACCACCGAGGCTGCACTCGACGCCTGGATCGCCCGGATCGTCGACGCGCCGCTGACCGCCATCGACACGGAAACCACCTCGCTCGACCCGATGCAGGCCCAGTTGGTGGGCCTGTCGCTGTCGGTGGAGCCCGGCGAGGCCGCCTACATCCCGGTCGCCCATCGCGGCCCGGACGTGGCCGGCATGGATAACCACGGCCAGCTCTCGCGCGACTACGTGCTGGAGCGCCTGCGCCCGTGGCTGGAAGACCCGGCGCGGCCGAAGCTAGGCCAGCACCTGAAGTACGACTCGCACGTCTTCGCCAACCACGGCGTCAAGCTGCGCGGCATCGCCCAGGACACGATGCTGGAAAGCTACGTGCTGGCCTCGCACCGCAATCACGGCATGGACAGCCTGGCCGAGCGGTTGCTGAACCTGAAGACGCTGACCTACGAGGAAGTCTGCGGCAAGGGCGCCAGCCAGATCGGCTTCGACCAGATCGACCTCCAGCGCGCCACCGAGTACGCGGCCGAGGATGCCGACGTGACGCTGCGCCTCCATCGCAAGATGCATCCGCAGCTGGACGCGGCAGACGGGCTCAAGTACGTGTACGAGAATATCGAGATCCCGGTCTCGGTGGTGCTTCAGAAGATCGAGCGCAATGGCGTGCTGATCGATGCCGCGCGGCTTGGCGCGCAGAGCGCCGAACTCGGCCAGCGCATGATGGAACTGGAAAAAGCCGCCTTCGAGGCCGCTGGCCAGCCGTTCAACCTCGGTTCGCCGAAGCAGATCGGCGAAATCCTGTTCACGCAGATGAAGCTGCCGGTGGTCAAGAAGACCGCCAGCGGGGCGCCGTCCACGGACGAAGAGGTGCTGCAGAAGCTGGCGGAGGACTATCCGCTGCCCAAGCTGCTGCTCGACTATCGGGGTCTGTCGAAGCTCAAGTCCACCTACACGGACAAGCTGCCGAAGATGGTCAACCCGCAGACCGGACGCGTGCACACGAGCTACGGCCAGGCCACGGCCGTGACGGGCCGGCTGGCCTCGACCGAGCCGAACCTGCAGAACATCCCGGTGCGGACCGAGGAAGGCCGGCGCATCCGCGAGGCGTTCATCGCCGCGCCGGGCAACGTGATCGTCTCCGCCGACTACTCGCAGATCGAGCTGCGCATCATGGCCCATATCTCGGGCGACGAGAACCTGCTGCGCGCGTTCGCCAACGGCGAGGACATCCACCGCGCCACGGCGGCCGAGATCTTCGGCGTGGAGCGCGAGGCGGTGTCCAGCGAGCAGCGCCGCTACGCCAAGGTCATCAACTTCGGTCTGATCTACGGCATGAGCGCGTTCGGGCTGGCCAGCAACCTCGGCATCGAGCGCGAAGCGGCCAAGCACTACATCGACCGCTACTTCATGCGCTACCCGGGCGTGGCCCACTACATGGAAGAGACGCGCCAGACCGCGCGCGAGCAGGGCTACGTGGAAACGGTGTTTGGCCGCCGCCTCTGGCTGCCCGACATCAACGGCGGCAACGGCCCGCGCCGCCAGGGCGCCGAGCGCGCCGCCATCAACGCGCCGATGCAGGGCACGGCGGCGGACCTGATCAAGCTGTCGATGATCGCCGTGCAGGACTGGCTCGAGCGCGACAACCTCGGCACGCGCCAGATCATGCAGGTGCACGATGAACTGGTCCTCGAAGTGCCGCAGGCCGAACTCGAGCTGGTGAAGACGCGCCTGCCCGAGCTGATGTGCTCCGTGGCGACGCTGCGCGTGCCATTGGTGGCCGAAGTGGGCAGCGGCAGCAACTGGGAAGAGGCGCATTGAAGGTGACGCCTCTCCTGCATGCGGATGCGTACAGGAGAGGCGTTGCGGTGAATGCGCGACATCATCGCGTGGAGGCTTGCCAGTTCTATTGCCGTGCAGCAAACTGGCAGCAACGAACATGATCCGCGCGACGCCACAACGACAACATAATCCTCGCCGACGCGGGTCGACACCGGTTTCCAAATAGAGAAGATCGGGTAGACCATGAGCACCACGGATGGCAGTACAACCGGTAGCGAAGTAGCGGCAGGCACGGCGGCACACATCGGTACGCAAGCCGATACACGGGGCGAGACATCGCCCAATCCATCGCCCACCCCATCGCCCACCCCATCGCCCAACGCCCAGCGCGACGCGCTGCGCGCGACGCAGGCATCCACCCATCGGATCATCGTCGTTGGCGGCGGGGCCGGCGGGCTCGAACTCGTGACCCGGCTCGGCGACAAGCTGGGCAAACGCGGCCAGGCCCAGGTGGTGCTGGTGGACCGCTCGCCCACGCACATCTGGAAGCCGCTGCTGCACGAAGTCGCCGCCGGCAGCATGGATCCCAACACCCACCAGCTCGAGTACGTCGCGCAGGCGCGGTGGCACCACTTCGAGTTCCAGCAGGGCGAACTGACGGGCGTCGATCGGGCGCGCAAGGTCATCCAGGTGGCCGCGTGCGTCGATCTGGATGGCACGGAGCTGCTGCCCGCACGCGAACTCCCCTATGACACGCTGGTCCTGGCCATCGGCTGCGTCACGCACTTCTTCAACGTGCCCGGCGCGGCCGAGCATGCGATCGCGCTTGATACCGTCGAGCAGGCGGAGCGCTTCCGCCGCAAGCTGATTGCCGCGTGCGTGCGCGCCCAGAACGGGCGGGGCCGCACCGGCGAGGACGGCCGGCCGCGCGTGGACGTGGCGATCATCGGCGCCGGCGCCACGGGCGTGGAACTGTCCGCCGAGCTGCGCAACACCGCGCACGTGCTCAACGCCTACGGCCTGCACCAGTTGGACCCGCGCCGCGACGTGCGCATCCACGTGATCGAAGCCGGCCCGCGCATCCTGCCGGCGCTGTCCGAGCGCGTTTCCGCCGAGACCACCAAGCTGCTGCGCAAGCTCGACGTGGACGTGCTGACCGCCGAGCGCGTGACGCAGGTCACCGACGACGCCGTGCTCACCGCCAGCGACAAGCGCATCGACGCCGACCTGACGGTCTGGGCGGCCGGCATCACCGCGCCGGGTGTCCTCCGCACGCTCGGGCTGCCGGTCAGCAAGCAGGGCCAGATCGTGGTCGGTCCCACGCTGCAAACCGAGGCCGATCCGGACATCTTCGCGTTCGGCGACTGCGCCAGCTGCCCGTGGCCGGAGAAGCAGACCGCCGTGCCGCCGCGCGCGCAGGCGGCGCACCAGCAGGCCACCTTCCTCTATGACGCGATCCGCGCACGCATGGACGGCAAGCCGCTGCCGAAGTTCGGGTTCAAGGACTTCGGCTCGCTGGTGTCCCTGGGGCACTTCAGCGCGGTCGGCAGCCTGATGGGTGGGCTGATTGGTGGGTCGATGTTTATCGAGGGGCTGATGGCACGCTTCATGTACACCTCGCTGTACCGGATGCACGTGCTGGCGCTCCACGGCGCCATCGGCATGGGGCTCGATACGGTGACGCACTGGCTGCGCAGCAAGACCAGCCCGCGCGTAAAGCTGCACTGAGGCACTGAGGGGAGGGGGCGCACGGGGCGGCAAAGTGCGCTTAGAATCGCTGGCGTTGCGTGAGCATCGTATGCGTCACGCCAGCGAACCCAAGGAGCCCGCCCCATGCTGCAGCCTGAAGTGGAAAGCCTCGTCCCCGGCCAGACGTTCGATCGCCGGCGTTTCGTCAAGACCGCGCTGGGCTCCGCCTTTGCGGCGGCGGCCCTGCCGGTGGCGGCCGAAACCATCAAGACCGACTTCAATGGCCTGACCGCCGGCGAAGTGACCATCCCGTCCGGCGGCTTCAACATGCCCGCCTACCGCGCCCAGCCCGAAGGCAAGACCAACCTGCCCGTGGTGCTCGTGATCAGCGAGATCTTCGGGGTGCATGAACACATTGCAGACATTTGCCGACGCTTCGCCAAGCTCGGCTACCTGGCCATCGCGCCGGAACTGTTCGCGCGGCAGGGCGATCCGGGCAGCTTCGGCACGATCCAGGAATTGCAGACCAACGTCATCGCCAAGGTGCCGGACGCGCAGGTCATGGGCGACCTGGACGCCGCCAGCACCTGGGCCGGGGCCCATGGCGGCGACCTGAACCGGCTCGGCATCACCGGTTTCTGCTGGGGTGGACGCGTCACATGGCTCTACACCGCCCACAGCCCCCGGGTGAAGGCCGGCGTGGCCTGGTACGGCCAACTGGTGGGTGAGCCGACGCCGCTCAAGCCGCGCAGCGCGCTGGAGAGCGTCAACCAGCTCCACGCGCCCGTGCTGGGACTGTACGGCGGCAAGGACACCGGCATCACGCAGGAGCACGTCGCGAAGATGAAGGCCGCGCTGGCAGCATCGCCCGATGCCAATGCGAAGGCCTCGACCTTCGTGGTCTATCCCGAGGCCGGCCATGCCTTCAATGCCGATTACCGATCCAGCTACGTGGAAGCCGCCGCCAAGGATGGCTGGCAGCGCTGCCTGGCCTGGCTGAAGGCGAACAAGGTCGCCTGAGCCGGGGGAGGGCGATTGACCCCACGCTGAGTCGGACCATTGCGGACATTGCAAAGTCGGTGCGGACATACGTACAATGCGGCTTTCCAGTTTTTGCAACCTTGTTGCGTTAATCGGTATGCGGGCGGCCTGACCGTCGCATACCGGGCGCCGGGAGCCCATCATCCATTCCACGCTTCTGTACATCCTGCTGGCGGCGACCATTTCGGGCGTCGGGAGCATTCTCGGGGCGGCGCTGCTGTCGCTGACCGTGGCCTCGCGCGTGGTCGACCGCATGGTGAGCTTCTCGGTAGGGGTGCTGCTGGCCACGGCGCTGCTTCACTCGCTGCCCGAGGCGTTCGAGTCCGGCGCAGACCCGCGTGCGCTGTTCGGCACATTACTGGCTGGCCTGCTGGGCTTCTTCCTGCTGGAGAAGATCTCGCTGCTGCGCCACTCGCACCACCATGAGGGCGATGGGCACCACCATCATCACGGCCACGACCGCGAGGAAGCGGGCCGCAGCGGCCTGACCATCCTCGTCGGCGACACCTTCCACAACTTTGCCGATGGCATCGTGATTGCCGCTGCCTTCCTGGCCGATCCCAAGATCGGCGTGGTGACGGCGCTGGCGATTGCCGCGCATGAGATTCCGCAGGAAGTCGGCGATTTCATCGTGCTGCTCAACGCGGGGTTCTCGAAGGCGCGCGCCTTTGCATTCAACCTGTTGTCGAGCCTGGCGGCCGTGGTCGGCGGCGTGGTGGGATATTTCCTGCTGGACCAGCTGAGCGGCTGGATTCCGTACGTGCTCGTGATTGCATCGAGCAGCTTCGTCTACATCGCCGTGAGCGACCTGATGCCGCAGATGCAGCGCCGGCCGCGCCTCAAGGAATCGGCGGTGCAGGTGGTGCTGGTGGCGGCGGGCATCGCGGCGATCGTGTTCATCACGAACGGCGTGCGCGAGGAACACGACCACCACCGTGGGGCGAAGACGGAGGCGGCGTCGCGCTGACGCCGCTTCGCGCCTGGGGATTCAGGCCCCAGTCGCCACCGGCCGCTTCGGGTCGGCGCACCACTCGCTCCACGACCCCGGATAGAGCGCCGCGCCGGTCAGCCCGGCCACTTCCATCGCCAGCAGGTTGTGGCAGGCGGTCACGCCGGAGCCGCACTGCATCACCGTATCGGCCGGCGCCTTGCCGGCAAACACCTGGCCGAACTCCGCACGCAGCGTCTCCGCCGGCTTGAAATGGCCGTCCGCGGCGAGGTTGTCCTTGAAGAAGCGATTCACCGCACCGGGAATATGGCCGCCGACCGGGTCGAGCGTCTCGTTCTCGCCGCGGAAGCGGTCGGCGGCGCGGGCATCCACGACCAGCCGCGCGGGGCTGGCGAGATTGGCCAGCAGCGCCTCGGCATCGACGGTCGGGACCAGCGACGCCTTGCGCGACAGGTCGCCGCCAGTGCCGTTATCAGTGTCCGTATCGGGCTCCGGGGTTGCCCCGCGCTCGAGCGGCAGCCCAGCCGCCACCCAGGCATTCTTCCCGCCATCGAGCACCGTCACGGCCCCATGGCCAATCCAGCGCATCAGCCACCAGAGCCGGGCCGCGAACATGCCGCCCTGGGCGTCATAGGCCACGACCAGCGAACCATCGTTCACGCCAAGCGCCCGTAGCCGCGCGGCGAACAACTCCGCATCGGGCAGCGGATGCCGGCCGTTGAAGCCGGTCTTGGGCCCGGACAGTTCGTTATCGAGATGGAGGTAGTAGGCCCCCGGCAGGTGCCCCTGGTGATAGGCCTCGCGCCCGGCGGCCGGGTCGGCGAGATCGAACGAGCAGTCGAACAGCACGACATCGTGGGTGCCCTGACTAAGCAGTTGGTTCAGCTCGGTGGCGGTGATCAGTGGAGTCGGCATTGCGGTGAGCATGGGGTTTGGCGATGGCCTCCATGCTACACCGGGGGATCGATCAGTGCGGTTTCGCGCGTCGGCGGAGCTTGCGCCGGAGGAACAGGCCAAGTGCCGTCAGGACGGCCACCGGCGGGAACGAGAGGATCAGGTAGTAGTAGGTCGTCAACGACTCGATGCCCCTTGGCTGATAGTCCCTTGTCAGCCAGTCGATGAAACGGCCCACTGACTCAGGGTATTCAGGGAAATAGTCGGGATAGCGGCTCCATACGAGCCCATGGATATGCGTGGCGACGACCAGCCAGATCACCAGCAGGACTGCATTGCGGAGCCGACTCATCTGACGACCACTTTCCCGTAAGCGAGGAGCGTTGTTCTCGGGATCAAACGTTTGTTCGAGGCCGTCAGCAAATGACGTAGGACGTGAAAGTCATTAGCACGATCGATCGTGATGAAGCCCTTGCTGATGCCACGTCTACCTTTTGGGTGCAATCTGAAGTTGCCTCGACGAACTTCATTGCAGAACGTCCAATCGTCCATGCGGCCATCGTCGGCGTACAGCGCGAACCAATCCGTTTGGCGTTCGTACCATTCGTAAAACCACCCCAGTCGACCGCCAGATTCACGATCAAGGATGTAGTACGTGCCTGGTGGAATGGGGCCATGGTCCGGAATACAGATGCTCGTTCGCTTGTTGATGTGGGGAGCTAGGCCAGAAAAGGCAGGAAACTCGGCACTTCCTGCACGGAAGGCACTCATCGGCTGGTCGTTCAACACAAAACTGCGCTGCTGCATGGCAAGGCTCCGTCGTCGCGTTCAGACGGGAGACTCTATCCATTCATCATCCGACGGATCTGACCCGCATCAAGGCGGGTCGGCCTTTCGGCGTTCTGCTACACCTCGGGATGGACTTCCGCCTCCGCCGATTTCACTGGCGTGGCCGGGGTCGGGTGCTTGTCGGTGTCACGGGCGCGGGTGAGGGTGGTGGCGATGCCGCTGGCGATGATCAGCACCATGCCGAGCCAGGAGATCCAGTTGAGCTTGTCGTCCCAGACCAGGATGCCCCAGAGGCTGGAGAACACGATGCCGGCGTATTGGAGGTTGGCGGTCAGCAGGGTGTTGCCGCGCTTGTAGGCGCGTGTCATCGAGGTTTGGCCCAGCGTGGCCAGGATGCCGATGGCGAGCAGCAGGCCGGCGCCGTGCCAGGTGTGGTGGCTGACGCCCGAGTAGAGCATCCAGACCAGCCCGCAGACCATGCCCACGCTCGAGAAGTAGAAGACGATGCGGCCCTCGGGCTCGCCGAGCTGGCCGAGCTGGCGCACCTCCACATAGGCCAGCGCCGTGAACACGCCAGAGATCAGTCCGATGAGGCCGCCGGTCAGCTGGTCCTTGCCGACCGACGGCTGCAGCAGGCACAGCACCCCGGCGAACGACAGCAGGATTGCGCCGATCAGCTTGCGGTCCGCGCCGCCCGCCGTGCCGGCCAGCGCCGCGCTGGCGCCCAGGATCAGGGCGATCCAGACCGGCGACATGTAGTTCAGCGTCATGGCCGTGGCCAGCGGCAGCAGCGTGATCGAGGTGAACCAGAGCAGCAGGGCGGTCACGCCGAACAGGCTGCGCTTGATGTGCGTGGCCATGTGCGGTGTGCGCACGGAGATGCCTTGCGAGCGCAGCATGATCCACATGATCGTCACGCCGATGATGCTGCGGTAGAAGACGATCTCGCCTGTGGTGTAGAACTCGGATGCCAGCTTGACGCCCACCCCCATCAAGGAAAAGGCGAAGGCGGCGAACAGCATCCAGAGCGATTGCATGGCGGGGGGCGAAAGAGGTGGAACGGCGGCCGGCCGGGCTTCGTGGTGGCCGGCGCAGCGCGGGAAAACCCCGATTCTAACAGTGGCCAGATGGCCACTCCAACGCAAAACGGACCGTTTGCACGGTCCGTTTCTGGCTGGCTACAGGGCTTGGGCGAATAGCGGGCGATAACCGACCACGGTGGTGGCCCGCCGGCGCCTCAGCCGGTGTACTGCATGGCTCCCCGATACCATTCGTGGAAGTGCTGCATGCCGTCTTCCATCGGCGACTGGTACGGACCGGTCTCGCTGACGCCGCGCTTCATCAGCGCCTGGCGGCCGGCGTCCATGCGCTCGGCGATCTCGTCGTCCTCGATGCACGTCTCCATATAGGCGGCGCGCTCGGCCTCGACGAACTCGCGCTCGAACAGCGCGATTTCCTCGGGGTAGTAGAACTCCACCACATTGCGGGTCTTGCGCGGACCCACCGGATGCAGCGTCGAGATGACCAGCACGTTGGGGTACCACTCCACCATCACGTTGGGGTAGTAAGTCAGCCAGATCGCGCCGTGCTTGGGCAGCTTGCCGTTGTTGAAGCGCAACACCGCGTCGTGCCACTTTTGGTACGTCGGGCTACCCGGCCGCTTCAGGCCCTGGTGCAGGCCCACGGTCTGCACGCTGTGCCATTCGCCGAACTCCCAGGTCAGGTCGTCGCACGAGACAAAGCTGCCCAGTCCCGGGTGGAACGGCACGACGTGGTAGTCCTCCAGATAGACCTCGATGAAGGTCTTCCAGTTGTAGTCGCACTCGTGCACTTCCACGTGGTCGAGCATGTAGCCGTCGAAGTTCAGGTCCTCGGCCACCCCCATGCGCGCGAGGTCCGCGCGCACGTCGCGGGCGCCCTCGAACAGCAGGCCGTTCCAGTTCTGGAGCGGCGACCGGTTCAGGTGGACGCACGGCTGCTGCGCGAAATGCGGCGCGCCGAGCAGGTCACCCTTGAGGTCGTAGGTCCAGCGATGGAGCGGGCAGACGATGTTCTTGGCGTTGCCGCGGCCGTTCAGCATGATGGCCTGGCGGTGGCGGCAGACATTCGACAGCAGCTCGATACCTTCCGGATTGCGGACCAGCATGCGGCCCTCGTCCTCGGCGGCGAGCGTGTGGAAATCGCCCGTCTCCGGGACCATCAGCGTATGGCCGACGTATCCCGGGCCCTTCTTGAACAGCAGTTCCAGTTCTTGTTGATGCAGCGCCTCGTCAAAGTAGACATCCACGGGCAACTGCGAATCAGCCGGCGCCAGCTTGAGCGCGGTGCTGAGATTGGACATTATCCCCACTCCCTAGTAACAGGCGAAAGCAGTGAACAACCCAACCATCGAAATATGAGAAATCGATTTGGGAAACCCTGTCAGACGAGCCGGGCGCGGTCCGGTTCCCCGGCGGGACTGGCCGAAACTGAGTTCGGTGCAGGCGGGCACAGGGCGGGAGCGGCGTTACCACAAAGACACGCAAAAGCTGGCAACGGGCGGCCCTTGGCACGGCGTCGCCGATCTCGCTGACGAGGGCGGAATTGTACCCGAGCCGAAAAGTTAAGGGTCTGATTATTTTGCCTTTTTAGCGAAAAAGTCGACCCGGGTCGTCATGGAGGTGCCCTTTGGATCGCATTCGGAATGACGACCATAGCGCACAAGTCACTTCCATGAAACGGAGTGATCGATAGATAACATTTCGTGCGTGTACGCCACGTTGACGATACGTATCTGCGGCCAAGTCCGGGATTGGCGTAAAATCCCTAATTCCCCTGAACAAGGCCCGACATGCCAAAACCCACGACCACACCGGTCCAGCCTGACGACGCGCCCGCAGCCGGCGCGCAGCCAGCCTCTTACGAGGCCGCCATGGCGGAGCTGGAAACCCTAGTGGCCAGCATGGAAAGCGGCGAACTGCCCCTCGAGGCCTCTTTCACCGCGTACCGTCGCGGTGCCGAACTGGTGCGCTACTGCCAGCAGAGCCTGGAGCGGGTGGCGCAGCAGGTCAAAGTACTGGAAGGCGACGCGCTGAAGCCGCTGGCTGGCGAGTCCCGTCCCGATAACAACAGCAACGGCACAGATTTCGAATGAGCGATTTCGCTACCTGGATGCGGGCGCAGGGCGCCCGGACCGAGGCCGCCCTGGACTCGGCACTGCCGTCCACGGACACAATTCCACACACCTTGCACGAGGCCATGCGCTATGCTGTCCTCGGCGGTGGCAAGCGGGTACGCCCGCTGCTGGTACACGCGGCCGGTGAAGTGGCCGGTGCCACACCCGAGGCATGTGACGCGGCGGCCTGCGCGGTGGAGATGATCCACGCTTACTCGCTGGTCCACGACGACATGCCCTGCATGGACGATGACGACCTGCGGCGCGGGCGCCCCACAGTGCACAAGGCCTATGACGAGGCCACCGCGCTGCTCGTGGGTGACGCATTGCAGACCCAGGCGTTCATCCTGCTGGCCCGCACCCCGGCGCTGGCGCCCGAAGCGCGCCTGAAGCTGGTGGACGAGCTGGCCGTGGCCTCGGGCTCGGTCGGCATGGCCGGCGGGCAGGCCATCGACCTGCAGAACGTGGGCTTGGCGATGTCGCGCGACGCGCTGGAAGCCATGCACCGGATGAAGACCGGCGCCCTGCTGCGCGCGAGTGTGCGCATGGGAGCGTTGTGCGGAAGTATCGATCCCGCCGGCCTGGCCGCGCTGGACCGCTACGCGGCTGCCGTGGGATTGGCGTTCCAGGTGGTTGACGATATTCTGGACGTCACGGCCGATACGGCAACCCTCGGCAAGACCGCCGGCAAGGACGCCGCCAATGACAAGCCGACCTATGTGTCGCTGATGGGCCTCGATGCCGCGCGCGCGCTGGCTGCCCAGTTGCGCACCGATGCCCACGAGGCATTGGCGGGATTCGGCACCCGGGCAGGCCGGCTGGCCGAACTGGCCGACCTGATCGTGCTGCGCTCCAATTGAACTGACAAGCCGGACATAGAGAATCCGGCGGCCGAACGGACATCATGACCTACACGCTGCTCAACAAAATCGACGAACCCGCAGACCTGCGCAAGCTGGATCGACGCCAGCTCGACACGCTGGCTGACGAACTGCGCGCCTATGTGCTGGAATCGGTCTCCCAGACCGGCGGGCACCTGTCGTCCAACCTCGGCACGGTGGAGCTGACCATTGCGCTCCACTATGTGTTCGATACCCCGTCCGACCGCGTGGTCTGGGACGTGGGCCATCAGAGCTACCCTCACAAGATCCTGACCGGCCGCCGCGACCGCATGTCCACGCTGCGCCAGTACGGTGGCATCTCGGGCTTCCCGCGCCGCGCGGAGAGCGAGTTCGACACCTTTGGCACCGCCCACTCGTCCACCTCGATCTCGGCCGCGCTGGGCATGGCCCTGGGCGCCCGCACCAAGGGCGAGAAGCGCGTCGGCATCGCCGTGATCGGCGACGGCGCGATGACCGCCGGCATGGCCTTCGAAGCGATGAACAACGCCGGCGTCTACAAGGACCTGCCGCTGCTGGTGGTGCTGAACGACAACGACATGTCGATCTCGCCGCCGGTGGGCATGCTGAACCGCCACCTCGCGCGCCTGCTCTCCGGCCAGTTCTACGCGGCCACCAAGAAGGGCATCGAGCGCGTGCTGTCGGTGGCCCCGCCGGTGCTGGAATTCGCAAAACGGCTGGAAGAACATGCCAAGGGCATGGTCGTGCCGGCCACGCTGTTCGAGGAATTCGGCTTCGACTACATCGGCCCGATCGATGGTCACGACCTGAACTCGCTGGTGCCGACGCTGCAGAACATTCGCCAGCGCGCGCTGGAAGGCCACGGCCCGCAGTTCCTGCACGTGGTGACCAAGAAGGGCCAGGGCTACAAGCTGGCCGAGGCCGACCCGATCCTGTATCACGGCCCCGGCAAGTTCAATCCGGCCGAGGGCATCCGCCCGTCTGCCAAGCCGTCGCGCAAGACCTACACGCAGGTTTTCGGCGAATGGCTGTGCGACATGGCCGCCGCCGACAAGCGTGTGATCGGCGTGACGCCGGCCATGCGCGAGGGCTCGGGCATGGTCGAGTTCGAGAAGCGCTTCCCGGACCGCTACTACGACGTGGGCATCGCCGAGCAGCACGCGGTGACCTTTGCCGGTGGCCTGGCCTGCGAGGGACTGAAGCCGGTCGTGGCGATCTACTCGACCTTCCTGCAACGCGGCTATGACCAGCTGATCCACGACGTGGCGCTGCAGAACCTGCCCGTGGTGTTCGCGCTGGACCGCGCCGGCCTGGTGGGCGCCGATGGCGCCACGCACGCCGGTGCCTACGACATCGCCTACCTGCGCTGCATCCCCAACATGATGGTGATGACGCCGGCCGATGAGAACGAGTGCCGCCAGTTGCTGACCACGGCGTTCCAGCAGGATTGCCCGACCGCCGTGCGCTATCCGCGCGGCGCCGGCGCCGGCGTGGCTACCGAGGCCGCGCTGACCGCGCTGCCGGTAGGCAAGGGCGAGATGCGCCGCGAGGGCCATGCCCGCGCGGGCCAGCGCGTGGCGTTCCTGGCGTTCGGCTCGATGCTGCACCCGGCACTGGGCGCGGCCGAGGCACTGGACGCCTCCGTGGCCAACATGCGCTTCGTCAAGCCGCTGGACGTGGAGCTGGTGAAGTCGCTGGCCGCGAACCACGACTACCTCGTGACTGTGGAGGAGGGCAGCACGATGGGCGGCGCTGGCAGCGCGGTCCTGGAGGCGCTGGCCGAGGCTGGCATCGACATTCCGGTGCTGGTGCTGGGCCTGCCCGACAAGTTCATCGATCATGGCGATCCGGCGTTCCTGCTGTCGCAGTGCGGCCTCGACGCCGCCGGCATCGAGCGTTCGGTGCGCGAGCGTTTCGCCATCGCCGAGGCGCCCGTCAAGGTCGCCACGCCGCGCGTGGCCTGATCCGCACGGCAGTTCCAGGCAGTAAAAGCCGGCGCGGCCCATCCCGCGCCGGCTTCTTTTTTCACACTCGTTGCGCGGGGGATGACCGCCGCGACCGTAAAGGAAACCGTAGATGAACGACATCAATCCCGCCTTCGTCATGCCCGACGTGCAGTCGAGCGTGGACACCCGCCAGATCGTGATCCAGCGCGTGGGCGTCAAGGGCGTGCGCTATCCGCTCTCGCTGAAGACCCCGGCCGGCGTAGTGGCCACCGTGGGCACCTTCGATCTCGATGTACGCCTGCCGGCGGACCAGAAGGGCACGCATATGTCGCGCTTCGTGGCGCTGCTGGAGGACCACCGCGCCCCGCTCGACCTGGCCGCGTTCCGCACGCTGCTGGACGACATGCTGGTGCGCCTGGAAGCCGACGCCGGCCGCATCGAGGTCACGTTCCCGTATTTCATCTCGAAGACCGCGCCGGTGTCCGGCGTGGAATCGCTGATGGACTACGCGGTCACGCTGACGGGTGAGGTCCGCGACGGCCAATCGCGCCTGTGGTTGACCGCGCTGGTGCCGGTGACCAGCCTGTGCCCGTGCTCGAAGAAGATCTCGCAGTACGGCGCGCACAACCAGCGCTCGCATATCACGATGCGCGTGGAACTGGTCGGCGACCTGCCCGTGGAAGCGCTGGTGCGCATGGCCGAGGAAGAGGCGTCGTGCGAACTGTGGGGTCTGCTCAAGCGCCCGGACGAGAAGTTCGTGACCGAGCGCGCCTACGAGAACCCGAAGTTCGTCGAAGACCTCGTGCGAGACATCGCGATGCGGCTCAACGCCGATGCGCGGATCGTCGCGTACACGCTGGAAGCGGAGAATTTCGAGTCCATCCACAATCACAGCGCCTACGCCGTGATCGAGCACGACAAGCGGCAGCCCGCCTGAGCGCGTCGTCGCCAAGAAAAAAGCCACCCTCGGGTGGCTTTTTTACTCGTTGCACGGCGGATCAGAGGAGGTTCACCGCCGGCGTGCCTGCCAGCACCTCCGCCACCTTCATGCTGGCCGTAGCCGGCTGCCGATCGGACCTGGAGGATTCCCTCGACCTTAGGCCTCAGGCGGGCAGGCGGATGTCGGCCAGATCCCAGCGCGGCGTGACGCCGTAGTCGTAGCCGTGACGGGCCACCTGCGGCGCCGCCTGGAGCCGCATGGCGCCGGCAAACGCGATCATCGCACCGTTATCGGTGCAGAAGGCGAGGTCGGGGTAGTAGACGTCCACCTTGCGGCGGCGGCCCATCTCGTTCAGGCGCTCGCGCAGTTGCTGGTTGGCGCCCACGCCGCCGGCCACCACCAGGCGCTTGTGCCCGGTCTGCTTGAGCGCGGCGAACGACTTGGCCGAAAGCACGTCGACGATGGCATCGACAAAGGCGCGCGCGAGGTTGGCACGATCCTGCTCGCACGGATTCGAAAGCTTGCGGGTTTGTGTCAATACGGCGGTCTTGAGCCCCGCGAACGAGAAATCGAGATTGCCCGAATGGAGCATCGGCCGGGGCAGGTCGAACGCGCCCGGCGAGCCGAACGCGGCCATCCGCGACACTTCCGGGCCACCCGGATAGCCGAGGCCGAGCAGCTTGGCGGTCTTGTCAAAGGCTTCGCCGGCGGCATCGTCGAGGGTCTCGCCCAGCAGCGTGTAGTCGCCCACGCCCTTGACCTCCATCAACTGCGTATGGCCGCCCGAGACCAGCAGCGCGATGAACGGGAAGGGCGGCGGTGCGTCGGTCAGCAGCGGCGAGAGCAGGTGGCCTTCCAGATGATGGACGCCCACCATGGGCACGTTCAGCGCGAATCCGAGTGCGTTGGCGACGGAAGCCCCCACCAGCAGCGCGCCGGCGAGCCCCGGCCCCTGGGTGTAGGCGATGGCGTCGATGTCCTGGCGCGTGCGGCCGGCGTCGTCCAGCACCTGGCGCAGCAGGGGCAGCACGCGGCGGATATGGTCGCGCGAGGCCAGTTCGGGCACCACGCCGCCGTATTCGCGGTGCATGGCGATCTGCGAATGCAGCGCGTGCGCGAGCAGGCCGGCCTCGGTGTCATAGAGGGCCAGCCCGGTTTCATCGCAGGAGGATTCGATACCGAGGACGAGCATGGAAAACAGGAACGGCCAGTGCGATAAACGCTGAATTGGCGTCGATCGTGCCGGCAAGTGCGCATAAATAGGGAAGGACAGCAGGGTAGCACAGCGGCAGGCGGTGCGCCGGCGCGGCTTTTCGCTACAATCCACGCTTCTTGAAAGGCAGGTATGACAACAGGGGCGATGAAGGGCAAGGCCGAGCGGTTCGACGTGGCAGTGCTGGGCGCGGGTGCGGCCGGCATGATGTGTGCCGCCGTGGCCGGGCAGCGCGGGGCGCGTGTGGTGCTGATCGACCACGCGACGCGGCTCGCTGAGAAAATTCGCATCTCGGGCGGTGGCCGCTGCAATTTCACCAATCTCCAGGCCGGCCCGGCCAACTACCTGTCATCGAACCCGCATTTCTGCCGGTCGGCGCTGGCGCGCTACACCCCGCAGGACTTCCTGGCGCTGATGCGCCGGTATGACATCGGCTGGCATGAGAAACATCGCGGCCAGCTGTTCTGTAATAACAGCGCCGAGGACGTGATCCAGATGCTGCGCGCCGAATGTGACGCGGGCAGCGTGCACTGGCGCACCGGCTGCACCATCGATGAGATTCGCCGCGAAGGCGATGACTATCTGCTGCTGACCACGCAGGGCACGGTCCGCGCCGGTGCGGTGGTCGTGGCGACGGGTGGTTTGTCGATCCCGAAGATCGGCGCCACCGATTTTGGCTATCGCATCGCCCGCCAGTTCGGGCTCAAGATGATCGATACGCGGCCCGCCCTGGTGCCGCTTACGTTCGATGGTCAGGCGTGGCAGCCCTTCGTGCCGCTTGCGGGAGTGTCGATGGAAGTCGACATCAGCACCGGCAGCGGCAAGGCGGCCGGCGCGTTCAAGGAAGATCTGCTGTGGACGCACCGCGGGCTGTCCGGCCCGGCCGTGCTGCAGATTTCCAGCTTCTGGCGCCCCGGCACGCCGATCGAGATCGATCTGTTCGATGGCGAGGATGCCGCCGACTGGCTGATCGGACATAAAAAGGGCAGCCGCAAGCATCTGGCGAACCTGCTCGGCGAACGCCTGCCGTCGCGGCTGGCCGACGCATGGTGCGCGGCGGCCGGCCTGCCGGGCGCCCAGCCGGTGGCGGACCTGCCGGACAAGGCGCTGCGCCAGCTTGGCGACGCGCTGAACCGCTGGCAACTGGTGCCCTCGGGCACCGAGGGCTACAAGAAGGCCGAAGTGACGATCGGCGGCGTGGACACGCGCGGGCTGTCCTCCGCCACGATGATGGCGCGCGAGGTGGACGGGCTCTACTTCATCGGCGAGGTGGTCGACGTGACCGGCTGGCTGGGCGGCTACAACTTCCAGTGGGCCTGGGCATCGGCCGTCGCGGCCGGCGAAGCAGTGGCGGAAGCATCACGTGGCGCGAGCGCTGTGGCGTAGCCGGCACGGTCCGTCCAGGCGGGGCCGATGCGCGTGCAGCGTCACAGGCCTTGCGCTACAATCGGCGCTCTCATCACGCTGGCAAGGGCTGGCAGCCGGCAGTCTCTTCTTTCCTTTTTGGCCAAATGACGACGATTCGCCTCAAAGAAAATGAACCGTTCGAAGTCGCGATGCGCCGCTTCAAGCGCACCATCGAGAAGAACGGGCTGATTACCGAACTGCGCGCGCGAGAGTTTTACGAGAAGCCGACCGCCGAGCGCAAGCGTAAGCGGGACGCCGCGGTGAAGCGCCATTACAAGCGCATCCGCAGCCAGACGCTGCCCAAGAAGCTCTACTGATCGCGCCTTGCGTCAGCTCCGAACCCGCTGCGGGCATGGCTCCGGCGGGTTTTTGCGTTAAGGTCCAATTATCGGTCCGGGCGACGCCGCGCTGGCGCGCGCCTGGTTGCTGTCCATCCATTCTTTCGGAAATCTGCCATGTCCCTCAAAGCCCGCATCAACGACGACATGAAGGCCGCCATGCGCGCCCGTGAATCCGAGCGGCTCGGCACCATCCGCCTGCTCATGGCCGCTATCAAGCAGCGCGAGGTAGATGATCGTGTGGAGCTGGATGACGCCGGCATCACCGCCGTCGTGGACAAGATGCTCAAGCAGCGCAAGGACTCCATCTCGCAGTTCGAGCAGGCCGGCCGTACCGACCTCGCCGACAAGGAGAAGGCCGAGGTGGAAGTGCTGACCGCCTATATGCCGGCCCAGCTGTCCGAGGCCGAAGTGGCTGCCGAAGTCCAGAAGGCCGTGACCGAGTCCGGCGCGGCCGGTCCGCAGGACATGGGCAAGGTCATGGGCTTGGTCAAGGCGCGCCTGGCAGGCCGCGCCGACATGACGGCCGTCTCGGCGCTGGTCAAGGCGGCGCTGACGGGCAAGTGATCGACTGGCAATCGGCAAATTTTGGATGTTGGTGTGGCGTTGGGCGAAGAAGCCGTCAGGTTGACGGGGCTTGGCGATGAAAGCCCGGTTTTTCGGGCGCCACGTTGCATCTGCACTACAATGATTCGATAGCCACCGGGCGACGTTCCGGTCACGCATTCACAGAAAAGCGGTCGCCAACGCGGCAGGCCGCCCTCCATCAGGACGGTCAGTCGGGTGATTCCGCAATCCTTTATTCAGGACCTGCTCAACCGTGTCGACATTGTCGATGTGGTGGGCAAGTATGTGCAGCTGAAGAAGGGCGGCGCCAATTTCATGGGCCTCTGCCCGTTCCATAACGAGAAATCCCCGTCGTTCACGGTGTCGCCGACGAAGCAGTTCTATCACTGCTTTGGCTGCGGCGCACATGGCTCGGCCATCGGCTTCCTGATGGAGTATTCGGGCCAGTCCTATCCCGATGCGGTGCGCGAGCTGGCGCAGTCCGTGGGGGTGACGGTGCCCGAGGAGCGCGACCGCCTGCCGCCGGCCCAGCGTGCCGAGCAGCAGGCCAAGACCGTGGCGTTGTCCGATGCCATGACGCGCGCCACCGAGTTCTATCGCAAGCAACTGCGCGGGGCGCCGCAGGCCATCCAGTACCTCAAGGGGCGGGGCCTGACCGGCGAGATCGCGGCGAATTTTGGCCTGGGCTACGCGCCGGACGACTGGCAGGGCCTGGAAGCCGTCTTCGGCAGCTACCGGGACGACAATGTGGCTGCCCCGTTGGTCGAGGGCGGGTTGCTGATCGAGTCGAGCGAGAAGCGCGATGCCGACGGCAAGCCGCGCCGCTATGACCGCTTCCGCGACCGCATCATGTTCCCCATCCGCAACACCAAGGGGAATGTGATCGGCTTTGGGGGCCGGGTGATGGGTCAGGGTGAGCCAAAATACCTGAACTCCCCGGAAACGCCGCTCTTCAGCAAGGGAACGGAGCTGTACGGCTTGTTCGAGGCCCGGCACGCCATCCGCGAAAATGGCTACGTGTTGGTGGTGGAAGGCTATATGGATGTGGTGGCGTTGGCCCAGTTGGGCTTCGCCAATGCCGTGGCCACGCTTGGCACCGCGTGCACGACCGTGCACGTGCAGAAGCTGTTGCGCCAGACCGACGCAGTGGTGTTCTCGTTCGATGGCGACTCTGCGGGCCGGCGCGCGGCGAGGCGGGCGTTGGAAGCGTGTTTGCCGCACGTTGCCGACAACAAGACGATCCGTTTCCTGTTTTTACCGTCAGAACACGATCCTGACAGCTATGTACGGGAAGAGGGCACCGATGCCTTCGCCCGGCAAGTGCAGACCGCGATGCCGCTGTCGCGCTTCCTGCTCCAGGTGGTCACCGAGGAACAGGACCTGCGCCAGCCCGAGGGCCGCGCCCGTGCCCAGTACGAGGCCAAGCCGCTGCTCCAGTCGATGCCGGCCGGCGGATTGCGCCTACAGATCGTGCGCGAACTTGCCGATGCTACCGGTACGACACCTGCCGAGATCGAGGCCGTGTGCGGATTGGGCAGCGATTCGTCGCGGGTGGGGCGTTTCGCCCAGCCCAGGCCGCGCGCGCGCCGTCAGGCGCCGACCGGGCTGGAGCAGCGCGTGATTCAGTTGCTGATGAGCTATCCGTCGCTCGCTGGGCGTCTCGATGCCGATACGCGGGCGCTGCTGCTAGACAGTACAAGGCCGGAGGCCGAAGTACTCGCTCACTTGGTGGATGCCTGTGATGGCCTCCAGGGGGCGGTGAACTTCGCGGCATTCAGCGAGCATCTGGCGCAAACGCCCTATGCCGAGGTCTACGCGGGAGCCCGGACGGCGGTGCTCAAGGAAGAAATCGAGGAAGAGCCGGCGACGATGGAATTCGACGGCGCCATCCACAAATTATTGGCGGAACCCCTGCAGCGCGAGTTGGAAGCGCTCCAAAAGGCAGTTTCGGCCGGTGGGGCCAGCGACGCGGAAAAAACCCGCATGGTCTGGCTGGTGGCCGAGGTGCAGCGGCGCCGCCAGCTTGGCTTGCGGCCCGCCACGGCCGATGGAGCCTGAGCTGGCAGGGTGTTGAACAGGATGCAGTGGAAAGGTGAAATGGGGGCTTGAGTGCACAACGGTAGGTGTCCAGACGGGGATATCTGGCGCTTGTCCGGTGCTTAAGCCTTGATTTTTCAGGTGAAAACCTTACCTGAGTGGAAGCCGGGTGTTGGTGACGTGCTACAATGCCCGGTTTGGATTGCGAAATCTCTCTCCAGTACTGGCGAAAGTGAGCGTGCCAATGGCAAAGGCCAAAGCAACCGAAAGGGTAGCCGATAAGGCGCCCTCCAAAGCTCCCCAATCAGGGAGCGGCAAGGCGTCCGTGAATACAACGGCGGCGAAGACTTCGACCGCGACAGTCAGGACGACAACAGCCCGGTCTGCGCCAGCAAAGCCCGCGCACGGTGCAACTGCACCGGCAGGGACCACTTCCGCCAGGAATCGCATATCCGAAAAGACAAAGCCCTCGACTTCGGCACGCGAGAGCGGCGATAGCGCCAATACGAGCGGCATGCATGCCGCTTCTGCACCCGTGAAAGGCAAGAGTATCACCGTGGCGAAACAGCAGAATACCGAAGTCGAGAGCAAGCGTGCGGCAACGACGGCCAGCACCCGGAACGGAGCCGCCAAGACTGGCGCTGCCGCCGTGGCGCCAAAGGCCCGTGCCGCGACTCCCGCACCCGTTGCATCCGAGCCTCCCGCTGCCCCGGCCGTCAAGCCGGAGCCCAAGAAGCGTGGCCGCAAGCCCAAGGCCGAGATGCAGCAAGACGACAGCACCCCTGAAGACGTGACTGAAGAGTTTTACGAAAACGACGCGCCAGCGGCCGCCGCACCCGCCGCCACCGCTGCGCCCAAGACCGAGAAGCAGAAGGCCAAGGACCGCAAGGCCAAGGAAAAGGCGCTGCTCAAGGAGTTCGCCTCGACCCAGCAGGGCACCGAGGAGGAACTCGAGGTCCGCCGCCAGAAGCTCAAGGCGCTGATCAAGCTCGGTAAGTCGCGCGGCTACCTGACCTACGCGGAAATCAACGATCACCTGCCGGACGACATGGTCGATTCGGAAACGATCGACACGCTGGTCGCCACGCTGAACGACATCGGCATCGCCGTCTACGAGCAGGCGCCGGACGCAGAAACGCTGCTGCTCAACGACAACGCGCCGTCCGCCACGAGCGAGGAAGAGGCTGAGGAAGAGGCGGAAGCCGCACTTTCGACCGTCGATTCCGAATTCGGCCGCACCACCGACCCGGTCCGCATGTACATGCGCGAAATGGGCACGGTGGAGCTGCTGACGCGCGAGGGCGAAATCGAGATCGCCAAGCGGATCGAAGCGGGCCTGAAGGACATGGTCATGGCCATCTCGGCCTGCCCGGTCACGATTTCCGAGATCCTGGCGCACGCCGAGCGCGTGGCGAACGACGAGATCAAGATCGACGAGTTCGTCGATGGCCTGATCGACCCGAACGCCGACGACGTGGCGGTAGCAGCCCCGGCTGCGGCCGCAGCGGCAGCCGAGGAGGAAGATGTCGAGTCCGACGAGGAAAGCGACGGCGACGAGGAAGACGAGGACGACAGCGCTGCTGGCGGCGCGGCTTCCGCACGTCAACTGGAAGAACTGAAGCAGAACGCGCTGGAGAAATTCCGCGTGATCGCCGAGCAGTTCGACAAGATGCGCCGTGCCTTCGAGAAGGAAGGCTACAAGTCCAAACCGTACGTGAAGGCGCAGGAAGCGATCCAGGCCGAACTGATGGGCATCCGCTTCACCGCGCGTAACGTGGAGCGCCTGTGCGACACGCTGCGTGGCCAGGTGGATGAGGTGCGCAAGCTCGAACGCGCGATCCTGAACATCGTCGTGGACAAGTGCGGCATGCCGCGCTCGGACTTCGTCGCCCGCTTCCCGGGCAACGAGACGAACCTGGACTGGATCGAGACCGTGGTGGCCGACCACAAGGGCTACAGCACGATCGTCGAGCGTAACGTGCCGGCCGTGCACGAACTGCAGCAGAAGCTGATCGACCTGCAGGCGCGCGTGGTGCTGCCGCTGAAGGAGCTGAAGGACGTCAACCGCAAGATGTCCGAGGGCGAGAAGCGCGCCCGCGAGGCCAAGCGCGAGATGACCGAGGCCAACCTGCGTCTGGTGATCTCGATCGCCAAGAAGTACACGAACCGTGGCCTGCAGTTCCTGGATCTGATCCAGGAAGGCAACATCGGCCTGATGAAGGCGGTGGACAAGTTCGAATACCGTCGCGGCTACAAGTTCTCCACGTACGCCACGTGGTGGATCCGCCAGGCCATTACGCGTTCGATCGCGGATCAGGCACGCACGATCCGGATTCCGGTGCACATGATCGAAACGATCAACAAGATGAACCGGATTTCGCGTCAGATCCTGCAGGAAACGGGCAACGAGCCCGATCCGGCAACGCTGGCCGAAAAGATGGAGATGCCGGAGGACAAGATCCGCAAGATCATGAAGATCGCGAAGGAGCCGATCTCCATGGAAACGCCGATCGGTGACGACGACGACTCGCATCTGGGCGACTTCATCGAAGACACGAACACGCTGGCGCCGGCCGAGGCCGCGCTGCATGGTTCGATGCGCGACGTGGTGAAGGACGTGCTGGACAGCCTGACGCCGCGCGAGGCCAAGGTGCTGCGGATGCGTTTCGGCATCGAAATGAGCACGGACCACACGCTGGAAGAAGTGGGCAAGCAGTTCGACGTGACGCGTGAACGGATTCGCCAGATCGAGGCCAAGGCACTGCGCAAGCTGCGCCACCCGAGCCGCTCCGACAAGCTGAAGAGCTTCCTGGAAGGCAACTAAGCCCTCCAAGGGCCTCTAGCTCATGCCTGGTTAGAGCAGCGGACTCATAATCCGTTGGTGCCGTGTTCGACTCACGGGAGGCCCACCAACTTACGTGGTAGTAAAAAAGGGGTTACGGTTGATGCCGTAACCCCTTTTTTATTGCGGATGCAGCGCGCTATGGGTTCGAGGGCACCGGCGTCTCGTCAAATGTTGGCCCGCTGCGGAGCGTATCCAGCGTCCATTTTTTGCCGATTTTCAGCTTTTGCCAGGTTTCCTTCGGCTTTTGGGATTCCCCATCGCTGCGGATTGCGCGCTGCATGCCTGTCAGCAGATTCGTGCTAACGATGTCTTCCGCCCCCGAGGCGCGGTGGCGGTGATAGTACTCATAGCCGATCAGGCGCATGGCCGCGTCTTCGTAGCGGAACTTGTATTGGGTGGTGCTCATGCTCCAGCTGCCCGCACTCATCCACATCCTGAACTGGACATTGAGCAGGCCGCGCTGAATATCGATGCTGTCGAACGGATCGTCCGCCATTGGATTATCGTGGACGGGAATGAAGTTGTTGTTCTGCGTGAGTTTTCGGAAACCGCCAGCGGGGTTCGCCAAGGCGATGACCAGCATGCGCGGATTTTGGTCTACCTCTGGCTCGCCCAGTCCCTCGTTCTTCCATTGGTAAGCCTTGTCGGTACCTTGGAGGACGATGGCCAAATCAGGCTTCCCGTCGTGATTGAGGTCACCTTCGGCAGTGCCGAGCACCTTCCATCCCTTCGGTACAAAATCGGCCGCCGTTTTCCCGCCCGGCACAACCGACGGATAAACATACGGCGGAAACTCCTGCTCCCCGCAGCCAAAACTCACGGCTGGCGCCATGGCGGCGGCAATCAGGAGAAGCGTCTTCACATTGCTAAACGGCCTGGAAAGTGTCATCGCGCTCTGGGTGTGAATGGAAAGAACGCGGACGCTATCACGCCGTAAATGCGGCGCCTATCGCACATCTACGAAAGCGCGCCGCCGAGCCGCCAAACCACCCTTAACCCGCCGCGGCCGGCAGCCGGAACGATGCCACCGTCGTGCGCAGCACCCCGGCCTGTTCCTCCAGCGCCTGCGCCGCCGAGGCGGCTTCTTCCACCAGTGCGGCGTTTTGCTGCGTGACCTGGTCCATCTGGGTCACGGCCAGACTGACTTGCTCGATGCCGGCGCTCTGTTCGGTCGATGCCGCGCTGATCTCGCCCATGATGTCCGTCACGCGGCGCACGGCCTGGACCACGTCGCTCATCGTCGCGCCGGCCTGGTCGACCTGGCGTGTGCCGGCTTCGACCTCGCTCACCGTTTCATTAATCAGCTGCACGATTTCCTTGGCGGCGGTAGCCGAGCGCTGCGCCAGCGCGCGCACCTCGCCCGCCACGACGGCGAAGCCGCGGCCCTGTTCACCGGCGCGCGCCGCTTCCACGGCGGCGTTGAGCGCCAGGATGTTGGTCTGGAAGGCGATGCCTTCGATCACTCCGGTAATATCGCCAATTTTGCGCGAGGCGAGCTGGATATCGCGCATGGTGTCCACCACCCGGCGCACGTCCTCGCCGCCGCGCGAGGCGGTGTCGGACGCCTGCGTGGCCAGCGCATTGGCCTGTCGCGCGTTGTCCGCGTTCTGCTTCACGATGGACGTCAGTTCTTCCATGCTGGCGGCGGTCTGCTCGAGCGCGCTCGCCTGTTCCTCGGTCCGTTGCGAGAGGTCGAGGTTGCCGGCGGCAATCTGCTGCGTGGCGCTGGCGATGGCATCGCTGCCGCCACGCATGGTCTGGATGGCGCTTACCAGGCCGCGCTGCATCTCCTGCAGGCCGCGCGTCAGGGCGCCCATCTCGTCCTCGCTGGTTACGCGGATGGTCTGGGTCAGGTTGCCCCGAGAAATTTCGCTGAAGTTCTCAAGCATGCGGCCCAGCGGCGCCGAGATCGCGCGTTGCAGGCCGACCGCACAACCCAGTGCGGCGATGATGCCCAGGCCGATGGCACCGGCCACCATCCATTGGAAGCGCTGCGCGCGGGCCGTGGCGTGCTCGTACATCGCCTTGGCCTGGTCGCTCTGGTTGCGCTCGAGGGCGTCCACGGCGGCGGTCAGTGCGACGAACAGCGGCGGAATCGTCACCATCACCGCCTTGTCGGCGCCGGCGGCGTCGTTGGCGCGCAGCGCGGCGATCAGGGGCTCCACGCCATCGCGCAGGAAGGTCGCCCGCTTGCCTTCCACCTCGGCGGTCAGGCGCTTTTCCTCTTCCGTTTTCGGAAGTGCCTGATATTTGCTCCACGCGGCCTCGGACTTCTGCCGATAGGTCAGCGCCTTCTCGATGGTGACCGGCACGTCGGCGGCATCCGGGTGGAACACGGCGCGATCCAGTGTGGTGCGGATCACGGCGGCGTTGAGCTGGGACTTGGCCACCAGCGCCGTGGAGGCCAGCTGGTTGGTGTAGATCTCGTGGATATCGGCGCGGGAATCGCGCATGCCCACCGCGCCGATGATGCCGATGACTGTGAGCAGGGTCCCAAGCAGGGCAAGCGCGGCGTTGAGACGTAGGCGGATGGAGAGCTTGTTGAACATGGCACGGCCAGGTTGATGACGATGACGCCTTTAACGGTCGCCAACCTGATCCGCTGAAGCCCCGATTGACAATGTCGACAAAGGTCGACAGGAATTCAGCAGCGCCCCACAAAACCGTTGGCATCCGTACGTGCCCAACGCATCATATGGGGATCGGAATTTCCCTATGACTGTCCTTCCACGGAGCGCAGAAACATGAGACTGATCGGTATGCTCGATTCCCCGTACGTGCGGCGCGCGGCCATCTCGCTGGCCTTGCTCGACGTGCCGTTCCGGCATGAATCAGTATCGGTGTTCAGCACCTTCGAGCAGTTCCGGGCGATCAATCCGGTGGTCAAGGCGCCTTCGCTGGTCTGCGACGACGGCACCGTGCTGATGGATTCCACGCTGATCATCGACTACGCGGAAGCGGTGGCACGGCGCAGTCTCATGCCGTCTGAGCTGGGCGCGCGCCAGCGGGCGCTGCGCATCATCGGCCTGGCGCTGGCCGCGTGCGAAAAGGCCGTGCAGGATGTCTACGAGCACAACCTGCGCCCGGCCGAGAAGCAGCACCAGCCCTGGCTGGACCGCGTGGACGGGCAGCTCGCTCGCGCCTATGCGCTGCTGGAACAGGAAATTTCAACCTGCGCCGTGCCGGCCGATGCCAGCACGCTGACCCAGGCGGACGTGACCACCGCTGTGGTCTGGACCTTCACCCAGACGCTGCTGCCGGGAAGGGTGACGCCGGCGCAACATCCGTCGCTCGCGGCATTCACCGCCGCCTTAGAGCAATTCGACGTTTTCCGCAATTGGCCACACGCCTGAAGGTGCGCCCGTTCGGAGGTGCGATACCCCACCAATTTCCCCACAAATGGGTGATGTCGGCGGAGGGACCTTCGCGCAAGATAGTCCCGGGGCAACAGGATCCTTGCCCCGCTACCACTTCAGCCCCGCGACCTCCCCGGCCTGCGGGGCTCTTTCATTCCGGGGTCCGGTTTCGGATGCTTCCTATCGGGCGCGCAGGATCGCCTCGATCTTCTCCGCCGCCGCGCGCAGTGGGGGCAAGTAGTGCGATTCCAGATAGGCCTGGTTGCGGCTGCCCAGCACCATGCTGAGCCCCAGGCCGGCCACGGTCTTGCCGGTCTGGTCGCGTAGCGGCACGGAGATCCCGGCGAAGCCATCGACCAGTTCACTGATCAGCGTGCAGAAGCCATCCGCTCGAACTTGTTCGAGCTTGCGCGCCAGCGCCGCCCGCGAGTCGATCGTGAACGGCGTCAGCTTGCGCAGTTCGGCGGATTCCAGATAGGTCACCAGCGCCGCGTCGTCCAGCCCCGCCAGCAGCACGCGGCCCAGCGAGTGGGCGTAGGCGGGCATGCGGCGGCCGATGGCCATGTCCACGCGCAGCATCTGGCTCGGCTCCTCGCGCGCCACCAGCACCACCGAGTCGCGGTCGAACATGCCGATCGAGCAGCTTTCGCCCGCCTCGGCACAGAGCGCCTGCAAATAGGGCCGGGCCAGTTGCGGCAGGTTCATCGAGGCAAAATAGGCATAGCCGAGGTCCATCACCTTGGGCGTCAGCGCAAAGTAACGGCCGTCCTGCGCCAGGTAGCCGTTGTGCTCGAGCGTCAGCAGCAGCCGGCGCGCGGCGGCGCGGGTCACGTCAAGTTGCTCGGCCACTTCCTGCATGGTCAGCCGTTCCACGCCGCTCGCGTACAGGCGCAGCAGCGCCAGCCCCTTGGTGAGCGAATCGAGCAGCTCGTCCTTTTTCGGGGCGTCGTGGGGAACGTCGTTGGCAGCGGTGGCGTCGGAGCGCGTCATGCGAGGGTCGGGAAGGGCCGATAAAGGGCCAGATGAAGGGGAAAGTCAGGGTTTGTCGGGATGCGGCGCACACTTGCGTCCGGGCGTCCGATCCGTATGATAGGCGTTTTGCGAACATTTGTTCGGGAATCGTGGGTCAGTAGAAACCACGACACAAGAAGAACCAGGAGACAGCAATGAAGGTGATCACCACCCGGCAGGCGGCCGAGCTTGTCCAGAGCGGCTGGACCGTGGCCAGCGCAGGCTTCGTGGGCGCTGGGCATGCCGAGGGCGTGACCGAGGCGCTGGAGTCGCGCTTCCTGCAGGACGGCCTGCCGCGAGACCTGACGCTGGTCTATTCGGCCGGCCAGGGCGACCGCGGCGCGCGCGGGGTGAATCACTTCGGCAATGCCGGCATGACCCGGGCCATCGTCGGCGGTCACTGGCGCTCGGCCACGCGGCTGGCCACGCTTGCCATGAACGAGGACTGCGAGGGCTTCAACCTGCCGCAGGGCGTGCTGACCCACTTGTATCGGGCCATCGCCGGCGGCAAGCCGGGCGTGATGACGAAGGTCGGCCTCCATACCTTCGTCGATCCGCGCACCGCGCAGGATGCGCGCTACCACGGCGGCGCCATCAACCAGCGCGCGCACGACGCCATCGCGGCAGGCCGCGCCAACTGGGTCGAAGCGGTCGATTTCCGGGGCGACGAATACCTGTTCTATCCGAGCTTTCCGATTCATTGCGCGCTGATCCGCTGCACCGCCTCGGACACGCGCGGCAACCTGAGCACGCATCGCGAGGCGTTCCACCACGAGCTGCTGGCGATGGCGCAGGCCGCGCACAACTCGGGCGGCATCGTGATCGCGCAGGTGGAGTCGATCGTCGATTACCACGAGAACCTCCAGGCCATTCACGTGCCGGGCATCCTCGTCGATTACGTGGTGGTCAGCGAGGAGCCGGCGCACCATCAGATGACGTTCGCCGAGACCTATAACGCCGCCTATGTCACGCCGTGGCGCGGGGAGGCCGCTGCGGCGGCCGAAGCGGCCCGCGAGGCCGAGGCGCTGCCGGCCACCGCCGCGCCGCTCGACGCCCGCACCATCGTCCAGCGCCGCGCCGCGATGGAGATCGCGCGCCGCCAGCCGCGCGTGGTCAACCTCGGCGTGGGCATGCCCGCCGCCGTGGGCGCGCTCGCGCACCAGGCCGGGCTCGGCGGCTTCACGCTGACCGTGGAGGCGGGCCCCATCGGCGGCACGCCGGCGGATGGCCTGAGCTTCGGCGCCTCCGCCTACCCCGAGGCCGTGGTGGACCAGCCAGCCCAGTTCGATTTCTACGAGGGCGGCGGCATCGACCTGGCCATCCTCGGCCTGGCCGAACTCGACGGCCACGGCAACGTCAACGTGAGCAAGTTTGGCGAAGGCGAGGGCGCGCTGATCGCGGGCGTGGGCGGCTTTATCAACATCACCCAGAGCGCCCGCGCGCTGGTCTTCATGGGCACGCTGACGGCGGGCGGACTCGAGATCCGCGTCGAGGACGACCAGCTGCGCATCGTGCGCGAAGGCCGCGTCAAGAAGATCGTGCCCGAGGTGTCTCACCTGAGCTTCAACGGCCCGTACGTGGCCTCGCTCGGCGTGCCGGTGCTGTACGTGACCGAGCGCGCGGTGTTCGAGATGCGCGCCGACGCAAATGGCGAAGCGCGCCTGACGCTGGTGGAAATCGCCCCGGGCATGGACCTGCAGCGCGATGTGCTCGACCAATGCGCCACCCCCGTGGCCGTGGCCGATGACCTGCGCCAGATGGACCCGCGCCTGTTCCGCCCGGGCGTGATGACGCTCTGAATCTCGCGCGGTATCTATTAGTTAGTCAGTCGAAGAAGCAAGCCGGCCACGACCGGCCCATTGGAGGAAACACCGTGCATTACCAACGTCGTCGTTTTACGATTTCCGCGCTCGCGCTGTCCGTCGCCGCCACGCTGCCGCTGCTCGCCGCGCCCGCGCTGGCCCAGCAGGGCTACCCGGACAAGCCGATCCGCCTGATCGTGCCGTTCCCGGCCGGCGGCCCGACCGACACCGCCGCGCGCATCATCGGCCAGAAGATGGGCGAGAGCCTGAAGCAGACCGTGGTGATCGACAACCGCCCGGGCGCCTCGGGCACCATCGGCGCCGAGGCCGTGGCCAAGGCCGCGCCTGATGGCTACACGCTGCTGATGCTGGCCACGCCGACGCTGCTGGCCCCGCACCTGATTCCGCGCAAGAGCTACGACCTGTTCAAGGACCTCACGCCGGTGGGCGCGGCCTATGAGCTGCCGATCGTAATGGTGGTCAATCCGCAGGCGATGCCCGATGTGACCGACCTGCAGCAGTACATCGCCAAGGTCAAGGCCAAGCCCGGCGAGTTCAACTACACCAGCGCCGGTAATGGCAGCTTCGGCCATCTGTCGACGGAACTGCTGAAGAACCTCGGCCATTTCGACGTCCAGCACGTGCCGTACAAGGGCAGCGCGCCGGCGATTTCCGACCTGCTGGCCGGCCAGGTGCCGATGATGTTCGCGGACATGATCGCGGCGCTGCCGCACATCAAGGCCGGCAAGCTGCGGCCGATCGCGGTGGGCTCGGCCAAGCGCGTCAGCTTCACGCCCGATGTGAAGACGGTGGCGGAGCAGGGCTTCCCGGGCTTCGATGCGTCGTCGTGGGGCGGGCTGCTGGTGCCGGCCGGCACGCCGAAGGAGATCGTCGCCAAGCTCTCCGCTGAACTGAAGGCTGCGCTGGCCGATCCGACCGTCCAGCAGAAGATGCTGGGCGCCGGCACGGTGGCGTCCTACATGCCGCCCGATCAGCTCGCCACGCGCATGCGCAACGACTATGCGAAATGGGGCAAGGTGATCAAGGACAACAATATCAAGAGCGACTGAGGCTGGCCGTCGATTCAGACGGCCGTTTGGCGGTTCCTCGCCTATACCGGAGCGGAGCGGGGCGGGGGATGGGGCGGACCTTTGCCGATCAACATGTCGAACTTCGTTGATATTCCGGCCCTATCCTCCAACCCCTCTCCCTCCGGGAGCGGGGCGCCGCCAGTTGTTCAGCCCTGTGCCTGCAAGGTCTGCGCGTACTGCGACACGCCGTTCAGGTCGCGCAGATCCACGGTCAGCGCGCGCGAGGCCGGATCGATATTGATCTCGCCGAAAAACTGGAAACCGGCCAGCGGCGACAGGTTCTGCGCGGTCGGCGCCTTCTGAAACACCACGCGCGGCCCGAAGGTGTTGTCGAGCGGATTGGGACCGAAGCTGCCCGCGTTGAGCGGCCCCGCCACGAATTCCCAGAACGGATCGAAATCCCGGTAGACGGCCCGCTCGGGCGCGTAGTGGTGCGCGGCGCAGTAGTGCACGTCGGCGGTGATCCACACCACGTTCTTCAGGCCGGCCTGGCGCATCCGCGTCAGCAGCCGCGCGGTTTCCAGTTCGCGGCCCAGCGCCGGGCCGTCGCCATTGGCGATGGCCTCCCAGCGCGCGCGGCCCTGTGCATCCTTGCCATCGGGTACGCCGAGGCCGATCGGCATATCCGCTGCAATCACCTTCCACGTGGCGCGCGACGCCACCAGTTCCGCCATCAGCCATTCCAGCTGCGCGTTGCCGAGGAAAGGCGTGTCCTTGCCTTCCACGGTTTCGCGGTTGTAGCCGTTCGGGCCCCGGAAGCTGCGCATGTCGAGCACAAACACATCGAGCAGGGGGCCCTGGGCGATGCGGCGATGCACGCGCTCGTCCAGCCCCTGGCGGTGCCAGCGCATCGGCGCGTTCTCGAGGAAGGCACGCTGGCCGCGCGCCACCAGCACGCTGACGTTCTTCTCGGTGTAGCGCGCATCGCCGGACAGATCCTTCGACGCGGACCAGTTGTTGGTCACCTCGTGGTCATCCCACTGCCAGATCTGCGGCACCTGCCGGGCGAAGCGGCGCACGTTCTCGTCGAGCATGTTGTAGCGATGGCGGCCCCGGAATTCCTTCAGGGTCTCGGCCACCTTGCTGACTTCTTCGGTGACGACGTTCTTCCAGATCCGGCCGCCCTCGGCCTTCTGCTCGGCCTGGATGGGGCTGTCGGCGTAGATCGTGTCGCCACTGTGAATAAAGAAGTCAGGGTTGCGCTGGCGCATGGCGTCGTAGATGCGCATGCCGCCCAGTTCCGGATTGATGCCCCAGCCCTGGCCGACCGTATCGCCGGACCAGACGAAGCGCACGGGGCGGTCGGCGGCCAGCGAGGGGGTCCGGAAGCTGCCGTCCAGCCACGGACCCAGTCCGCGCCGCTCGCCCGGGGTCTCGAACGCCACGCGCACGAAATACGGCTGGCCCGGCGCCAGGCCGGTCAGCAGCGTGCGGGCGGTGA
The DNA here is from genome assembly GCF_056396345.1 of Cupriavidus sp. 05T42. Lineage (NCBI taxonomy): Bacteria > Pseudomonadati > Pseudomonadota > Betaproteobacteria > Burkholderiales > Burkholderiaceae > Cupriavidus > Cupriavidus sp. 05T42. The sequence continues at coordinate 285,227 of NZ_JBFTLH010000002.1, forward strand.
GGTCGGTCTCGGCGATGGCCAGCGGCCCGGAGAGGCGGGCGGCGTTGCGGAACGACGGGTCGGTGCTGTATTCGACGACCATCCGCGCCGGGCGGTCGGCGCGGGCCCAGACCACGAGGCCGTCATCCGAGGGATCGCCCAGCTGAATGCCTGCCGGCGCACTGGGCCGGGCCGAGGACACCACGGCCGGTGCGGCGATCAATGTGCCGCTCAGTGCACTCAAGCCGACACCCAGACCCAGAAAGCGGCTCGATGTGCGCAGGAAGCGCCGACGGGCCAGATCGGTCGGGGAGGGCGCAAGTTGTGGCGTATTCGGCATGAATGGGTCTGGAATCGGGGTCAGGTGGGCCGCTGTCGGCACATCGTCGGGCCAGTATCGTCGCCGCGCCATGTGACACGGCGTTGACATGACATCTGGCGATACTCACGATGCACCGGACACTGATGGTAGAATCCAAGTCTTTGATTTTCTGGGCAATTGCCGATCGTGACCCAACGCCCCGCGTTGGCGCAGCCCGGTATGCCTTTCTCGAGACGCGTGTCAGTTGGCGCGGGCCTCGCCCGCCAGACACCGAAACCATGACGATGACGACCACCCCAGACCAGACCCCAGCCGCAGAGCAAACGTTCGAAAGCTTCGGGCTGGATTCGCGCATCCTGCGCGCCTTGACCGAACAGGGCTACACCACGCCGACGCCGATCCAGGCGCAGGCCATTCCGGTGGTCCTCCTCGGCAAGGACGTGATGGGCGCCGCGCAGACCGGCACCGGCAAGACGGCAGGCTTCGCGCTGCCGATCATCCAGAGCCTGCTGCCGATGTCGAACGCGAGTGCCTCGCCCGCGCGCCACCCGGTGCGTGCGCTGATGCTGACGCCGACGCGCGAGCTGGCCGACCAGGTCTACGACAACGTGGCGCGCTACGCCAAGCACACCGACCTGCGCAGCACCGTGGTCTTCGGCGGCGTAGACATGAACCCGCAGACCGATGCGCTGCGCCGTGGCGTGGAAATCCTCGTCGCCACGCCGGGCCGCCTGCTGGACCACGTGCAGCAGAAGTCGGTGAACCTGTCGCAGGTGCAGATGCTGGTGCTGGACGAAGCCGACCGCATGCTCGACATGGGCTTCCTGCCGGACCTGCAGCGCATCATCAACCTGCTGCCGGCCCAGCGCCAGACGCTGCTGTTCTCGGCCACGTTCTCGCCGGAAATCAAGCGGCTGGCCTCGAGCTACCTGAAGCAGCCGGTGACGATCGAAGTGGCGCGCAGCAACTCGACCAACGAGAACGTGCGCCAGATGGTCTACCGCGTGGAAGACGGCCACAAGCAGGCCGCCGTGGTGCACCTGCTCAAGCAGCGCGCGTCGGAAACCGATTCGCGCCAGTGCATCGTGTTCGTCAACAGCAAGATCGGCTGCTCGCGCCTGGCGCGTCACCTGGAGCGCGAGGGCATCAACGCCGCCGCCATCCACGGCGACAAGACCCAGACCGAGCGCATGCAGACGCTGGAAGGCTTCAAGACCGGCACGATCGACGCCCTGGTGGCTACCGACGTGGCCGCCCGTGGCCTGGACATCCCGGCCATGCCGTGCGTGATCAACTTCGACCTGCCGTACAGCGCGGAAGACTATGTGCACCGCATCGGCCGTACGGGCCGGGCTGGCGCCAGCGGCGATGCGCTCTCGATCTACGTGCAGGGTGGCGATGACCGCCTGCTGGCCGATATCGAGAAACTGATCAAGCGCAGCATTCCGCGCGGCGAGCTGAATGGCTTCGACCCGACCGGCGAGCGTGCGCGCACAGAGGAAACGGACCGTCGTCGCCAGCGTGCCGATGTGCGCCGCACCCGTGACAACGGCGGTGAAGCGGCGGCGGAGGCGGAAGCCGTGCCGGGCCGTCGTCGCCGCACCGAAAGCGGTGGCCGTCAGGCGTTCCGTCCGTCGGACGATCCGTTCTTCTCGCGCCCGTACGAGCCGTCGAACCATCACGCCAACGCGCAGCCGGCCGACGAGCAACTGGCTGCCGCGCTGAGCCGTGGCCGCCCGGCGCCGAAGCGTCCCGTGGCCGCGCTGCTGGGCGGCGCGCCGCGCAAGTCGTAACAGACTGCCCGGGCAAAAAAAATGGCACCTTCGGGTGCCATTTTTGTTTGGTGCGAGAGGTTCTGAAGAGCGCCCGGTCAGCGCTGCATCACCGCCCACTGCCCGGTTGCCGCCGCCAGCCAGCCCGGCACGCTAGTCTCGCCATTGGCGATGCCGAGATGCGTCCCGGCCATGCGCAGCGCTTCCAGCGGCGCGGCCGTGTCGATGGCCTGCGCGCCGCTCTGCTTGCTCAGCTTGTCGCCATCGGCATTCACCACCACGGGCACGTGCAGGTAGGACGGCGTGGGCAGGCCCAGCAGATGTTGCAGATGGATCTGGCGCGGCGTGGAGTCGAGGAGGTCGGACCCGCGCACGATATGGGTGATGCCTTGCGCGGCGTCGTCGACCACGACGGCGAGCTGGTAGGCCCACAGGCCGTCCGCGCGGCGCAGGACGAAATCGCCGAGTTCCGTTTCCAGGTCCTGGCACTGGCGACCCTGCCAGCGGTCGTCGAAACAGATCATGGCGGCCGGGCCGTCCGGCACGCGCACCCGCCACGCGCGTGGCAGCTTGCCGTGCAGGCCGTTGCGGCAGGTGCCGGGGTAGCCGAGCGTCTGGTGGCGCTCGCGCACATGGATCAGCGAGTCGGCGATCTCCCTGCGCGAGCAGCCGCAGGGGTAGAGCTGGCCGCTGGCGTCGAGGCGGCGCAGCGCGTCGCCGTACAGCGACTCGCGGCGGCTCTGCCATTCGGGCGCCTCGTCGGCGTGCAGCCCGAGCCGTTCCAGGGTCTGCAGGATGTCGAAATCGGCGCCCTTCACGCAGCGCGGATAGTCGATGTCCTCGATGCGGACCAGCCAGTCGCCACCATGGGCGCGGGCGTCGAGCCAGCTGGCCAGCGCCGTGACCAGCGAGCCCAGGTGCAACGGGCCGGTGGGCGAGGGCGCAAAGCGCCCGCGATAGCGGGGCATCGGCAACTCCCTCAGGCCGGCTGGCTGGCTAGCGGCTGCTGCATCAGCGCCTGCGCAAGGCGGGGGTCTTCGAGCTTGCTGGTCCACCATTGCAGCGCCTTGCCGCGCGAGCTGGTGCGCCACGCCACCTTGAAATTGCCGGGCGCGCGCACTTCCACGGTCTCACGGGCCAGCAGCACGCCGCTTTCGATATGGGGCGCGGCCATCGGGGCCGGCAGCCAGCCGCAGCCGAGGCCACGGATCTGCGCCTCGAGCTTGTCACGCATGGTCGGCACCACCAGGACATCCTGCCCGGCCAGCACGCCGTGCGTACGCGCCGGCAGGTTGCGCGAGGTATCGCCCACGGCCACGATGCGGTGCTTGGCGATCTGCATCGTCGTCAGCGGTCCTTCCTCGGTGGCCAGCGGATGGTGCGAGGCCACCGCGAACACGAACGGCACCGACCCGAGCGGCCGCACCTGGAAGCCCTGCGTGCTGGGCGCCTCGTAGGCCCCGCCGATGACCAGATCGACCCGGTTGCTGACCAGCGCATCCCAGGCGCCGCCTAGCACTTCCTTCGAAAAGCGCAGCCGCGTGGCGGTGTTCTCGGCATAGAAATCCTGGATCACCGGCAGCAGCGCGCGAAAGTTGACGAGGTCGTCCAGGGCGATGCTGAGGTTGGCCTCCCAGCCCGTGGCGAGGCGCTTGACGCGCCGCGCGAGGTCGTCGGCCGCGTGGAGCAGGTGGCGGCCTTCGTCCAGCAGGGCGCGGCCCGCCGGGGTCAGTTCGGCGCGGTGACGGCGGCGGTCGAACAGCAGGACGTCCAGATCCTCTTCCAGCTTGCGGACCACATAGGTCAGCGCCGAGGGCACCTTGCCCATTTCGTGGGCGGCGGCGGCAAAGCTGCCCTTGCGCTCGATGGCGTCCAGGACTTCGAGGGATTCGAGGGAGAGTGGCATGTTCAGAAAATCTGAATGAATTCTTCTAACTGGGTGCCCGCCAATATACGCCGACTCCCCTAAACTGCCTAGCATCGAAACGCCGCTGACCCAAGCCAGTCCGATTGTGACAGGCAATTTTGGGAACCTCGGAGGCCACAAGGAGGGCCATCAAAATGATTGAAATCCGTAAGTCAGACGAACGCGGTTATGCGGACCATGGCTGGCTCAAGTCGTATCACAGCTTCTCCTTCGCAGATTACTACGACCCACGCCATGTTCAGTTCGGGCCGCTGCGTGTGATCAATGAGGATCGCGTGGCGCCGGGCATGGGCTTTGGCACGCACGGCCACCGGGACATGGAAATCATCAGTTATGTGCTCGATGGCGAACTTGCGCACAAGGACAGCATCGGCAATGGCAGCGTGATCCGCCCGGGCGATGTGCAGCGGATGAGCGCCGGTACCGGCGTGCGGCACTCGGAATACAACCACGCCGCGCACGACACCACGCACTTCCTGCAGATCTGGGTGATTCCTGCCGAGAACGGCATTGAGCCGGGCTACGAGGAGCGCAATTTCCCGGTCGAGGAAAAGCGCGGCAAGCTGCGCCTCGTCGTCAGCCCGGATGGTGCTGAGGGCTCGGTGGTGATCCATCAGGACGCGCGGCTCTACGCCGGGTTGTTCGATGGGGACGAGGGCGCCACGCTGGCCATCGCCCCGGGCCGCCGTGCCTATGTGCACGTGGCGCGCGGTGCGATCACGGTGAATGGGCAGGCGCTCGGGGCCGGCGATGCTGCGAAGCTCGAAGCGGTCGAGGCCATCACCCTGACCCAAGGCAGCAAGGCCGAAGTGCTGGTCTTCGACCTGCCCTGAACGCGACGTTAGCCTGTCGTCGTCCGCCCGCCGGTGCCCCCGGCGGGCTTTTTCATGGATGCGTTTAACACCTGCTTACAGGTCTTTCCCATTGACGGTGCGGCGTGACGCTATGCTATCGTCTGGCTATACCGCAATGCGACCGGACCGGCACTTCGCCGTCGCGCCAACGTCCGTCGCCACCGTCACGCGATGACCTTTGTTTCCATTCTTCTGGCGCTGATCGCCGAACAGTTCCGAGCCTTGGGCCGGAATAACCCTATTTACGACATCGTGCGCGTACTGGGGGAGCGGGCCGAACACGCCTTCGACACGGGCCGCCCGCGCGATGCCGCGCTGGCCTGGCTGACCGCGGTGCTGCCGCTCACGCTGGCTGCCGTGCTGGTCCACTACCTGCTGGCGTCGATCAGCGTGGCGCTGACCTTGGCCTGGAACGTCCTGCTGCTCTATCTGACCCTCGGCTTCCGCCAGTTCAGCCACTTCTTCACCGATATCCACGAGGCGCTGAATCGCGACGACCCGCATACCGCGCGCACGCTGCTGCATGAGTGGACCGGGCTGGACACGGTCGACATGCCGGTCAGCGAGATCGTGCGTCACACGCTTGAGGCGGCCATCATCGCCGTCCATCGCCATGTATTTGGGGTGTTTTTCTGGTTTCTGGTGCCGATTGGCCCGGGCGGTGTCGTGCTGTACCGCACCGCCGAGTTCCTCAGCCGGCAGTGGAACCAGCCGTCGAACGAGCGCAGCCCGGCGCTGGGGCGTTTTGCCTCGCAGGCGTTCTATGTGCTGGACTGGGTACCTTCGCGGCTGACGGCGATCGGGTTTGCCATCGTCGGCAATTTCGAGGATGCCGTGTACGCGTGGCGCAACCACGCGCGCAAGTGGAATGATGCGATCAACGGCATCCTGCTCGCCAGCGGCGGCGGGGCGCTGGGCGTGCGGCTTGGCGCGCCGCTGGCCGAGGACGATTCCAGCGTGATGCTGCGCACGAGCCTGGCCGGCGTGGACTACGCGCCGGGCATGGAAGACACCGCCGAGCCGGTGCCGCCCGAGTACGGCGCCGACCCCGGCGTGCGCACGCTGCAATCGGCGGTGGGGCTGGTCTGGCGCGCGGTCATCCTGTGGATGCTGTTGCTGGCGATGGTGTCGCTAGCGCTCTGGGTGGGCTGACCGCAGCCTTCGACCAAGATCCACCAAGAAGAAACGCCACGATCGTGGCGTTTTTTTATTCCCTTGGTTTTCCCGATTACTCCCGATGCGCCCCGCAGCGCCAGCACGACGCAAACTGCGCCTCGTGCCATTCCGCGCAGCCCGTGCATTGCCAGCGTGGCCCTGGCGGCGGGTTGGCGGCGGCGTTGAGCACGGCCCAGGCGTCGGCTTCTGCCGCATCGTCGAGAATCCAGACCTGCGGCGCGCTCTCCTGGAACGGGATGTCCCCGGCCGCACCGCCCAGCCACGTGTTGCGGACCTCGGCGCGAATGCCCGCCGCCCGCAGCACGTTTTCGCAGTGCGCGGCATGAACCAGCGATGTGGACCGCAATAGCAGCTTCATCGGGCTACTCCACGGTTACCACGGCTTCTGCTGCCGGGACTCGTGCAGCAGCTGCGTGTACAGCTGATGGCGGCGCTCGGAGATCTCGCCGCCGTCGATGGCCGCCAGCACGCCGCAGCCGGGCTCGTTGATGTGATGGCAGTTATAGAACCGGCATTCGGTGAGCCTGGGCCGGAACTCGGGGAACGCGCGCTCCAGCATGCCTTCGCTGAGGTGGTGGAGGCCGAATTCCTGGAAGCCCGGCGAGTCGATCAGGTAGCCGGGCCGGCCTTCGACCGTGCCCCAGTCGGCCGGCAGGTGATAGAGCCGGGTGAACGTAGTGGTGTGCTTGCCGGAATCGAGCTTGGCCGAAATTTCACGCGTCTGCGCTTCCACGCCGGGAATCAGCAGGTTCAGCAGCGACGACTTGCCCATGCCCGACTGGCCGATCAGGATGCTCGACACCCCGGCCGTGCGCGGCTGGAGTGTCGCCAACGCCTCTTCCGGGCGGCCATGGACGGACAGCTCGACGGTGTCGTAGCCCAGGTCCTGGTAGAGCTTCAGGCGCCGCCGGGCGTCGTCCAGCCGTGCGGTCAGGTCGGTCTTGTTCAGGATGACGAGGGGACGAATCGCCAGCGCCTCCGCCGACACCAGCGCGCGGCCCAGCAGATCCTCGGAAAAACTCGGCTCCGTGGCCAGCACGATGACCACCTGGTCGATATTGGCGGCCAGCATCTTGGACTTGAACTGGTCCGAGCGATGCAGCAGGTTCTTGCGTGGCGAGACGGCGGTGATCACGCACTGGTCCGCCGCGGCCATCTCCACGGCCACGTGGTCGCCCACGGCGCAGTCGCTCTTCTTGCCGCGCGGGAACGCGTGGATCCGCGATCCGTCGCCCAACTCCACCACATAGTGGCGGCCATGGGCGGCGATGATCAGTGCGGTCTCGGAAGCTTGGCCGGTGCCCTTGCCGGCGTTGTGATGGCGCGCGTGACGGTTCATGCGTGCGCCAGCAGGCGGTCGATCCGCTGCGCCGCCGGCGGGTGCGAATAGTAGAACGCGCTATAGATGGGGTCGGGCGTCAGCGTGGACGCGTTGTCCTTGTACAGCTTGACCAGCGCGGACACGAGGTGACCGGCATTGGTCTGATGGGCCGCGAACTCGTCGGCCTCGAACTCGTGCTTGCGCGACGACTGGCTGGCCAGCGGCCCGAGCACGAAGGTGAACACCGGCAGCGCCAGGAAGAACAGCACCAGCGCCAGCGCGTGGTTGCTGGTGCCGAAGTTCGGCAGCACCCCCAGCCCCGTGTAGAACCACGCCCGCGTGGACAGCCAGCCCAGCAGCGCCAGGAACACCAGCGAGAGCGCGAAGGTCACAGCAATCATCTTGGCCACGTGGCGGCGCTTGAAGTGACCCAGCTCGTGCGCCAGCACGGCTTCCACTTCCTCGCCGTCCAGGCGGGAGAGCAGGGTGTCGAAGAAGACGATGCGCTTGGCCGCGCCGAAGCCGGTGAAGTAGGCGTTGCCGTGCGCGCTGCGCTTGCTGCCATCCATGACGAACAGGCCCTTGCTGGCAAAGCCGCACTTGCGCAGCAGCGCCTCGATGCGCTGGCGCAGGCCCTCGTCGGCCAGCGGCTCGAACTTGTTGAAGAGCGGGGCGATGAAGGTCGGCACGATCACCTGCAGCAGCAGGCTGAAGGCCATCCACAGCAGCCAGGTCCAGACCCACCAGTAGGTGCCGGCGCGCTCCATCAGCCACAACACGGCCAGCAGCAGCGGCAGGCCCAGCACGCAGGCGACCAGCGTCATTTTGGCGAGGTCGAGCAGCCACAGGCCGAACGTCATCTTGTTGAAGCCGAAGCGCTGCTCGATGCCGAACTGGCCATATAGCGAAAACGGCAGGTCGACCAGGCCGCCGATCAGCGCCACGCTGGCAATCAGCGCCACGCCGTACAGGTAGCCGCCGCCGTCGAATACACCGAGCCAGAAGTGGTTCAGCGCGTGCAGCCCGCCCAGCATGGTGAAGCCGATCAGCACGGCGGCGCCGGCCAGCACCTCCAGCATCGACAGCCGCGTGCGGGCGATGGTGTAGTCGGCGGCCTTCTGGTGGGCGGAGAGCGTGATGGTGTCGGCGAAGCGGGCCGGCACGGCGCCGCGATGGCGGCCGACATGGCGCACCTGGCGCGCGGCCAGCCAGAGCTTGGTCAGCACCATGACGACCAGCGCGGCCAGGAAAATCAACGTGAACATCGGCAAGGCCATAGTAGTTTCGCGAAAGTCGCTCGGTGAGACTGCCGACCGGCGGCGAGGGTACGCAGCCGGGCAATTGTGGCGGATATGCGAGAATTATAAATTGTTCGCGCCGGACGCCTGTCCGGCCGGTTTTCTTCCTGTCCCCAATATCGAGCCGTACCCAGATGACTAGCCCAGCCGCCACCTCCGTCAAAAGTGAAAACAACCTCATCTGGTTGGATATGGAAATGACCGGCCTGCAGCCGGATTCCGACCGGATTATCGAGGTTGCCGTGGTGGTGACCGACTCCGAACTCAATATCCTGGCCGAAGGGCCGGTGCTGGTGATCCATCAGGCCGACGCCGTGCTCGACGGCATGGACAACTGGAACAAGGGCACGCACGGCCGCTCGGGCCTGATCGACAAGGTCAAGGCGTCCACGCTCACCGAGGCGCAGGCCGAAGCCGAACTGCTGGCGTTCCTGAAGCGCTGGGTGCCGGCCGGCAAGTCGCCGATGTGCGGCAATTCGATCTGCCAGGACCGCCGCTTCATGGCGCGTTACATGCCGAAGCTGGAATCGTTCTTCCACTACCGGAACCTCGATGTTTCCACGCTGAAGGAACTCTGCAAGCGCTGGGAGCCGGCCATCCACAAGGGTTTCGCCAAGCGCCAGCTGCACACGGCGCTGGCCGATATCCTGGAGTCGGTGGAGGAACTGCGCTACTACCGCACGCACTTTATCAAGGCGTCCACGCCGGCCGCCACGGAAACCCCGGCGGCGCCCGCTGCGCCCACCGCCCCGGCAGCCTAAGACAGAACAAGAACCCCGCGGGCCGGCCAGTCCTTCCGCTTGACGGGGAGGGGCCCCGGCTACGCCGCCCCTTCCGCCATGTTCACCCGTATCGTTTCGATCATTACGCCGGTCATCCTGATCATCCTGGTCGGATGGCTCTACGGCCGGCGCGCCCACCCAGACATGACCGGCATCAACCGCGCCACGCTCGACGTGATCGCGCCGCTGCTGGTGGTCTCGGCCTTCGTCAGCAAGGATTTCGTGCTGGCGGACCAGTTGGCGCTGCTTGGCTGCGCGGTGGCGGTGGTGATCGGCTCCGGCATCCTTGCGTGGATCGTCGCCCGGCTGATCAAGGCCGATCCGCGCACCTTCGTGCCGCCGATGATGTTCAACAACAGCGGCAACATGGGCCTGCCGCTGTCGGTCTTCGCGTTCGGCCCGGCCGGGCTGGCGCCGGCGGTGGCGCTGTTCGCGGCGTCGAATCTGATGCACTTTACGCTGGGGCTCAAGATCGTCAACCGGCATGCCTCGCTGACGCAGATCGCCCGCAACCCGATGGTGCTGGCCACCGTGGCCGGCGTGGCGCTGTCGCTGGCGCGGCCGTGGTTCACGCTGCCCGAGCCGGTTTTCGAGTCGATCAAGCTGCTGGGCGATGCCACGGTGCCGCTGATGCTGTTCGCGCTCGGCGTGCGGATGAAGGACGTCAGCCTGCGGAACTGGGGGATGGGGTTGCTGGGCGCGGCGGTGTGCCCGCTGGTGGGCATTGCGGTGGCGTTGCCGCTGGCGCTGTGGGTCCCGCTGACCGATCTCCAGCGCGGGCTGCTGTTCGTCTTCGCGGCCCTGCCGCCGGCGGTGCTCAATTTCCTGGTGGCCGACCATTTCCGGCAAGAGCCGGATCAGGTGGCCTCCATCGTGCTGCTCGGCAACATCGGGGCCGTGGTGTTCGTGCCCATCGGGCTCTACCTCGGCCTGAAGTAGCCGTTCTCTCTAAATATCTAGTCAGGACTTCGCGCGGATGGCGTGCTTCGGGCGCCACGCCTTGACCACGGCCTCGTCGGTTTCCACGTAGGGGCCGCCGATCAGGTCGATGCAATATGGCACCGCCGCGAACACGCCCTGGACCACGGACTTGCCGTCGGCATCGCGCAGACCTTCCAGCGTCTCGCGGATGGCGCGCGGCTGGCCGGGCAGGTTGATGATCAGCGCAGCACGGCCCGGCGTCTCGCGGATCACGGCCACTTGGCGCGACAGGATCGCGGTCGGCACGAAATGCAGGCTGACCTGCCGCATCTGCTCGCCAAATCCCGGCATTTCCTTGGTACCGACCGCCAGAGTTGCCTCCGGCGTCACATCGCGCCGGGCCGGGCCGGTGCCGCCCGTGGTCAGCACTAGGTCGCAGCCCGCCACATCCACCAGGTCGATCAGCGTGCGCGAGATCAGCGCCTGCTCGTCCGGAATCAGCCGTTCCACCCCTTGCCACGGCGAGGTCAGGGTGCGGCCGAACCAGTCCCGCAGGGCGGGGATGCCCTCGTCCTGGTAGGTGCCGGACGACGCCCGGTCAGAAATCGACACGAAACCGACGATCAGCTCGTCGGGATGCTTACGCACGGCCGGGGAACTGGGCTGGGTGGTCAGGGGAGAGGTCATGCCTCGGGCTCCTGTGCGGGCGGGGTGGCGGCGTCGGCTGCGGCGCCAGTGGCGGCATCCTTCTCTTCCAGCGCGGTCTTCACGGCCTGGAACAGCTCGCGGAAGTACTTGGGCGGCTTGCTCATTTCGCGCTCCTTGCGGGCATTGCGGATGATATTGCGCACGGCCTGCACGTCCACGGTGGGGTGCTCGCCGAGGAACTTGGTCAGCATCGCGTCGTCGGCCAGCAGCAGTTCGCGCCAGCGTTCGATCAGGTGCAGCCGGGCCGTCTCGGCCTTGCTTGTGCCCTTGAAGCCTTCCAGCGCGGCGCGGATGGCGTCGAGTTCGTCGTCGTCCAGCCCGCGCATGACCTTGCCGACGAACTGCATCTGGCGGCGCTTGCCTTCGTGGCTGTTGATCTTGCGGGCGGCGTGGATGGCGTCCGCCAGCGACTCAGGCATCGGCACGCGCGCCAGGCGGTCCTTGGCCAGGGCTTCGAGCTCGACGCCCAGGTCTTGCAGCGCGGTCATGTCGCGCTTGCGCTGCGACTTGCTCTTGGGCAGGTCGTCGTCCGGCTCGGGGGCAAAGCCACCGGGGAAACGGGAATTGGAGGGGCTACGGGTATTTCGCGTCATAGCCGGCATTTTATCTTGCTATGATTCCCGTTTGGACTTTTGATCACGCTTGCCCACATGGACCACCGCATGGACCAGATTGCCGACAAAACCTCGCATTTCACCTATTCCCAGGACCAGCTCAAGGCCATGGCGGCCGATGTGCTGCGCGTGGCACGCGAGCTTGGGGCGACCGACGCCGCTACCGAGATCTCGGAGGGCAGCGGCCTGTCGGTGACGGTGCGCAAGGGCCAGGTGGAGACGATCGAGCAGAACCGCGACAAGGTGGTTGGCGTTACGGTGATGATCGGCCAGCGGCGCGGCAACGCCAGCACGTCCGATTTCTCGCCGGCGGCGCTGCGCGCCACGGCCGAGGCCGCCTACAACATCGCCCGCTTCACCGCCGAGGACGATTGCGCCGGGCTGGCCGAGGAAGACCTGCTCGAGAAGAATCCGCAGAACCTGGACCTGTTCCACCCGTGGACGGTGGACGCCGAGGGCGCCATCGACATCGCCCGTCGCGCCGAAGCGGCCGCGTTCGCGGTCTCGCCGAAAATCCGCAACAGCGACGGCGCGAGCGTTTCCGCGCAGCATTCGCAATTCGTGCTGGCCACCTCGCGCGGTTTCTCCGGCGGCTACCCGTATTCCCGCCATTTCATCTCGTGCGCGCCCATCGCCGGCTCGGGTGGCGGCATGCAGCGCGACGACTGGTATTCGTCCAAGCGCTCCCCGCTGACGCTGGCCGCGCCCGAGGACATCGGCCGCTACGCCGCCGAGCGTGCGCTGGCTCGCCTGAATGCCCGCAAGCTGACCACGCGCAAGTGCCCGGTGCTGTTCGAAGCGCCGCTGGCCGCTGGCCTGCTCGGCGCGTTCGTCCAGGCGGTGTCCGGTGGCGCGCTGTATCGTAAATCGACGTTTTTGTACGACACGCTGGGCAAGGCCGTGTTCGGTCCGGACATCCAGATCCATGAAACGCCGCACGTGCCGGGCGCGATGGGCAGCGCCCCGTTCGACGAGGAAGGCGTGCGCACGCGCGAGCGCGACGTGGTGCGCGACGGTGTGGTGGAAGGCTATTTCCTCTCCACCTACTCGGCGCGCAAGCTGGGCATGAAGACCACCGGCAACGCCGGCGGCTCGCACAACCTGAAGCTGACCAGCACCCTGACCCAGCCGGGCGACGACTTCGCCGGCATGCTGAAGAAGATGGGCACCGGCCTGCTGGTGACGGAGTTGATGGGGCAGGGCGTGAACTACGTGACGGGCGACTACTCGCGCGGCGCGTCGGGCTACTGGGTGGAAAACGGCGTGATCCAGTATCCGGTGGAAGAAATCACGATTGCCGGCAGCATGGTCGAGATGTTCAAGCAAATCGTGGCCATCGGCGCGGACTCGCTGGTGCGTGGCACCAAGGAAACCGGCTCGATCCTGATCGAACAGATGACGATCGCCGGGAACTGACCGGCTGGGGCCTGGGGCTGGATCGCCCAACGAAAAACGGCAGGGTTTGAACCCTGCCGTTTTTTTTTGCAGCCTCGGCTTACTCTTCGCCGGAAGGCGGCCGTTCGTACGTCACGAACGCGTAGTCGAACTGGTTGGCCTCGGAGTGATGCGTCTCGCGGGTCAGTTCGATCCAGCGGGTCCGGTCCACGGCCGGGAAGAACGCGTCGCCGGGTACGTCGGCGTCGATCTCGGTAACGATCAGCCGGTCCGCGCTGGGCAGCGCCTCGGCGTAGAGCTGCGCGCCGCCGATCAGGAAGACCTGCTCCACGCCCACGCAGAGCCGCTGGGCGTCTTCGAGCGATGCCACCACCTCGGCGCCTTCCAGCTTCAGGTCCCGGTTCCGGCTCACCACGATATTGCGGCGCCCCGGCAGCGGTCGGCCGATGGAATCCCACGTCTTGCGGCCCATGACGACCGGCGCGCCCATCGTCGTACGCTTGAAATGCTGGAGGTCTTCCGGCAGGCGCCACGGCAGCGTGTTGTCGCGGCCGATGGTGCCGTTGCGTGCCCGGGCGACGATCAGGGTCAGCAGCGTCATACGGCCACCGGCGCCTTGATCGCGGGGTGCGATTCATAGCCCACCAGCGCGAAATCCTCGTACTTGTAGTCGAAGATGCTGTCCGGCTTGCGCTGGATCTGGAGCGTCGGCAGCTTCATCGGCGCGCGCGCGAGCTGGGTTTCCACCTGCTCGAAATGATTGTTGTAGATGTGGCAGTCGCCGCCGGTCCAGACGAAGTCGCCCACGGCCAGGCCGGCCTGCTGCGCGATCATGTGCGTCAGCAGCGCGTAGCTGGCGATGTTGAACGGCACGCCGAGGAAGATGTCGGCGCTGCGCTGGTAGAGCTGGCAGGACAGCTTGCCGTCGGCCACGTAGAACTGGAAGAACGCGTGGCAGGGGGGCAGCTTCATCTGCGGGATTTCGCCGACGTTCCAGGCCGAGACGATCAGGCGGCGCGAGTCCGGGTTGTTGCGGATCTGCTGCATCAGGTCGGCGATCTGGTCCACGTGGCGGCCGTCCGGCGTCGGCCAGGCGCGCCACTGGTAGCCGTAGATCGGGCCGAGTTCGCCGTTCTGGTCGGCCCACTCGTCCCAGATCGTCACGCCGTGTTCCTTCAGGTAGGCGATGTTGGTCGAGCCCTGGAGGAACCACAGCAGTTCGTGGATGATGGACTTCAGGTGCAGCTTCTTGGTGGTGACCACCGGGAAGCCCTCGTTCAGGTCGAAGCGCATCTGGTAGCCGAACACCGAGCGGGTGCCCGTGCCGGTGCGGTCGGCCTTGTCGGTGCCATGCTCGTAAACATGGCGCATGAAGTCGAGATACTGTTTCATCGGCTTGGAAGCGAGGGCGGGGAGAAAGTGATGTCGGCGCCCGGGGGCGCCCGAGCGGGGATTTTACCCGCAAAGCAAAAGACCGCCTGGAGGCGGTCTTTTGCTGCGCCGCGGCAGGGCTGCCGCGCGCCGGGGTCTGACTGGCGTCAGTGGCTTTCGGCCGGGGTAGTGCGCACGCGACGCTTCTGCGTCAGGTAGCCCGCGCCCAGCACGCCGCCGATGATCAGCACATAGAGGCCAAGCTGCACGATCGAATGCGTCTCGAAGTACGTCTTGATCAGCGGCTCCTTGACGATCATGTGCACAGCCGTGAAGGCCAGCACGCCGGCGCCCAGGTAGATGATGATCGGGAAGCGCGACATCAGCTTCAGCACCAGCGTCGAGCCCCAGACCACGATCGGGATGCTGATCAGCAGGCCCAGCACCACCAGCAGGAAGCTGCCGTGCGCGGCGCCGGCTACGGCCAGCACGTTGTCCACGCCCATCACCGCGTCGGCGATGATGATGGTCTTCATCGCGCCCACCAGCGTGGTCGCGCCGCCGCCGTGCTCGTCGCCATCTTCCTCGGCGGCCAGCAGCTTGTAGGCAATCCAGACCAGCGCCAGGCCACCCACCAGCATCAGGCCAGGGATCTTGAGCAGCCAGACCACGCCGATGGTCATGGCCGAACGGACCACTACGGCGCCGACGGTACCCCAGACAATGGCCTTCTTCTGCAGATGCGGCGGCAGGTTGCGCGCCGCCAGGGCGATCACGATGGCATTGTCCCCGGCCAGCACCAGGTCAATGACGACGATGGACAGCAGCGCCGTCAGAAACTGCATCGTGAACAAATCGGTGAACCACTCCATGAACTCTCCTCGGGTACGAACGAATAGCTGCAAGCCAATTTGGCCCGCAAGGGTTTTTGTTCACCTGAGATCACGAAGCACGGGAGTTGGAAACGCCTTTGCAACGTGAAACCAGGTTGCAAAGGTCTTGCTCGACACACAGACGCGGAATGCGCGGCAGGGTCAGCACAACCGGAGACGGGTCGCGTCTCGGAATGACGATTGTGCTAAGGGCAATGGCCCCCAAGCTACTCCCCTTTGAAGGGACGCGTCCGCAGATACTGCATGAGCGGTCGCGCTGGGCGGGATTATAAGCGAAATGCGAGGAAAAATGTTGTGCAGCCTACATGCCATTTGAATGTATCTAACATGAGGCTTTTGGGTGGAGATTTCGACATTGTCAGCGGATGTAAGTCGATGCAAGGCATCCTGCACGCATATCGATATGCACCTATCCTATTGGGACTGGCTTCGGCCGGTGCGCGTCAGACTGCACAGGCGCGGACTCCGATGACGGTCGCCTGGCGCTAGCCATGGCGGTTTTGAGGGATTCACGTAGTGCCCCATCGACAACAAGGAAGCGTCATGCCGGCTGTTACGACACCACTGAACCCAACTCGACCTCTCTCCAAAGCCAATCACAACCACCACGCCCCCGCCCCCACACTCGCGCCCGAGCCATCCCCGGTCATCGTCAATGGCAATGGCCATGCCCCGGCGGCGCTCCAGCCCGAATTCGTCCAGCAGTACCACGAGGACAGCGGCGCCCTGCGCGCCGAGATCGTCGCTGGCCTGACCCGGCATCCGGCCAGCATCAGTCCGAAGTTTTTCTACGATGTGCTCGGTTCCCGGCTGTTCGAGGCGATTACCGACCTGCCCGAGTACTACCCCACGCGCACCGAAGCATCGATCTTCGCCACCTCGGCGCCCGCCATTGCGGCGCGCGCCGGCAGCGGCTGCGTGCTGATCGACCTCGGTGCGGGCAACTGCGAGAAGGCCGCGCGGCTGTTCCCCAGCCTCCAGCCAGCGCAGTACGTGGCGCTCGATATTTCCGTGGAGTTCCTGCGCGGCACGCTGACCGGCCTGCAACAGCAGAATCCGCATATTCCGATGCTGGGCCTGGGCGCGGACCTCTGCGGCCCGCTCGACCTGCCCAGCGGCGTCCGGCGCGGGCGGCGGCTGTTCTTCTATCCCGGCTCCAGCATCGGCAACTTCGCCCCGATCGAGGCGCTCGCGCTGCTCCAGCGCCTGCGCGCGGCGGCCGGGCGCGGCGACGGCGTGCTGATCGGCGTGGATCTTTTCAAGGATTCTGCGACGCTGGTGTCGGCCTATGACGACGCCCTCGGCGTGACCGCCGCGTTCAATCGCAACGTGCTGCGCAACCTGAACCGCATCGTTGGCAGCGACTTCGCGCTCGACGACTGGCGCCATGCGGCCAGCTTCGACGCCCGGTCCTCGCGCGTGCAGATGCATCTGGAGGCCACGCGCGACGTAACCGTGCGCTGGGCCGACGGCGAGCGGCGCTTCGCGGCCGGGGAGCAGATCCATACGGAGGATTCCTATAAGTATCGTCCGGAGGACTTCTCGATCCTGCTCGAGTCGGCCGGCTTCACCGATCCGGTGTGCTGGACCGACCCGAACGGCTGGTTCGCGGTGTTCCACGCGCGCGGCTGACCGTCGCGGCCGGGTCCGCGACAGAAGCCGCAGCCCAAGCAGGGGATTGAATGCCCGGGAAGGGCCATCGTCGCGCCAGTGTCATAATGCGCGCAGCCGGTGGCCCCGGCATCCCTTTTACCTTCTGTCACGGATCTGTCGATGAGCGGCTTCTCCATGCTTCCCGATCTTCACTTCACTGGCGGCAAGGCGACATGGGCTGACGCGCGCCGGCTGCCGCGCGAAGGGCTGGCGCAGGCGCTGGTGGAGTCGCGCAATCGCACGCTGGCGTGGCTGGCGGCCTTCGGCCAGACCCGCAAGGGCTGGATGGTCACGCGCCAGTACGACTGCAATCCGCCGCTGTGGACCCTCGGTCACATCGCCTGGCATGCCGAATGGTGGTGCCTGCGCGGCGTGCGCCACCTCGAGCGGGGTGGGGTGCGGCTGCCGGTGGCCAGTGAGCCGTCGCTGCTCGACGGCGCCGATGAATGGTTCGACCCGGACCGCATCGGCCCGGACGAGCGCTGGGAAATCGTGCTGCCCGATGTCGCACGCGTGAAGCAGTACGCCACGCAGGTGCTGGACGGCCTGCTGCGCCGCATCGCGCTGTTGCCCGACGACGAAGATGTCACGCTCTATCCGTTTCGCCGGGCGCTGTTCCATGAGGATGCCCAGGGCGAGACCATCGCCGCGCTGCTTCAGGCGCTGGGCATGGCGCCGGCCGAGCCGGCTGCCGTGGGCCCGTCGATCTCCGTCTCGCACAACGGCACGCTGCACTTCCCGGGCGGCCGCTTCACGCAGGGCTGGCATGACCCGGACGGCCTCGCGCTGCCGGACGAGCTGCCGGCCCAGCAGACCTATGTGCCCGCGTTCGATATGGACGGCGCGCTGGTCACCAATGCGCAATTCCTGGAATTTGTCGAAGACCACGGCTACGAGCACCCGTCGTGGTGGTCGGCGGCGGGGCGGCAATGGCTGATGACGCAGGAGCGCTCGGCGCCGCGTTACTGGTCGCGCCACTTGGTCACCCGGGCGTGGATGGTGTCGCGCTTCGGCGCGGAGCGCACGCTCAATCCCGACGAGCCGGTGCGCCACGTCACGCTGTTCGAGGCGCAGGCATGGTGCGTCTGGGCCGGCCGGCGGCTGCCGCAGGAAGTGGAGTGGGAGCTGGCAGCCACGCAGAATCGTGGCCTGCAATGGGGCGCGCTGCGCGAGTGGACGGCCACACCCTACGAGCCCTACGCGGGCTTTGTGGCGCAGCCGGCTGACCTGGAGCTGGTGGGACGCTTCGGCACGCACCAGGCCGTGCGCGGCGTCTCGTTCGCGAGCCCGGCGCGCCAGCGCCATACCCGGGCGCGCACGGCGCTGCTGCCCGAGGACGATGTCTCCTTCGTCGGCTTCAGGTCCTGCGCGGTGTAGGCCCCGACGTCGATTCCATCGCACGCAGGCAATAAAAAACGGCACCCGAGGGTGCCGTTCTTCATGGATCGTAGCGACCGGTCACCCGGTCAGCCGATCAACGCTCGTAGCGCGAGCGGGTGTTGCCGTTGCGCTGGCCGCCGAAGCCGCCGCGATCGCCGAAGCCGCGGTTGCCGTCGCGCGGACCGCCGCCTTCACGGTTGCCGCCGAAGCCGCCACGGTTCGCGCCTTCGCGGTTACCGAAACCTTCGCGGTTGCCGAAGCTGCGGTCGCCGAACGAGCGCTCGCCGCCGAAGCTGCGTTGCTGCTCGCCGCCGAACGGACGCTGTTGCGGCTGGCCACGGTCGCCGAAGCCACGGTTGCCGTCGCGCGGTGCCGCCGCAGCGCCTTCACGGTTGCCGAAGCCTTCGCGATTACCAAAGCCTTCACGGTTGCCGAAGCCGCCGCGATCGCCGAAGCCACGGCTTTCCCCGCCGCCGAACTTGCGGTCGCCGAAGCTGCGCTCGCCGCCGGTGCCGCCATTGCCGCGGTAGCCACCGCCGCTACCGCTGTTGCCGCCGCGATAACCGCCGCCGGTGCCACTGTTACCACGGTAGCCGCCGCCGCTGCCGCCCGGCTTGCCGCCGAAGTTCGAACGCGGCTTGGGCTGGCGACGCGGCTCGAGGCCTTCGATCACCGACGCGTCGATGCGGTGGTTGGTGAAGCGCTCGATGCGCTTCCACTGGAACATGTCGCCATGGTTCACGAGGTTGATCGCGATACCCGAGCGGCCGGCACGGCCGGTACGGCCGATACGGTGAACGTAGTCTTCCGCCTGCTTGGGCAGGTCGAAGTTCACCACGTGGGTGATGTCGGGCACGTCGATACCGCGTGCGGCCACATCGGTCGCCACCAGCACGCGGATGTTGCCGCGGCGCAGGGCGGTCAGCGTGCGGTTACGCGCACCCTGGGTCATGTCGCCATGCAGGGCGCCGGCCGAGAAACCGGTGTCCGAAAGACGTTCGGCCAGCGAATCGGCATCGCGCTTGGTCGCCGTGAAGACGATGGCTTGCTTGAGCGAGGCGTCGCGCAGCAGGTGATCCAGCAGGCGCTCCTTGTGCGACATGTCGTCGGTGAAGTGCAGGCGCTGCTCGATGTTGCTCTGGTCGGCGCGGACGGCGGCGATCTCGATACGCTGCGGGTCGCGCAGCTGGCGCGAGGCCAGTTGGGCGATGCGGGCGTCGAGCGTGGCCGAGAACATCAGCGTCTGGCGCGTGGACGGCGTGGCCGCGACGATGGCGTCGATGTCATCGGCAAAGCCCATGTCCAGCATGCGGTCGGCTTCGTCGAAGACGAGCATGTCGAGTGCGGACAGGTCGATACGGCCGGCTTCGATGTGATCGAGCAGGCGGCCCGGCGTGGCCACGAGGATGTCAGGCATCTTCGACAGCATGGCCAGCTGCTTCGGGTAGGGCATGCCGCCCAGGATGCTGGCGCAGACGATGCGGCGCAGATGGCGGCCGTACTTGGCGGCAGCCTCGGTCACCTGCAGGGCCAGTTCACGCGTCGGCGTGAGCACCAGCAGCGACGGCTGGGCCGGCGACGGACGGGGGCGCTTGCCCTTCATGCGCTTGACGGGTTCGTCGCTGCGCGGACGATTCGGGGCCGCCTTCTCGCTGATGCGCTGGATGGCGGGCAGCATGAACGCGGCGGTCTTGCCCGAGCCGGTCTGGCTCGAGACCAGCAGGTCACGGCCGGCCAGGAACTGGGGAATGGCCTGGGCCTGCACCGGCGTCGGCGTGAGGTAGTTCAGTTCGGAGAGGGCGCGCAGGATGGCTTCGTCCAGACCGAGCTTGGCAAAGCCGTTTTCGGCGATGTCGACGGGTTGGGCTGCCTGGGCGGGTGCTGCGGACGCTTCGGGCGCGTCACCGGCGGTCAGCATGGCGTCGAGCTTGTCGAGCGGGCTGATGTCGGCGGGCGTGGCGGATGCGTCGGTGGCGGAGGCAAAAGATTGCTCCGCACGGAAATCGTGCTGGGTCATGTCGTGCTTATTAAATATGCATGGCACCCCCGCGGTCATGCGCAAAGGGGTGGGCGCAGTGCAAAGTCTTAAAAAAGGCTTCGGCGCCAATCGGTAGGCCGTTCGACAGACTCAGCTGGCAACACGGCGGCAGGCAGGGTGGGCGGCTGGTTTTTTAAATAAACCGGCTACTAATCCCTGGCAGGCAAACAGCGCAGGCAAACAGGCTGTTCATCAGGATCGGAGACGAGGCGACGTCTGGTGAGCGGTGCGTTCTGGCCAACACCTGTCACGGAACATCTGGAGGACAGAGGCGGGGTGCAGAGCTTGGGAGGTAGCGGGTACGCCATGGCAGGATTGCCGGGCGCTTTGCGGAACTCACAGTGCGAAACTCACGGCGCGCAGTATAGCAGAACAATTAAATTTTTGTTGCAGTGCGAAACGTAACGAGATGTGTCGCGCACATCTGGATCACGGCAATCATCCGGCGCCACTTGCGAATGCGTCTCGCTTGAAAGCGGGGGCGTCCTGCCTATACTCAGAGCGCGAGCAATCCATGCCCGCATGGGGCGGACACCCATCGTTCCCGATGATTCGCCTTCGGCAAGGTTAGCTTGCCGCTCGCCCCCGGCATTGCGGTCATTGATGCCACTGCCAGGTTTTCTTCGACTATCCGGGTGGTCCGGATGGACGTCCGCGTCATGGGCGGAACCATGGGAAAACATGCTTGGCACAGGAATGACCGGAATTCGCCGGCGACGTTGACCCAGGTGGTCCGGGCCCGTCCGCAACCAAAGCCCGCCAGTTGTCTGGCGGGCTTTTCTTTGCAGCGACTGCCTTGCTTTGTCTGCCGGGGCGTATCGCGCCTATTTGCGCGACAGCTTCCCGGTCACCCGTTCCTGCCCTGCATGCTGTCCGGACGCTTCGGGCTGGCCCGGGAAGCCTTCCGGATACTGGATCAGGCGCGCCTGCGCACGTCGGTGGGCCTGCCAGTGGCGGCCGCCTCCGGTGCGGGCACCGCCCGTGATGGCGGTCATGGCCTCGCGGTCGAGGTCCATGTTCTCCGTCAAATCCTTGATGACGATTACTGCCATGGCGTTCTCCAGCTTTTGGGCCTGGCCATGGCCGGTCTGTTTGGGGCCGGCCGGGCGGCGCCGGGGCAGGCGCGGGCCCGATTCAGTATAGGCCAGCGGTGCCGCCGTGGCGGCACCGCCACTGGAGGGTGGCCGGTCAGGCCGCCGCCCAGTTGCCGCCCCACTGCGACGGGTTGACGCCGAGCTTGATGTTGCCCAGGTCCACGCCGACCAGCGTGTTGTTGTTGAACGCAGCCACGTTCACCTGCTGCAGCTGCTGCACGCTTTGGTTGATGTTGATGTTCACGTTGGCCAGCGGGCCCATGTTGCCGGCCTTGGCGAGCCAGCTATTGCCGCCACGGATGGCGCACAGGGACTTGCGGTCGAGTTCCTTGCTGGCGGCAAGGTCGCGCACGATGATCGAAGACATGATGGACTCCTTGATCCGGGACCGTTGGGCTCAGACCGGGCCGTACACGTTGTTGCTGGCCGTCTGCGAGGTCGTCACGGTGTTCTTCATGTGGTCCTGGAAGGCCGAGCCGTTGCCGAACGCGCTCGTCACGCTTTGCATTTGCTGGTTTTGCTGGTTGATCTCGGTGTGCTTGTCGATGGACAGCTTGAACGGGCTGTAGACCGAGGTGTAGGGGGCGAAGAGGCCGAGGCCGCCGGATACGGCGCTCATCTTCTTGGCGTCGAGGGTTGCGGTCGAGGACAGGTCTTGGATGGTCAGCGTGGTCATTTCAGTTCTCCTAGAGAGGAAGGGTGAAGCTTGGTGGTTGGTTGAGCATCGGGTTGGTGTCGCGCTCGGTTGTCATATCGCAGCAAGCGTGCCAGCGCAGGCCCGGCACATCGAAAAAAGTTGGAAAACCGCGTGGGATAAGGCGTTGCGGGGAGATCGGGGCTGGCACGGTGCCGGCGCGCGGTGCCGCTGGCAGGGGAGAGTGGTGGATTGCCGCCAACAGATCGGCCGTGCCTGTCGGGGCGGGGCCAACGACCCGGGCAGTACCGGGTTTGCGGTTGGACAGAGTGCGCACTAGTATCCATCGTGGGCGATGGTTCGTGACGTAGCGGCATCGCCGGTCCGCAACCACTCGTCGGGATCGCATTTGATGTCTAGCCTGACCGACCTGATACGCAACTTCCAGCGCGGTGGCCTCTCGCGTGACGAGTTCCTTGCGTCAGTCGACCTGGCCCTCCAGGACGACCAGACACAGCCGACCCAGCTCGCCCGCGTGCTCAGTGAAGAACACACGCGCGCGCCGCTGCCGCCTGGCGTCTATGCCGAGGTGATGCGCCGCATCGAGTCGCGCGTGGCCACGCAGTTCGACCCGATCGCGGACGCCATGCGTGAGCCGCTGGGCGAGGAAACCCGCATGGCGCCCGATCCGCTGGACCGCAGCGCGCCCCCATCGCCATCGCCATCGCCATCGTCCTCGTCTTCGCCCACGTCGCCTTCCGCCTCCTCCCATCCCTCCGCGGGCCACAGCGGCAACACCGGCAGCACGGGCAACACCGGTGGCTATGTCACCGCCGGGGCCAGCAAGGGCGTTGGCGATACCCTCAACGGCCGCTTCGTGCTCGAGGAATGCCTGGGCATCGGCGGCATGGGCACGGTCTACAAGGCGCTCGACCTGCGCAAGCTCGAGGCGTCCGACCGCAAGCCCTATATCGCCATCAAGGTGCTGAACCTCCAGTTCAGCGGGCACCCCAAGTCCCTGATGGCGCTGCAGCGGGAGGCGCGCAAGGCGCAGACGCTGGCGCACCGGAATATCGTCACCGTCTACGACTTCGACCGCGACGGCCCGACAGTCTTCCTGACCATGGAATATCTGTCCGGGAAGTCCCTCAACCGCGTGCTGCGCGCGCCGGATTTCGCCGGCCTGCCGTACGCCAAGGCGCTGCCGATCATCGTCGGCATGGGCCGGGCGCTGGCCTATGCACACGAGCGCGGCTTCGTGCATTGCGATTTCAAGCCGGCCAATGTGTTCCTGACCGATCGTGGCGAGGTCAAGGTGATCGATTTCGGCATCGCGCGCGGCTTCCAGCAGCCGACCGATGACGCGGACCAGACCGTGTTCGATCCCGGCTCGCTGGGCGGCATGACGCCGGCCTACGCCAGCCCGGAGATGTTCGAGCACCGCGAGCCCGATCCGCGTGACGATATCTACGCGCTGGGTTGCGTGACCTATGAGCTGCTGACCGGCAAGCATCCGTACGAGCGGATGTCGGCCAACCAGGCGCGCGCCTCGCACATGAAGCCGACGCCGCCGAAGGTGCTCAGCCGCAACCAGTGGAAGACGCTGCGCCAGGCGCTCTCGCTGGACCGGGCCACGCGCACGCCCACCGTGAAGCGCTTCCTGGAAGGGCTGGGCGCCGAGCCGGCGCGGCCGACGTCGAGCGTGCCGATGGCGATAGGCGGCGTGCTGGCGGGCGCCGCGTTCGTGGCGGGACTGGGCTACTACGTGTGGCGCATGGGGGCCCAGCCGAAGGAACCGACGGAAGCCACCCAGGCCAGCACGACCGAGCCGGCCGCTGTCGAGCCGCCGAAAGCCGAGCCGCCGAAAACCGCTGCACCCCCGAAAGCTGCGGAGCAACCGCCAAAAGCCCCCGAACCCAAGCTCACGCTGCAGGCCGTCACCCCCGTGCTGGCAGCCGCGCCTTGCTCGCTGCTCACGGCTGCCGTCGATGGCGGCACGCTGCGTGTGGAGGGCTACGTTGCGGATACGGCCACGCGCAAGCTGCGCGACCAGTTGAACGCCATCCCCGGTGTGAAATCCCTGAAATTCGATGCCCAGCCGCTTGCCGCCGACAAGTGCGATGTGGTGCGCCTGGTGGCGCCGTACTGGTCCGGGCACAAGCCCGGCGGTGCTGTGGTGCGCACCCGGGGCAGCGACAAGCTGACCGAGGGCACGCCGCTGATCATGGACCTGAACACGCCGGGGCAGGAGACCTATGTCTACGTCGATTACTTCGTCGTCGATGGCAAGGTGGCTCACCTTGTGCCCAGCAAGCGTATTCCGGGGCACCAGGCGCCGGCCAGTTATAGCGCCACGATCGGGGAGGCGGGGGAGTGGGTGGTCTCGCGGCCATTCGGCACGGAACTGGTGGTGCTGCTGACCACCCCGGCGCCGCTGTTCGACTCGCGCCGGCCCGAGTTCGAGACCCGGCAGGAATACCTGCGGGCGCTCGACAAGCCGCTCGCGCAGATGGCCGGCAAGTACGGCCGGGACCGCATCAGCGCGGACCTCGTGCAGATTTCAACCAGCGCCCGCTAGCCCGCTACTTCAAGTCTGCTACTTCATGTCCCGCGCCACGCGGAAGCCGTTCTGCGACTGGCGCACGCTGGTGCTGTACTTGAAGCGCGTGGAAGACACCATATAGGTCGCCCCCTCCCGCCAGGAGCCACCGCGGATCACGCGCGCGGTGCAGGCCGCCTCGTCCCAGGCGCGGCCATCGACCGGTGCGTTCTTGTACGAACTGTGCCAGCAATCGCCCACCCATTCCCAGACGCTGCCGTTCATGTCATGCAGGCCGTACGGATTGGCCGCGAACGAGCCGACGTTGGCCGGCGCGGCATCGCTCCACGGCTCGCCGCAGTCCTTGCAGTTGGCGTTGCCCTTGCGCATCTGGTCGCCCCACCAGTAGGCGGAGCTGGTGCCGCCGCGCGCTGCGTACTCCCATTCGGCTTCGGTGGGCAGGCGATAGGTCTTGCCGGTAGTCTTCGTGAGCCAGGCGAGGTACTGCTGGGTGTCATCCCAGCTGACGTCGCGCACCGGGGCGGCCTTCGCCTCGGCAGGATTGGTGGCGATGCGCGGGCAGCCGTTGGCATCGGCACAGGCATTCCATTGCTCGACGGTCACCTCGAACTTGCCGATGGCGAACGGCTGGCTGATGGTCACGCGGTGCGGCGGACGCTCGGCGGGGTCGCTGGTGCTGCTGCCCATCGTGAAGCCGCCCGGGCTGACGCTGACGAGTACCGGGCAGGCCGGGCAGTCACGGATCTCGCCGCCCTTGGCTTCGGCCTGCTTGGCCGGCGCGGTGGCGGGGGCGCCTTCCTTGCCTTCGTTCGCATAGGTCACGGTGCCCTGCGCGATGGGCCCGCCGCTGCGCGAGCGCGGCTGGTTGGCGGTGGGTGGCGTGGCGGGCGGTGTGGCGGGTGTGGCCGGGGCGCGTGCGGCAGGCGGCGGGGCGGGTGTCGGCGCCGGGGTGGGCGTCGGGGCCGGCTTGGCTTCCACCTTCGGCTCGGGCTTGGCGGGCTGGGCGGGAGACGTGGCCTTGATGCGCTCGATGCGAGACTTGGCGAGCGCCGCGAATCGCCCGTTCGGGTATTGCTTCAGATACGCCTCGTAGTCGCTCGCGTAGTTACTGTTCTTGATGGAGTCCCAGAACGACAGTTCGTACTGCTCGTCACTGTTCTTCGGCAGGATGCCGGCGCTGGCCGACGTGGCGAACATCGTACCCGCCACACCGAGGGCGCCACAGAACGCGCCGCCCCCGAGCAAAGCACTGCCAATCCATGACACGACAAGAGTTTTCCGCCACATATTCAGGCCCCGTGGGTGCTGCGCAGCGCGCGGTGTGGAGTTGCCGTGACGCAATCCGGCTCGTTTCAAGATAGCACAGCAGGTGTGGCGTGAAAGGTCGCCGCGCCGTGCCAGGCCGCCCGGTTAGCTTCCGTTCGCTTTTTCCGATCTTCCGACCTACGCTTGAGGACACATCGCCGAGCGCACTGCCGCCACAACACTAATCAAGATCCGCTGCCCGCTCGCCTCGCCGGTGTCCCCGCGCGGGCACCGTGTGAAGCGGACAGATCTCCGGGAGGAGCCGCGTATGTCCAGACGATCCCCGCTCCGCGTGCTCGCGGCCGCCGTGCTTGCCACGGGACTGGCTGCCTACGCCACCCTTGCCACGCCGCTGACCCCCGCCCCGAAGAACGCCGAGACGTACATCATCTGGCCCG
The DNA here is from genome assembly GCF_056396345.1 of Cupriavidus sp. 05T42. Taxonomy (NCBI): domain Bacteria; kingdom Pseudomonadati; phylum Pseudomonadota; class Betaproteobacteria; order Burkholderiales; family Burkholderiaceae; genus Cupriavidus; species Cupriavidus sp. 05T42. The sequence continues at coordinate 311,622 of NZ_JBFTLH010000002.1, forward strand.
GCGACGGCGCCGTCATCGACGGCGGCAAGCTCTGGGTCCGCATGGGCCTGAAGGGTATGGGCGTCTGTCCGAAGGGTGTCGAGCGCCCCAACTGCGGTCACCATCACCTGCTGATCGACGCCGAATTGCCGCCGATGGACAAGGAAATTCCCAACGACCGCAACCACCTGCATTTCGGCGCGGGCGAGACCGACGCGCGCATCGAACTGCCGCCAGGCAAGCACACGCTGCAGCTATTGCTGGGCGACAGCAAGCACGTGCCGTTCGATCCGCCGATTTATTCGAAGAAGATCACGATCACCGTGCGGTGAGCGCACATTCGCGATGATCGCCGCGCAGGGGAGGGAAGCCATGACGAAGCCAGTCGCCGCAGTGATCGTTCTTGCCGCCGGCTGTCTGTGGGCAGGCAGTGCCATGGCCGCCGATGCCTCGGCGCCCGCCGGCTCGGCCGGCCATGCCGCGCATGGCGGCACGGCGGCATCGGCCGCGGGCGCCACCCCGGCCAGCGGCCCCACGCCGGCGCCGAAGAACGCCTATCTCTATATCGGCTATCCGAACAACAACCAGACCCTGCCAGCCGGAAAGCCGGTCAAGGTCTGGTTCGGGCTGCGCAACATGGGCGTGGCGCCCAAGGACGTCAAGTTCCCGAACACCGGCCACCACCATCTATTGATCGATGTGGACCTGCCGCCGATGGACAAGGAGATTCCGAACGACCGCAACCACCTGCACTTCGGCGCGGGCGAGACCGAGACCACGGTGGAGCTGGCGCCGGGCAAGCACACGCTGCAACTGCTGATGGGCGACGAGAAGCACATCCCGACCAGTCCGCCGGTGTACTCGAAGAAGATCACGATCTATGTGAAGTAGGCGGGCGGAACGCCTGCTCCACGGGGCGCGCAGCGATGCGCGCCTTTTTTTCGTCCGCGATGTTGGCGCCAGCCAGACAGTTGGCCCGCATCCGTTGTGCCGCCACCAACAGGCCGGGGCCCCGCCACCCCCCATGCCGTGTGACGCGCTCATCCGCAAAGCCTTGACCCGCCGGCGCTGGCGGGTTTTTTTCGGTCTTCTGGCACGGGCTGGCACGCTTGCTGCGATATGACAACCGAGCGCGACACCAACCCGATGCTCAACCCAACCAAGCCTTACCTCTTCCTCTCTAGGAGAATTGAAATGACCACGCTGACCATCCAAGACCTGTCCTCGACCGAAACCCTTGACGCCAAGAAGATGAGCGCCGTATCTGGCGGCCTCGGCCTCTTCGCCCCCTACACCTCGATCTATCACCCGGTGAAGATCGACTTCGACAAGACCACGACGATCAACCAGAGCAACCAGCAAATGCAGGAAGTCAACAACCTGTTCGGCAACGGCTCGGCCTTCCAGGAGCACCTGAAGAACACGGTGACGACCTCGCAGACCGCCTCGAACAACGTGTTCTGATTTATCGCCGGTTCAGATCGGCAGGGCACCGCGAACGACGGTGCCCCAAGCCGCACGGGGAGCATTGCGCCGGGGACCCCTCCGTCCCGGCGCCTTTTTTTTCGCCCCGCACACATGTCGAGGTTGGAGCTGGCTCCGCTTCGCACCACAATACAGTCGAGCGCCACGGCAGGCAGCACGAGTCCGACGGCGTTCCATGCAGGAAGTCATCGTGTTCGCTTTCGCCCCGGCCCCCGCACTGGCCAAACCTGTTGCCGCCGCGCTCTGCGCGCTGCTGATGGCGGGTTGCGCCGATTTTCGCCCCCCCGAGTACAAGCGCCCGGAAACGCCGGCCAAGGCGGACTGGTCGCGCACGGAGTCGATCACGGTATCGCCGGCCGAGACCATCGTGCCGAACTGGTGGCAAGGCTTCGGCGACCCCTATCTCGATGAACTGGTGGCCAAGGCGCTGGCCGGCAACTACGACATCCGCGTGCTGGCCGCACGTATCCGCGTGGCGAGCGCGCAGATTGGCGAAGCCCGTGCCGGCGCGCTGCCCGTGTTCGATATCGGCGCCGGCGCGAGTTTCGACAAGACCACCGGCCAGGCCATGACGCGCACCTTCAACCTGGGCGCCACGGTCAACTGGGACATCGATATCTGGGGCAAGGTGGAAAAGGGCGTGCAGGCCCAGACCGCCGAGTACCGCGCCTCCGAGGCGGACTGGCGCGCAGGCTACCTGGCGCTGGTGTCCGATGTGTCGATCACGTACTTCACGCTGCTCCAGCTCGACGAGCAGATCGCCCAGCAGCGGCTCACCGTGTCGCGCAACAACGACATCCTGACCACCTACAAGGCGATGCTCGCCAACGGGCTGCTGCCGCAGATCCGCGTGATGCAGCAGCAGGCGGAAATCAACCGTCTCAACAAGGATTTGATCGAGCTGCGCCGCTCGCGCGACGTGGCCGAGAACGCACTGGGCACGCTGGTCGGCGTGCCCGCCGGCGACTTCAAGGTGCCGGCCGGCCGATTGCAGGATCGGGTCAAGCTGCCCGTCGTGCCGGCCGGGCTGCCGTCGCAGTTGCTGGCACGCCGCCCGGACATCGTCGCCGCCGAGTACCGCGTGCTGTCCGCGTACAACGTCGTCGGCCAGGCCCGGCTCGCCCAGCTGCCCAGCATCAGCCTCACGGCGCGCGGCGGCACGGCCAGTTTCGCGCTGTCCGACCTGCTCAAGTCCTTCACTTTCGGCTTCATGCCGAGCATCAACCTGCCGATGCTCGACCCCAACGTGCGCGCCCGCGTGAAGACCACTGAAGCCAATATCGGCGTGGTGGAGAACGAGTACGGCCGCACGGTCATGACGGCGTTCGAGGAAGTGGAGAGTGCGCTGGTCAATGTGGATGCCCACAAGCGGCAGCGCATCGAACTCCAGCAGCAGGTGGATCAGCTGCGCGTGGTCTCCACCCAGATCGAGGCACAGGCCAAGGAAGGGATTGCGTCACAGCTGGAGGTCTTCGAGACCGAGCGTTCGCTGCTCCAGGCGCAACTGGCGTTGTTGGGGGCGCACCAACAAATCCTGGCCGATACCGTCACGCTGTACAAGGCACTCGGTGGCGGCTGGCCGAGCACCACCGTCAGCAATGCCGCGCCATCCAACGGTGCGAATACGACAGCGAACGTAGCGCCTTAGCCGCACGCGCGCACAAAGCGTTTCAACCTTGAAACCCGCCTGCCGCGTGCGTTCGCGCAACGCTGCACCGCAGCGGATTGACTCCCGAAAAGCGTGGCCTACTATGTTCATACGCGTGACCTCCCGTACCCCCATGGCCGGCCCATCCGGCCATGCGCGGCACAGCGCCACCGGCCCGACTGTTGGTTCCGTTGAAACATGACGCGCGACGATGCCCTGATCATGGAAATGCCGGTGAGAACGGGGCAGGCGTTCGACGTCCTGCTGATGCCCGTGTCCCGGCCCGAACTCGGCGAAATCCGGATCGGGGAGGATTTGTTCGCCATCGGCCGCGGCGAGGCGCCGTTCGTCGCCTATCCGGCGGAGACGGTCTCGGTACTTTCGCGCCGCCATGCGCGCATCTTTGCCGAGGACGGCGCGGTCTACGTGGCGGACCTCGGCAGCAAGAACGGCACGCGCGTGAATGGCGATGCGGTGGTCAAGCAGCCGGCACTGCTGCGCGATGGCGACGAGGTGAGCTTTGGCGCGGCGCTGTCGTACCGCGTGCGCGTCTATCCCCGCCCGCCGACCCCGGAGCCGCCGCGCCTGGCAGTCACGCTCGCGCCGATCCGGCCGGAAATCGGCCTGCAGCCGGTGGTCGTCGCGGGTTTCCCGTTCCTGGTCAGCAAGGCCGATGACACGTTTGCACGCTATCGCGACGACTATCCGCATCAGGTCAACTACCTCTCGCGCCGCCACGCGCACCTGTTTCTGAAGGCGGGGTCGCCGTGGCTGGAGGACCTGGGCAGCACCAACGGCACCTTCGTCAACGGCGTGCGGCTCGAGGACCAGGCTGTGCGGCTGGAGCCCGGCGATGTGATTGCATTCGGCGGCAGCCACTTCGTCTACCGCGTGGACATCGAGCGCGAGGACGATGCCGACGCCACGGCCACGCGCACCGTGGTGTACGAGGCGCCGCCGCCCGCCCTGGAGGCCGCCGCCGCTCCCGCCGCCGTTGACCCGCTGGGCGTCGACCCCGACAAGACCACCTTCGTCGGCGCCGCTGATTCCTTCCTCGACATCTTCTGCGTCGACTACGCCGCCGCGCAGGAAGACGAAGTGAACCCGGAGCCGATGCCAGACGGCGGGCACGCCCCGGCCCACAAGCCGGCGCCGCGCGGCAAGGTGGCCATGTTGCTGGCCGAGGCGGCGCGCACCTTCGGCATCGATGACCGGCGCAAGCAGGCGCGCGTGGCACGCTGGGGCGCCGTGGCGCTGCTGCTGGCGGCCATCGGCGGCGGCTACCTGTACTGGCGCGGCGCGCCGGACCGCTCGCTGACCGCGCTGATGGATAAGGGCGAGTACGCCCGCGCCGCCGCGCTGGCGGACGATTACCTGACGCGGCAACCGGACAACTCCCAATATCAGGCGACCGGCACCGAGGCGCTGATGCGTGCCTGGGTGCCGCCGTGGACCGCCCGGGTGCGCGCAAAGGACTTCAGCGGCGCCGATGCCGTGCTGGCCGAGATGCGCACCCACAGCCGCCATAACGCCGATGGCCGCGCGCTCATCGACGAACTGGAGTGGGTGACCAGCGTGGCGCGGCTGATGGCGGCACGCGGCGGCCCCGACGCCCCGATCCGCATGTATGCCGACGAAGCGCGCATCCGCGCGCTGGTCGCCCGCTGGGGTACCGACACGGTGGCGCACCAGCGCGCGCTGGGCCGCATCGCCAACCAGGTGCCGGTGTTCCGCGACGCCTATGCGGAGGGCCTGAGCAACCTGCGCAGGCTCCAGAACGAGGACTCGGTGTATCTGACTGCCATCGATCGTCTCAATGCCGCCATCGCCACCGAACTGGCCCGCGAGCAACCCGAGGCACTGCAGGCGATGCTGGCCGACTACAAGGACAAGTACCCGCGCCTGGCCGGGCTGGACAGCGTGGAGAGCGACCTGAAGCAGTACACGGCGCTGATCGAGGCGCTGCGCCAGCGCGCCACGGGGCCGCTCGTCGCCCAGATGCGGCAGGTCAGCTTCGCCACGCCGCCGTTCAAGACGCAGTACGAGACGCTGCGCGCGGAGAAGCTGCCACCGGCCGATGTGCAGCGCCAGTACGCGCTGGCCGACGATGCCTGGCGGCGCGGCGACAGCGCGGCGGCCATCGACGCCCTGCGCCAGATTAACAGCGGACCGTGGGCGGCCGATGTGGCGAAGGACGTGGCGCACAAGCAGCAGGTGGCCGCGCAGTTCGCCAAGGTGAAGGAGGGCCGGGCGGGCAGCAGCGGCTATGAGGACGCCTTGCTGGCCTTCTACGCCGCGCTCGACCCGGATGCCGATGCGTATTACGTGAAGGCCATCGACGCCGACGTCAACACCATCCGCGAGGCCGCGCTGCGGCGCGCCAACCAGCTGCTGAACCGCGCCGCCACGCAGTGGCGCCAGTACCGCAACAACGGGCTGATCGCGGGCGAACAGCGGCTGGAGGCCGGTATCTCGCCGAAGTTCCGCGCGCAGGCCCGCCTGCTGGCCGAGGCGCAGGGCGATGCCCGCCAGGGCTTGCGCATCTACACCCAGCTCAAGGCCGGCGACATGGCCGAGTGGACCAAGGTGCGCGACGAGATCCAGGCCGAGGTGGACCTCCAGCGGCGCTCGCTCAACGACCTGCGCATGGTGCTGGACCCGGCCGTGCTGCGCGCCAAGCTAGAACTGGTGGGCGAGGGCAGCAAGGAGGCCGCGTCGGCCGGTGCCAGCGCCCCCGCCAGCACCACCGCATCCGGAGGCGCGCGATGAGCGAGGATCCCCGCGACAACAAGCTGCGCCCGCTCAACGAGGCGCTCGAGGACCACAGCGCCGAAGGCATCGCCATCCTGAGTTCGGAGCCGTGGCGGCTGTCGATGCTGACCGTGGTCATCACCGGCGCGCTGGTGATCTGCGCGCTGATCTGGTCGTTTTTCGGTCATGCCGATGTCATCGTGACGGCCCACGGCACGCTGGCGCCGGAGTCGGAAGTCCGCCGCTTCTACGCCCCCGTCGATGGCGAGCTGGCCGACCTCTACGTGGCCGAAGGCCAGCCGGTGTCGAAAGATGACGTGCTGGCGCGGCTCAACGCGCGCGGCGCGATCGAGGCGGCGGCCAGTGCGCTGGAGGCGCAGCTCAAGCTGGAGGACTCCGAGCGCGAATGGAAGCAGTTTCCCGAGCGCAAGGTGCTGATGGAGCGCCGCGCGCAGGCGCTCAAGCAGCAGATCGAGCTGGGCACGCGCCAGCACGAGAACCGCATGGCCGAGGGCACGACGCGGCTGGCCGAGCAGCAGCGCGCGCAGTTGCAGGAGGCGCGCAGCAATCTCGAAAACGCCCGCCGGGCGCGCGACTTCGCCCGGCAGGAGCAGGACCGCTACGCGCGCCTGTTCGCGCTGCCGGCTGGCGGCGGCGTGTCGCAGTCGCAGGTGGAAGGCAAGCGCGCCATCACCCAGGATGCCGAGAACAACCTGCGCGTGGCGCAGTCGCGGCTGAGCGAGCTGGACGCGCGGCTGTCGCAGCAATACACGCAGGCCAGCGCGCAGTTGGAGGGCAGCGGGCAGGAGCTGGCGAACCTGCGTATCCAGTACGACGCGGCGATGCGCGAGATCAGCAACACCGAGGACAAGCTGCGCCTGCAGGTGCAGACTGCCCGCCTGGTGGCCGAGGCCGCCGCGCGCATCAAGTTCGAGAACATCGACAAGGACAACTTCCTGCTGATCGTGGCGCCGGTGTCGGGCGTGATTACCGACGTCACCTCCACCCAGCGCGGCGACAAGGTGCAGGCCAACGCGCCGCTCGGGGGCATCGCCCCGAAGGATGCCCGGCCGATGCTGCGCATCGAGATTGCCGAGCGCGACCGCGCCTTCCTGCGCGAGGGCCTGCCGGTCAAGCTCAAGTTCAACGCATTTCCGTATCAGCGCTATGGGCTGATCGCGGGGACGCTGGAGTACATCTCGCCGGCCACCAAGCCGTCGGGGCCGGACAAGCAGCCCGTGTACGAGGGGCGTGTGCGGCTGGCGCAGGACTACTACGCCGTGGCCAGCAGCCGCTACCCGCTGCGCTACGGCATGACCGCCACGGCCGAGATCGTGGTGCGCGAGCGCCGCCTGATCGACCTCGGGCTAGACCCGTTCCGGCAGGTGGCGGGCTGAACAGATTCCAGCAAGAAAAAGGAGAGGGCGATGACAGCCATCGTGCGGATCGACGAGGAAGTGATCGGCGTCGACGAATTCGTGAGGGTACTCAAGCTGACCGGCCAGTTCGAGGGGCTGGTGGAACAGCTCGTGCGTGACAAGCTGACCGCCCACGCGGCGCGGCGGCACGGCATCAAGCTGGCGCCGGAGGAGATCCAGGAGCGCGCCGACCAGTTCCGCCGCGTGCAGGGGCTGCATCGGGCGGCGGACATGAACCACTACCTCGACGCGCTCGGCATCACGCTGGACGAGTTCGAGGCGTTCATCACCGACAGCCTCTACCAGGAGAAGATGCTGGCCGAGGTCTGCAACGACGCGGCCATGGAGACCTACTTCCAGCTCAACTCGCCGAAGTTCGACAGCATCGAGGTCAGCCATATCGTGGTGGATACCGAAGGCAAGGCGCGCGAGCTGGTCTCCTACCTCCAGGACGACCCGGACAGCTTCAGCGAGATGGCGCGCGAGCACTCGATCGCCGACACCCGTGAGCAGGGCGGCGACATCGGCAAGGTGCTGCGCGGCTCGCTCAAGAGCGACATCGAGGCCAAGGTGTTCAATGCCGAGCCGGGCGCCCTGCTGGGGCCGTTCCCGGCGGCGGACCGCTCGTTCTTCGAGGTGTTCCTGGTGCGGGCCAAGCATCCGGCGCGGCTCGATGCCGACGTGGCCGTGGAAGTGCGCCGGCTGCTGCGCGAGGAATGGCTGATGGCCAGGGCTCAGGAACATGTCATCCAAGCCCGCTAGCGATGCCGCCGCCGAGGCGCCCCCGCCAGGGGCCGCCCCTACGTTGGCCGCCCCTACGTTGGCCGCCCCTACGTTGGCCGATTTCCTGGCCACGGTGGAGATCCTCTCGCCGCTCTCGCGCGAGGAACTCGAACGGCTGGCCGCCAGCGCCCGCACGCTGACCTTCGGCTTCGGCGACACGGTCTGCAACGCGGGCGATCCCGCCGAGGGCATCTTCATCGTCCGGGCCGGCTCGGTGCGCGTGTTCAACGAGGAGCACGGCAAGGAAATCAGCATGGGCGTGCGCAAGGCCGGCGAGGTCTTCGCCGACATCGCCCTGCTGCGCGACTATCGGCACGAGTCGTCGGTGCGGGCGTCGGGCAAGACCGAGCTGATCACGATTCCGCGCAGCGTGTCGGAGCCGGTGGTGGGCGGCAACCCGGCCGCGCTGGCCTTCATCACCAGCTACGTGGCGATCAGTTCGGCCGGCGGCTTCGTCGCACGGCTGTTCGATCTGCGCGGCAAGCTGGACAAGAGCGAACTGGAGGACGCGGTGCGCAGCGTGGGCGTGAAGCGCGTGGCGGCCGGCAAGCCCATCCTCCAGCAGGACGGCCGCGACGACCGCCGCCTCTACGTGGTGCGGCAGGGCACGGTGCGGATCGTGCGCGAGGAGGACGGCGATACCTTCCCGCTCGCCACGCTCGGCCAGGGCGAGATCTTCGGCGAACGGGCCTGCGTGATGCGGCAGGAGCAGATCGCCTCGGCCATCGCCGAAACCGACACGCGGCTGCTGGTGATTCCCGAGAAGACGGTCCAGCTGATCCTGGAGCGCAACGTGCGGCTGCGCGAGGTGCTGGAGGAACGCATCCGCGCCGTGGACCGCGAACTGCATCGCCAGAAGAAGCTGGCCGAGCGGCGCAAGCGGCCGGTGCTGCTCGATCTCCACTCCAAGCCGGAGTTCGGCGAGCGGGTCATCCGCCGTTTCGCGATGGTGGAGCAGGCCGAGGAGATGGATTGCGGCGCGGCGTGCCTGGCGATGATCTGCCGGCACCACGGCATTCCGATGACGCTGGGCAAGCTGCGCGAGCTGGCCAACGTAACCACGTCCGGCGCCACGCTGGACAGCCTGGCGCGCGCGGGTGAGTCGCTGGGTTTCACCACGCGCGGCGTGCAATGCACGCGCGACGCGCTGCTCGGCTTCGAACTGCCGTTCATCGTGCACTGGGAGGGCTACCACTACGTGGTGGTGTACGGCATCTCGGCGCGCCATGTCTGGGTGGCCGATCCGGCCATCGGCTTCCGCAAGATGAGCACGGAGGAGTTCGAGCGCGGCTGGAGCGGTACCTGCCTGCTGTTCACGGCCGGCGAGACCATGACCGAGCTGGCCGTGGCGCGCTCGCCGTGGCTGCGCTTCATCGGCTACCTGTCGCCCTACAAGCGCATCCTCGCGCACCTGTTCCTGGCGACCTTCGTGATCCAGATGCTCGGGGTGGTGCCGCCGCTGATCATCCAGAACATCCTCGACGGCGTGGTGGTGCACCAGAACGTCGGCCTGCTCCACCTGCTGATCCTGGGGCTGGTGATCTCCAACATCTTCACCCAGCTGATGGCAACCGTCCGCGCGTACCTGGCCAATTTCATGGTGCGCAACATGGACTTCGCGATGATGTCGCACTTCTTCAAGCACACGCTGTCGCTGCCGCTGTCGTTCTTTGCCAAGCGCAAGACCGGCGACATCTTCGCGCGCTTCCAGGAGAACCAGACGATCCGGGCCTTCCTGACCGAGTCCACGGTGACCACGGCGCTGAACCTGCTGATGGTGTTCATCTACTTCACCATCATGTTCTTCTACAACGTCAAGCTGACGCTGCTGCTGATCGCCTTCATCATCCCGATTGCCGCCCTGACCGTCATCGTCACGCCGAAGGTGAAGACCTACGCGCGCGACGTGTTTTCGGCCTCGACCGACGCCAAGTCCTACCTGATGGAGACGCTGGGCGGCGCGGAGACGGTGAAGGGCATGGGCATCGAGCGGCCCGTGCGGCTGCGCTGGGAGCGCAAGTACGCCAAGGCGCTGGAGAAGCAGTACCAGGCCCAGTCCTTCCACATCCTGGTCGGGCTGGTCAGCCAGGTCCTGAACGCGGCCACGACCATCGCGGTGCTGTGGGTGGGCGCCACGCTGGTGCTGGAGCGCGAGCTGACCATCGGCCAGCTGATCGCCTTCAACGCCTTCATGGGCAGCGTGCTGGCCCCGGTGATGGGGCTGGTGGCGCTGTGGAGCCAGTTGAACGACGCCGGTGTGGCGATGGAGCGCCTCGGCGACGTGCTCGACCTCGAACCCGAGCAGAAGCCTCAGGACGTCCTCTCGCGCGTGATGCTGCCGGACCTCCAGGGCGAGATCCGCTTCGAGGGCGTGTACTTCCGCTATGGCGGCGAGGACACCCCCTACGTGCTCGAAAACATCAGCTTCCACATGCGGCCGGGCGAGATGGTGGCCATCGTGGGCCGCAGCGGCTCCGGCAAGACCACGCTGGCCAAGATGCTGGTGGGCTTCTACAAGCCGAGCGAGGGGTCGATGTCGGTGGATGGCTACGACCTCAATGTGATCGACGCCGGCTTCTACCGCGCCCAGGTGGGCTATGTGATGCAGACCAACCTGCTGTTCTCGGGCACGATTGCCGAGAACATTGCCTGCGGCGACGACAGCCCGGACCGCCGCCGCATCGAGGAAGTCGCCAAGATGGCGGACGCGCACGCCTTCATCTCCAAGCTGCCGCTCGGCTACGAGCAGGTGGTGGGCGAGCGCGGCATCGGCCTGTCGGGCGGGCAGATCCAGCGGCTGTGCATCGCCCGGGCGCTGTACCACGACCCGCGCCTGCTGGTGTTCGACGAAGCCACCTCGGCGCTGGACACGCAATCGGAAAGCAACATCCTCGCCAACATGCAGGAGATCCTGCGCGGGCGCACGGCCGTCATCATCGCGCACCGGCTCAGCACAATCATGCAGGCAGACAAGATCCTCGTGCTGTACGAAGGCGGCATCGTGGAGCAGGGGCGGCACGAGGAACTGCTCGCGCGCCGCGGCATGTACTACCAGTTGGTCCAGAAACAGTTGAGCGCGGCATGAAGCTATTCAACCAGGGCACGCCTGTTACCTCCGCGGTGTCGTTTGCCGGGCTGATCGAGAAGATCGAGATCCTGCGCTCGACGCTGCGCTGGTCGTCGCGGCTGGAGCGGCCCGAGATCGAGAAGCTGCTCAAGCAGGCCACCACGCTGCGCGACGAGGTGATGGGGCTGTCACACAAGGAGCGCTTCGTGGCGGCCGCCTCGGCCGAGCCCGAGGCGGTGACCGAGGTGGAGCCGGTGGACCTGTCCTCGCGCGAGCGGCGCCAGGCGCTGATGGAGCGCAGCTTCATCTTCGAGGGCACCTTCGGCGACAACCCCAAGCTGCTGGAGGCACTGGAGATTGCGGAGAAAGCCTCCCCGACCGACCTCCCGGTGCTGATCGACGGCGAAAGCGGCACCGGCAAGGAGCTGATGGCGAAGGTGATCCACGCCAACGGCTCGCGCACGGACAAACCGTTCATCTCGGTCAACTGCGGGGCGATTCCGGACAGCCTGCTCGAATCGGAACTGTTCGGCCACAAGAAGGGCGCGTTCACGGGCGCCGCCAACGACCGGCGCGGCAAGTTCGAGAGCGCCCACACCGGCACGATCTTTCTCGACGAAATCGGCGAACTGCCTCTGGTCGGGCAGGTCAAGCTGCTGCGCGTGCTGGAGGCGCACGAGATCCAGCGCGTGGGTTCGGACGAGGTGATCTCGGTGGACGCCCGCATCGTGGCGGCCACCAACAAGGATCTACGGCGGATGAGCCAGGAGGGCACCTTCCGCGAGGACTTGTTCTATCGGCTCAGCGTGATCCATGTGACGCTGCCGGCACTGCGTGAGCGGCGCGACGAGATCGCGCTGCTGGTGGCCTATTTTGGCGATGAGTCCGCTGGGCAGCTCAAGCGCCGTCCGGTCAAGCTGACGCCCCGCCTGCGCGACTTCCTGATGCACTACGACTACCCCGGCAATATCCGCGAACTGCGCAACATCATGTACCGGATCTCCTGCCTGGCCGGCGATACGGCCGATCTGGCGCACCTGCCGCAGGACATCCGCCCCCGGCCGGCGGGGCTGTCCGTGGTGGCGGGGGCAGGGCGCGCCGGCGTGGCGGACGTGACCACGGCGACCTCGCTCGCCGAGGCCAAGCGCGCCGCCAGCGACGAGGCCGAGCGGGCCTTCCTCGAACGGGGCCTGCAGGAAGTGGGCGGCACGGTGGCGGAGTTGGCGCGGCGCTTCGAGATGAATCGCTCGCACGTGCAGATGCTGCTCAAGAAGCACGGCATCCATTCGAAGGATTTCCGGGGCAACCGGGCGGCGGAGGGCGGGAAGTAGGGCCCCTCGCTTCGCTCAGACTTCCGGATTGAGCAGCGTCATGTCGGAGCCGCCGCCGATGTCCTCGGCGCGCAGTACGACAACCGACACGTTGTCGTGCCCGCCATTCACCAGCGCGCGCTGCACCAACTCGTTGGCCGCCGCCGCGCAGTCCCCCGCGCTGGCTGCCAGCACCGCCGCGATGCCGGCATCCTCCACCTCGTTGCTCAGGCCGTCGCTGCAGAGCAGGAACATATCGCCATCGCCCACCTCTAGCGTCAGCACGTCGAGGTCGAGCCGGGTGGCGGCGCCCACGGCGCGCGTGATGGTGTTGTGGGCGGGATGGTGCTTGGCTTCCTCGGCCGTGATCAGCCCCCGGGCGCGCAGCCGCTCCACCTGGCTGTGGTCGCGCGTGAGCTGTTTCAGATGGCCGGCCCGGAAAAGATAGAGCCGGCTGTCGCCGGCCCAGAGGCACCCGCATCGCCGCTCGCAGGCCAGCATCGCCACGACGGTGCTGCCGATCACCCGGACCTTCATCCGCACGGCTTCGTCGATCAGCGCCTGGTTCACGGTCAGCAGCGTCGTGCGGGCGTCGTCCAGCGCGCCATCGAGGCTGCCGGGCGGCCCCAGGCCGGAGAGGGCCTGGACGATGGCCCGGCTGGCGAAGTCCCCCACGGCATGGCCGCCCATGCCGTCGGCCACCGCCCAGATGCCGCGTTCGGTCAGGTCCAGGCAGGCGTCCTCGTTGCGTTCCCGCACCCGGCCGACGTCCGTGGCGGCGGCCGAGCTCCAGCGGAATTCCGTTGCGCAGGTCACGGTGTGCTCCGGCGCGGAAGAAAGCGGCTCCGCGCAAGCGCCGCCCCCCGGGGCAGCATCAAAGGGTGGCCGGTGGGAGTGCCCCCCGGCTACCGGGCAGGACTCAGATCAACCGACCCTTGTTCCGGGCGTCCAGCGCGGCGTCCACGGTGATGGTCGAATTGGGCGCGTTGTTCTGGACGTCGATGTTCTGGAACTGGTTGTTCATCTGATCAGCATAGAAGCTGTAGTTGATCTCGTAAAAGTTCACGACTGGAGACGCGCTCGGGCGGGAGGCCACGTAGGGCTGGATCCAGCCGAACACCCACGGCGCGCCGCCGCCGCGAATGCAGGACATGGCGCGGAAATCCAACACGTGGTGGGTGTCGAGGTCCTTGACGATGAGGGTGGCCATGATGGTCTCCAGAGTCGGGGGGGCGGCGCGTGGCGCCATGGCTGTATAGAGCAATCGGTGTGCCACAGGGGCTTTGTGAGGCCGGGGGCGCATGGCGGGCGCGACGTGGCGTCGGGACGGCCTGCGGCGTTGGCACCGGCCCAACACCGGGCACGAGGGGTGTCGGCTGGCACCCGCCACAGCTATCCGGCTCTGGATGGGCAAGGTGGAAGCTCGGTTGATGGCCGCCAGCCAACACATCGCTCACAAAACTGTTGGATGGCCGCGCACGGTTTCTGGCCGGGAAGGGGTGCCGATCGCCCGCAACCCCTTGTCCTGCCGTGGTTCGATGGCATTGGCACGCTTGATGCGGTTGGTTGGCATCGACACAGCACTGGCTGCCTCCCACCGACACCGAACCGAGAACCGCCATGAACACCCAAAACCAACAACAAGACGACTACCTGCCCGGCGCCCATCTGGTTACGGAACGCAACGGCTACGTCCATCATGGCATCTACGCCGGCAACGGCCGCGTCATCCACTACGCAGGCTTCTGCCACGCCCTGCACGCCGCCCCGGTCGAGGAAACCTCGCTCACCCAGTTCGCCCACGGTCACACAGTGGCGGTGAAGATTGAACCCTGCGCCCGCTACCTCGGCATGGAAGCCGTCGCCCGTGCCCGCACCCGCCTCGGCGAAGACCACTACCACCTGCTGACCAACAACTGCGAACACTTCTGCACCTGGTGCCTGCTCGGCCAGGCCCGCAGCGAACAGGTGGACGCCTGCCTGCGCCAGCCCCGTGCCGCCGTCCACACCGTCCTGTCGATGGTGCGCGCCCTGCTGGCATCGATCGGCACCGGTACCGGCACCGGCCTGACCGCCGCCTGAGCGGACCATCGAACCAACAGGGAGCAAGCCATGAGCGGACTGATCGATTGGGTAGGCTGCGAAAGCCGCCAGGCAAGGGCCTGCCACCGGCGCGCCGCCCGAGCCACCGCCAGCGGACGGCGTGACCAGCAAGGCGCGCGCCGTCGAACCAGCACCCGCCGCCGGCCATGGGCCGAACTTGCCGAGTTTGCTATACTCCGCCCCGTCTTCCGGCTCGGCCGGCCCATGGCGGCTGGCGCACCGTGCAGACGGTCCGCTCGCCGTAGTTCAATGGATAGAACGAGCGCCTCCTAAGCGCTAGATACAGGTTCGATTCCTGTCGGCGGGACCATAATCAAGTCCGCAGCAGTTCTCCAAAGTCCTCCGCTCCGCGATAAATCAAGGCTTCCCGGCCTTTCGACGTTCATCAAAGTTCGTGACGAATCGTTGGCATCCGGCATTTTTCGAGGCATCATTCGTGGCACCGGCAATGCCACGATTTTCGGTGCCACGAAAAAATGCCCATCCGCGTCGAGCCGCTCTCAGACACCAAACTCCGTAACGCCAAAGCAAAAGAGAAACCGTACAAGCTGGCGGACGGTGGTGGCCTGTTTTTGGAGGTAATGCCCGACGGCCGCAAGCTGTGGCGCTTTCGATATTTCAGGCCATCAGGTAGCGAGAATCGCCTCGGATTCGGCGTGTACCCCGAAGTCACCCTGGCCCAGGCGCGCGCGCAGCGCGATTCGGCGCGCACCCTGCTGGCCGCCGGCACCGACCCCGGCACTGCCAAACAGGATCAGCGCCTCGCGGCCAAGATCGCCGCTGGCAATTCCTTCGAGGCGGTCGCTCGTGACTGGCATGCCACCCAGAAGGAAAGCTGGAACGAGGTCTATGCCGGCAAGGTCCTCGCCTCGCTCGAGAACGACGTCTTCCCGGTCCTCGGCAGCACGCCTATCTCCGACATCCGCGCGCCCGCCATCCTGGCGCTGCTGAAGAAGGTCGAGGCGCGCGGCGTCCGCGACACCACAAAGCGCGTGCTGCAGCGCATGCGCGCTGTGTTCCAGTACGGCATCGTCTATGGCTTGTGCGACCGCAACCCGGCCACCGACATCGATAGCGAGGTCGTGCTCAAGGCGGCGCCGGTCCAGCACCAGGCCAGGGTGCCGCTGGCCGAACTGCCGCAGCTGCTCCGCGATATCGATGGCTACGAGGGCGACAAGGTGACGCGTCTGGCGTTGCAGTTCATGACGCTGACGTTCGTGCGCACGACGGAAATGATCCAGGCGCGATGGGACGAGATCGACGAGGACAAGGCCGAGTGGCTGGTGCCGGCTGAGCGCATGAAGATGCGCGACCCTCACGTGGTGCCGCTATCGACGCAGGCGCTGTCCGTGCTGAAGGAATTGCGCGAAATCAATGGCCACCGCGCATACCTGTTCTACAGCCCGCGCGGCAAGACTGGCCACATCAGCAACAACACGATGCTCTACGCGCTGTACCGGCTGGGGTACCACTCGCGCATGACGGGGCACGGGTTCCGGGGGCTGGCGTCGACGGCGCTGAATGAACTCGGCTTCCGACCGGACGTCATCGAGCGCCAGCTCGCGCACGTCGAGCGAAACAAGGTGCGCGCGGCGTACAACCACGCGCAGTACTTGTCCGAACGCCGGCAGATGATGCAGGCGTGGGCTGACCACCTTATTTCTATACGCGGAATTGCACGATGACACCATATGCGCAAGAGATTTCAGCATTTATCGGCGGTATCGTCGCATATGGCGGAGGGGGCGCCGCCGTTGCATATCTCTTGTTCCAGTTTCTCGGAAAGAAGTGGATCGAGAACAGGTTTCAGGAGCGGCTTGATGCGCTGAAGCATGAGCAAGCAAAAGAAGTACAACGCCTGAAAATCGAAATTGATTCATTGCTTGGCGGTGTACTCAAACTCCAGGAGCGTGAATTTGCCGTCCTTCCTGAAGCCTGGCGTCTGCTCGACGAAACGAAGGACCTTGTCACATGGCTTGTCCATCCGATGCAGGAATACCCAGACTTGAACCAAATGTCGCCAGCCAGATTTGAAGCAGTATTGCAGGGCAGTGAACTCAGCGATGTTGATAAGGACGATGTCCGAGGGGCCGCCGATCGCAACAAGGAATACATTCGAGTTGTTTTCTGGAGGCGCCTCTATCGCGTCCGGAAGGCGCATGGGGAGCTTTCGTCCTACATTTCAAAGAACGCGATTTTTTTCCCGGCCGCTATGAAGGAGCGTTACGAGAAGATCTGCAAGCTTTTGTGGAGTGCGATCGTTTCCAAGCAGATCGGCCATCAGGCCGAGGATTGGAAGATGGAGACGGAGGGGTGGGAAAAGGTCGAGAAAGAGATAACGCCGCTCTACGTCGAGATTGAGAAGGAGATCAGGGCGAGGCTTCGCGCTCACGGGTCAAATGCCGGGCATTCGACCACCGATTGAGCGCACCGTCGCCGTAACTGTGCCTGCGAATGCCAGTGCGGCTCTCATCCCAGCTGGCGTATAGCGGCTGAGGTTGATGGCGCCGGAGAAGAGGATGGGGCGTTCTTTCGTCATGCTAGGATCGCTTCAGTTTTTAGGAGACGGCCATGGCGAAGTGCGATGCGTGTTTTTCGATCGTCCCCGACAGGCGGGGGGAGCGGGGTCACGATGCCCTTGTTGAAACCGGCAGTGAGAAGATCCGTCCATTCGGGCAAGCCGCCATCATCAAGACGTCTTTCACCTGCTCGACGTGCGGGACGAAATGGACATACGAGAACGATAAGAACGATAGCTTCGCTGGGTGGCATGAGGTAGAGAACTGAGTTCATGGCGAAGTCTCCAGCATCAGCCCATGCTGCCGCGTCCGTGCCGCCTGGAGCGCGATGTAGTCGGGATTCAGTTCGGCACCGAGCCACCGGCGGCCGAGCCGCTGGGCGACGCTGGCCACCGTGCCGGAGCCCATGAACGGGTCGAAGACGATGTCGCCTGGCCGGCTGCCGGCGAGTACGCACGGCTCGACCAGGTCTTCCGGAAAGGTGGCGAAGTGCGCGCCGGCGTATGGCTTCGTGGAGATCGTCCAGACGGATCGACGATTGCGCATTTCCGTGATCGCGCGAAAGGCCTCCCGGCCTGGCAGGTCGTTGGTCTTTCCCTCGAAACCTCCGCGCGCCACGCTGTCCCGTACCTTCTGCGCATAGGCTTGGAGGCCTGCCTTCGTGCGGTGCCGCTCGTCGC
This sequence comes from Cupriavidus sp. 05T42, assembly GCF_056396345.1. NCBI lineage: Bacteria > Pseudomonadati > Pseudomonadota > Betaproteobacteria > Burkholderiales > Burkholderiaceae > Cupriavidus > Cupriavidus sp. 05T42. The sequence goes on from NZ_JBFTLH010000002.1 coordinate 329,365, forward strand.
CCGCCTCGTACGCTGCTTGCCCCTTCGCCGGGTTCACATTGCCCGGTACCCGAACGCGGGGCTTCGGATCTTCGTCATAGCCATGGCCGAAGCCCACACCTGTCGGCGTCGGGCCATAGGTGGCTGGTTCTTTAATGGCGTCGGCGTCGAAGTAGTACCGCTCCGCCTTCGTCATCAGGAACAGGTATTCGTGCGCCTTTGTGCAGCGGTCGCGCACCGATTCCGGCATCGGGTTCGGCTTGTGCCAGATGATGTCCTGTCGCAGCCACCAGCCGGCATCCTGTAGCGCAAAGGCGAGGCGCCATGGCTGGCCGACCAGATCTTTCGGCTTCAAGCCTTCCACGCGCACGTCACTGCGCGGAATGGCCGCGTCGTCGCGCCGGCGGCTGGCGGTCATGCCGGCAGGGAGACCTTTGGACGCGGTGTTGCCCTTGTTGCTCGAGCTGCTGTCGCCTGCGGCAGCACGGCTTCCGGCGTAGCTGTCGCCCATATTCAGAAACATGACGCCGTCTTCCGCCAACAGATCCCGGCACAGGTCGAACACCTCGACCATGTTGGTCAGAAACTCGTGCAGCGTCGGTTCCAGCCCCAGTTGTCCGGCCACGCCATAGTCGCGCAGGCCCCAGTACGGCGGGCTGGTGACGATGCACTGCACGTGCACGCCGGCCGCAATCAGGTCGCGCATGACGTCGCGGCAGTCGCCTTGGTAGCAGTGGTTGGTCAGCATGCTAGGCTCTCCATCACGCATTCGACGAAGACGCGCGCCGCTTCCGCGTTGATCGCGTTTCCGTAGGCGCGCAGGCGTCCCACTCGGGCGGGAGCCCCATGAGCCAGCGGGAATGTGCCGGGCTCAACTGGCCGCCACTTTCCATCCCGGCACAGGAGCCAGTCAGCAGCTCGCCAGAGGCCGTTAGTCGGGCCGGCTGATCCGTCTTGCACATAGCCACTGTCTTCCGGCTGCTGTCGTTGTTCCCTGCCTCGTTGTTGCCGTTCCGCGCAGGGGTGCCCGCCATCGGCGTGGGCCAGCCCGCCAAGGCCGCCGACGCTTGCGCAAGATTCATCCCGAAGCCGTTGTTGCCATGCCTCGCCTGATACAGCGCGCGACGTTCCAGAAGCCGACCCACGTCGCCTGGCGTCGAGGTGTCGAACGCCGCTGGCGTGGGCCAGCCCGACAGCGCCGCGATCTGGTTCAGCGGGCGTCCCGTGTCCCACGGTCGCGCATCCTTCGCGCCCCGGTTCGCGTCCATCGTCGTGCAGGTCGGCCAGCCGGCCAAGTACGCCTGCCTGGGCAACTGATCGAGGCGATCCTTGCCGTCGCGCTGCGCCACCATTCCCGGCGAGTCTTTCCAGTCTCGCGCGGCTGGCGTCGTCCACCCTCGGAACATCTCGACGGGAAACCAAACGCCGTCCATCTCCAGATGCTGCGACCCAGTAGAGCCTGTCTCGGATGTGCGGCGCACCGATGCCCGCAGACGGAAACGGGAGCGCCCCGACGGCGTAACCCACGGCTTCCAGGTCATCGCATACAAGGTCGATCCAAGGATCTGCGTCTTTGCTCGCAACCTGCTCTCCAAGGACGATTGCAGGGTGGCACTCACTGACGAGGTGATACCAGTGCGGCCAGAGGTGCCGCTCGTCAGCAAAGCCAAGTCCTGCGCCTGCCGCGCTGAAAGGTTGGCACGGACAGGAACCGGTCCAAACAGGTCGATCGTCGCCCCATCCAGCCATGCGGAGGGCGCGTGACCATACGCCGATTCCTGCGAAGAAGTGGCACTGTCGGTATGGGCGGAGGTCGTCAGGTCGAACATCCCGGATGTCACTCTCGTCAACGTCGCCCGGGGCGATGTGCCCGGCGGCGATCAGGTTGCGCAGCCACTGCGCGGCGTAAGGCTCGATCTCGTTGTAGTAGGCAACGCTCATGCTAGGATGCCGTCCAAAAACGGGAGGGTTTATGGAGAGCAACGCGGCCGCATTTCAGCAAGTCATCGCAGCGTGGGTCCAGGCGATAGGATCGATCTTCGCTATCGTTGGGGCATTTGGCGTGGCCTGGTACCAAAATCGCGCGCAGATTGCGATTCGGAAGAAGGAGCGACAAGAGGAGGCTCTCGATACGGCACATGCTGTGGTAGCCGTTTGTATCGATGTAGTCCGCGCGATACGAGACTCGGCAGAGAGCATGCGGATGCATGCCCCTGGGAACGCCTTTAAGGCCGAGACCGACCGCCTTGACGAGGCGTTGTATTCGATGCGAACGCTGCTCGGTAGGCCAATCCCACCGGAAATGATGCTGCCATTGCTCCAGGTGCAACGGCTTACGACTTTCTCGCACCGCGCGATGCGTCAACGAGCCGGTTCTACCAAAGGCTTCGCGGCGGATACAGTTTCGAAAGCGGAGGCGAGGCATCGCCTCGCAACGCGTGAGCTCAACAAACTTGCGAGCATCCGAAATGCGCTGAAGGAGGTCGCGTAGGCTATTCACGCGCGCACCTCGCTGGTGGCCTGCGTTGCCGCCTGCAGCTCGTCAATGGTTTTCGCTGCCCGCGCGCGCCACTCCGCGCCGTGCTGGAGCGCCAACTGGACCAGCCAGTGCAGCACGTGCGCCTGCTCTTCTTCACAGCGTTTCGGAATGTCGGTGCCGGCCGCGCGCAGGGCATGCGCGATCGGGGTGGTGGTGTAGAGCATCAGGCCCAGCACTTCGAGCAGCGCGTCGGTCGGCTCGGTCGGGTAGGGCAGCGTGCCCGGGGTAATCTCCGCATAATTTGCGGAGATTGGCGGCATATTCTCCGCATGCTCGCTCTGGGGCGCGGCACCCGGCGCCGTGGCTTCGAGGCTCTCACGCAGGCGCTCTCCCGCTCGGATAGCCTCGTCGCGGATCTTCTTGTTGCTCGCGGATAGGCGCAGCTCAGGATTGGCGACGGTGGCGTTATAGAAATCGCGCGCGACGGCGCGCAGGCGCAGCAGCTGGCGTGCCAACGAGACGAGCGCATGGGCATCACGCCATTTCATTGTGCCGGCCACTGCGGCCCGCTCGAGCGCATCAAGGTTCATGGTCATTGTTTCTTTCCGTTCTTGAATTCTTCTTCCATCTCGGCCATCCACTTCGCCTGGCGGCGTGCCGCCCACACGCTCGCGGCGATGTAGGCGATTGCTGCTACGACCGTCATGCCCAAGGCAGCGTTGGTAGACATCAGTGCTTCCGGCGCGAGGCTTCGATCTGCTCGTCGACCCACTGCTGCACCTCTTCCTCGACCCAGCCGCTGGCGCGGCCGAGCTTGATCGGGGAGGGGAACGTGTGGTCCTTGATGCGGCCGTAGATGGCGGTCTTACCCAGGCCTACGCGCTCGCAGACTTCGGGCAGCCGGATGATCCGGCGTTGCTGTTGGGTGTTCATGCTGCCTCCCGTACCGTGCCGACCTCGTGGTCTTCGATCCAGAACGACGTGATATTTGGCGGCAAAGACGTCGGCGCGGTCTTGAGGCTCATGAACACCAGTGCGGTGTCGATGTCATAGACAGCAGCTAGGTCGTCGAGCCACCAGAACAGCCGATCACGCTCGGCACCGATCAGCACGTCAGCACGGTCCAGCACCAGCAGGCGCAGGTCCGTCAGGTGCGTGATGGCCTCGGCGATCATTGCGTCGGCGCGCCACTTCTCCGATTCGGACAGCAAGGCGTAGGGGCGGCCGCCGTCGGCGGTGATGGACATGTCCGTCTCGATCCCGATGCGTGCCCATTCCGACAGGTTGGCCATGGCTGCCAGGCGCTCATTGATCGGGCCCAGCGCCTCGGCCAGCAGCTCGGCGGGGATGCCGCTGGGGCCCAGTGCCTCGGCCAGTGCATCCCATGCCACTACGTCGGCGTGGTGCTGCGCGGCCATCGTGGTCTGCTCAGCGGCCTGCGCGGCGGCGCGCTGGCCTGTGCGCACGTCTTCCAGCTCTTTGCCGGTCGCAGCAATGGCTGCCTGCAGGTTGGCCAGCTGAGCCTCGACGGTCTTCCGCAGTTCCGCGTCGTCGTCGCCGGCATCGGCAGCGGCGTCCTTGCGCAGCAGGTCGAGCTGCGTCGCGGCATTCTTCGCCCCATCGCGCTCGGCGGTGCGGCTCTTCAGCGCGTTTTCCAGCACGGTCAGGCTGCGCTCGTACTCGGGCAGGCGGCCGGCCGCTTCCGGATCGGCTTGCGTAGGCTCGCGCAGGGCCAGCTGGCCGGCCAGGTACTGCAGCAGCACGCCGCATTCGGGGCACGCGCACGGCATTCCCGCCGACTTGCCGCCGGCGGCCGCACGCATGGCTTCGACCTTGGGCAGGAAGGCATCGCGCTCGGCTTGGGCGCGGTCGGTGGATTCCTGGGCCTTGGCCAGGCCGGCAGCCTTGTCGGCCAGCTCGCGGATCTTCGTGTCGCGGGCGGCGCGCTGGCGCGCGGCGGCGTCCATCTCGCCCAGCTGGCGCTGCATGTCGCCGGCCTCGGTCGACGCCTCGGCGATGTCGGCCTGCAGCTCCGAGATCGTTGCGTTCACGTCTTCGGGGGCGGGCGCGCCGGCCGGCACCGAAGCCTTCCAGTCGCCGGCCTTCACCGACCCATAAGTCTCGCCAGTGACGGCGCGCCACGCGCCCTTGGCGGCCGTGGCCTTGGTCTGCGCTTCCTTCGCGGCGGCGTCGAAGCCGGCGCGCACCAGCGGCAGGACCGCCTCGATCTTCTTGGGCTGGCAGCCGCGCGCCACCAGGCGCTCGCGAACCAGGTCGGTACCGAGCTTGAGGCCCATCAGGTCGAACAGGAACGCGCGGCGTTCTTTGACCTCCAGGCGGGCGAAGCGCTGGGCATCCAGCACGTACGGCAGGCGCGGGTCAGCCTGCAGCCCGGCGGTCAGCTTGCCCGAGGGCAGGGCGATGCTGTTCGCTTGCGGGCCGGCGGATACGACCACCGTACCCGTTTCTGCGCCGTCGTGAAGCAGCTGGTCGTATTCCTTCTTCAGGCCCACGCGCACGCTCTCGCCGGTCAGGGCCATGCGCACGGCTTCTTGCAGGCTGGACTTGCCGGCGCCGTTCGGGCCGCAGATCAGCGACACCGGCGTGGCAGGGATGATGTCGGCCGCCCGAAGGCCGAGGAAGTTGCGGGCGTGGATGGCGGTGATCTTCATGGCTGCTTACCCTTCCTGGTCTTCGGTGCTCTTCAGGACCTTGCGCTGGCCGTCCGCGTCAGCCGCGCTGATGACGCCCTTGGCTTCCAGGCGCTCGACCAGACGCGCAGCGCGGTTGTAGCCGATGGTGAAGTGGCGCTGGATCTGGGTGATGGATACGCGCTGCTTCGCAATGACGAAGGCCTCGACATCGGCGTAGATCGGATCCTCTTCGGGGTGCTCGTCGTGCCAATCCTTCCAGCCCTTCACCCACTCGATGCACAGCGGGCCGGCCATCACCGGGCAGTCGCTCTCCGGCTTGCCCTCGGACGCGGCCTTGTAGCCTTCCTCGTAGGACGCATCCAGCTCTTCCTTCAGCGGCTGGTGCTCGATAGCGACGGTCTTCGCGTCGACGTCGACAACGTCGTCATCCGCTGGCGCGTCGGCGTCCGGCATGCCATCACCATCGCCGTCGGTGTACTCGCGGCCCATCTCGAATGCGCGCTGATCGGACTCGCCCCGTACCTCGTCCATGCCGCCGGTGTACTGGCCTTCGCCGCCGCTCAACACGAGCAGCACGGCCTGGCCCTGGGCCTCGGCCAGTTCGTGCAGCGCGGCAACCGACTTCCCGATCTTGATCAGCGCCTGAGCGCCGTCCTTGATGGTGATCTTGTCCAGATCGCCCCGGACCACGGTGCGGCCGTTCGCGGCGATCAGGTGCACGGCCATCTTCACGGACGCGTCCACGCGGCTGCGCAGGCGGTCGATGATGTCGTTCTGCTTCTTCTCGGACAGCTTCACCCACGTGTCGGGCATCATCTTCATTTCCAGCACCAGGGCGGACAGCAGGTCCTTGCCGAGAGTGTTGGCGGTCATGTTCATCGTGGCTTTGAATTCGGGCGATTGGCTCATTTCGGTGTCCTGGTGTGCGTGTCTGCATTCGGGCCGCGCCTCAGCATTCGGCGGCGCGGCGCTGTTCTTCCTCCCGCGCTACAGCCGTCCGCGCGGGCAGTCCTCTCTCACAGGTGTTTCAGTCGGCGTTGATGGGGGCGCGCTGGCGGCGGGTGGTCGTTTGCGCCGGCGCGACATCCTCTGCCGGCTGCGTCAGCTCGCGCATGCGGCGCGAGGCGACCTGGTGCAGCGTGGCCTGTTCCGCTTCGCCTACCACTTGTTTGATCTGGCTGCGGGCGAAGTCCAGGTCTTCGACGGTCTGCGCCTGGAGCAGCTCGCGATTTACGTCTTTGAAGCTGAGCGGGGCACGGTCGTCTTGCTGCTGGCTGCTTTCGTCCGCCGGAATCAGCTCGGCTTGCTGGCCGCCGTCCTCGTCGCCTGCATCGTCGGGCGACTGGTTGTCGTCCGTCGCCCCCGTCGGCTCCTCGGGGTGCTCGACTACCTCGGCGGGCTGGGCCGCGGCGGTGCGTGCCGCGCCGCGCAGTTCGTTGACCGAGGCGCTGGCGACTGAGTACGAGCCGTCCGGGTTCAGATCGATGATGTCCTGCGCTTCCTCGACGGTCTGCAGGCCCATCAGCAGCTCGGGGGCGTAGAGCTTGCCGAAGAAGCTGGCCGTGCGGTACCGCAACATGACCTCGTCCATGGTCTGCCACTTGCTGCCGTTCTTCGTGTACCAGCCTTCCTTCACGGCCATCTCGATCGACACAGCCGGCGATTCCAGGCGCTCGCCGGTTTCCTTCTCGATGGCCCAGGCGATGCAGACCTTGTCGAGGATGTCGACCTTCTTCGTGACGCTGGTGCGATTGCCGCCTTCCCAGACCGTTTCGGTGCGCTCGACATTCTTCTTGCCCAGCACCTTGATATCGAAGCGCAGCGGTGAGAATCGACCGCTGCCGTTGATAGCGGCGAGGATCCACTGCGACGACCAGGACGGCCGGCCTTCGACGATGTACAGGTTCTGCATCACCATCAGGGGATCGGCGCCCATGCGCTGCGCCATGTTCAGCGCGACGACGGCGTTGGCCAGCGCGTTGGGGTTCTCGCGCGATTCCTTCACGTTGCCGTACTTGTCCAGCTTCTCGATCACCTTGCGGTACGCCGCAGGCACGAGGGTGGACGATGCGAGCAGGTTGGCGGCGCGCTGCATCAGTTCGAAGGACTGCAGACTGCCGAAGCCCATCGTGACGACGGGTGCAGGGGCGGCTTCGCGCACGGCGGGCGCGCGCATTTGTTCAAGGGTGGCGGTTGCGGACATAGCGGTCATCTCTCGAAGTTTCGAAATTTCGAAATTTGTGGTCAGGACTTGTAGGGGCAGGTGGCGTGGCGCGGGCAGTACTTCGGCGAGCACAGCACCGACTTGCCGTTGCCGTAGAAGGCGCCGGAATGGATCAGGCGCGAGGCATGCTGCAACAGGCCCGGCTGTTCCTCGGTGCCCAGCAGCGTCACGCGCGGGGAGGCGATTTCGCCCACGCCAACGCGCTGCGCGGCAGCCGTCTTGCCGGTGTTCAGGCCCACGATCTGTGCCGGCGCGCTGATGGGGATGCCCATCGCGTGCTCGGCCAGCAGCTCATAAACACCCAGCTGCGGGCCGTGCCCGGCGGTGACTGCGACGCCATCGGCGCCCACGGCCCGGCCGCCGGTCTTCAAGTCGCTGATGCCTGCGCCGTCGGTGGTGGTGCGCACCCGGTCGGTGGTGCCAGTCAGCGCAAGGCCCAGTTCGGGGATCTCCAGGCGATCGCAGGCGATCTCGACGCCGATGTAGTGCTGACGCGGCGCGATCTCGACGCAGTAGCGGGCGTGCAGCGCCAGGCCGATGCGTTCGGCATCCGCCGGATTGGTCTCGTCCCAGTCGACCTCGGCGTTCTTGTCGCGGATCGTGTCGACGAGCGCGCCGGCGGCGTCGTCGGCGGTGATGGGCGCGCCGTCGAGCGTGGCCTGGTCGAACAGCCCGGTGCTGGCGTGGACGGCGGTGCCCAGATGCGCGGCCGCACCCGAGGGCATGCGCATGCCCAGGATGTGCTTCGCTTCCCAGCGCGCCGGGCAGTCGAAGAGTTCGGCCAGCGAACTGGCACGGATGGTGACGATGTTCATGGGCGTGGCCTCAGTGGATGCGGATCAGTTCAGGTTCACCGCTGGCGAGCCAGCGGCCGGTGGGGCGGAAGCCAGCGGCGCGTTGCGCGCGCAGCCAGGCCTCCCAGGTGATTTCGGGATTCATGTGGCGCTCCTGGACGCGGTGGTTGCGGGCTGGCGCGGCTCGGCGCTGGCCAAGTGGTAGACGAGAAACAAGGCCGCCATGGCGAGGGTGGTGCCGGCCCAGAGGGCCAGCAGTTCGGCGATGGCGCGGCGGGTGGTCGGGCGGCGTTTCATTGCCATCCCCGGCTGAAGAGGGTTGCGGCCAGCACCACCAGCGGCGGGGCCGTGCAGATCAGCAGTGCGGTCAGGAAGAAGTCGCGGTTCATGGCCGGGCTCAGTCCAGGCCGAAGCAACGGACCATCACCACGTACTCGTCGCCTTCCCCGTAGCGGTAGGCGATGGCCGGCGAGCGGTAAATGTCGAGGGAGTTCTTGCGGTCGAGCGCGGCCTCGTAGACAGAATCCTCGGCCGTGCCGCGGAACTCGAAATGGTCGCGGCCGTGGATCCGAGTCACCGTCTCGCGCACCAGCGTGCGGGTGGTCACCACCTGGCCGCCGGCGGCGCGTTGGTGCGCCTCATGGGCGTGCCGGTACGCAGCAGCGGTGGGAATGGCATTTGGCATCGTCTGTCTCCAGCGAACCGCTGTGAACGTCAGCGGCGCGGAAAAAGTATAGATTCGCTAGACTTTGGAAGTCAAGTGAATCTATACATATGTCGATGTTTTCTATACCTGCCCCTTGTGTGCACGCGCTAGACTTGCCCGCACTTAGTAGCGGAGAAACGACAAATGGGACCGGACGATGTGATCCGAGAGTTCGAGCAGATGGCGCTCGACGATGCTGTGGATTTGGAAATCGACGACGTAATCGCCGGTCTGGCGATGCTGCTGTGTGATCCAGCAATCCAAGGAAAGGAGAGGGCGCTGCTTACCCAGGCGGGGGCCACGCTCTACCGGGCGGGGCTGGACCAGCGGGTGGTCGCGGCGTTGAGACGGGGGAAGTAGGCAACAAAAAGCCCGCGGGATGGCGGGCCTTTCAACGATACGCGCGATACAGGGCTATTCGCCTTGCTCGATCACTTGTTCTACAGCTTCGGCGACGCCCGGCAGCAAGCCTTTGAATCGATAGATTCGCTTCGTAACGCGGCGGCCTTCAGCGCCGACGCCCAGGTGAGCCGTCTTCGCATTCATGTCGATGCCGAGGCCAGCATTCCCCTTGCCACTTCCATCGTAATACTCTTCAATCTCCACCTCTTCTGCGTTGGCGATTCGCTGTGCGATGGCGAGCTCTTGGGCAATGCGCGCTTGTTGGTGCTCAAACTGGCCGCGGAGTTCCTGTTTGGCTAGTTCGGCCTTCAAGTCCTCCATGCCCTTCGTCGCTGCAGAGTCGACGGCCTTCTGTGCTTTCTCAGCGGCGTCCCAAACCGTGGCGCCGAAGGGTAGAAAAGCTGTCAGCGTCGCCCTTGCCGCAGCTTTTGCGGTGGCCTTTGCGAATGAATCGTTGAAGTCCATGTTATGCCCTCTGTGAGTAGCAGTATTTTGTCAGTCAGGTCGCCAGGCTGAGCGCTTCACGATGCCACCGACGAAATGCATGCGCTCGATCTGATCCTGTGGAATCCGAAGCATGCCGTGGCGCTCGTTCACCGATGACAAGTGCACTATGCCATCACGCACGTAGGCCAACTCTTTCACCATTACCCGGCCGTCCAGCGATTTCACCAGGACCTCATCGCCGTTTTGGACCTGGGTGTTCGGCTCGACCACCACGAATTCGTTGTGCTTTACCCGCGGCCGCATCGACTCGCCGTTGCAGCGCAGCGCATATGCGTCGGGGTCCTTGGTTGGGAAGAAGACGTAGCCGTCGCCGTGCCCAACGGGGTACTCGACGTCCACGAAGTGTCCGTTGTCACCTAACTGCGCCATGCCTCTAACGGGTATCTTCCTGAATGCGTCGTCAGGAATTTGGAACGTATCAAACGGGAGTGAGGGCTCGTCCAGTTCAGGCTCGATGGCGCCGCTGAGCTTCGGATCGCCCTGGCCATTGATCAGCCACTTCGGGCTGTAGCCGTAGGCCTCTTGCAGCTTCACCGCATGGTGCAGGCCCAGCTTGGGGGAGTCGGGTTCGAGCAGAGACCGTACCACTGCCGGCTCTACGGCTAGAAGCTTTGCGAGGCCTGCGACGTCCAAGTGTTGTTCGGACATTACGGCCTGTAACCGGGCGGCCGGTGTCGTGCCCGCTTCGCTCCCTGGTTGCAACCGAACAATGCCGCTGGCTTCCGTAGCGGGGAGATTTCGCTCGGCATCGAGTCGCGGACTAAAGGCCTTCAATTCGACGCCGAGGCCACGGGCGAAGCCGATCGCCGCCTCCATCGAAAGCGGTATCTGGCCGGCCAGGTATTGCGTGATCTTTGGTCCGATCTCGTACCTGCGGCCGAATTCGTCGACGCTGAGTCGGCCGCGGTGCTGCACAAACAGTGCGCTCAGGCGGGCCGCGTCCTCCTTCTGCCACGCCATCATGTTGCCGGCTCCAACCGCGGGCGCAGACGCGTCGTGACCTATCGGAAGTCCGCTGAGCTCTGCGATTGCCTCAAGTTGGCTGAAGCTGGCTTCGTGCCGCCCATTCTCCCAGGCGGAGATGTTCCCCTTCGTAAGGCCGAGTTTCTCCGCCAGCTGTTCCTGCGTGAGGCCAGCCTTCTTGCGGGCGAGACGGATCCAAGACTTCATTTCCATCGCGCGATGGTACAGAGAATCTAGACGCGGGAGGTCTATGTTTTCTTTACCTGGATGTCCAGATACTCTATACTTACTCGCAATTTCGGACTGATTTTCCATCATGAGCGATCACCCAGTTAAGCGTGCGGCTGATTTGGTAGGGGGCTACGCGGCCTTGGCCAAGCTTCTCGGCGTCACCAAAGGCGCCGTCCATCAATGGACTGATGAGGGGCGGCACGTGCCGGCCGAGCATTGCCCGGCGATGGAGCGCATTACGGAAGGCGCGGTGACTTGCGAAGAGTTGAACGACAAAGTCGACTGGGCGTTCGTGAGGGCGTCAGGCGGACATTGATGGCTGCGCGGCCTGTCCGCGCTACGTTGAACAGGCCCACCGTGGCCCGACCGGGGGTATGACCATGCTGCGTCATGCGCAGTCGCTTTCTGTTGTTCCGCGCCCGGGCCTTCGCCCGCGCCGATCTCGCCGCCATGCCGCCCGGCATCAGGTAGTAGCACCCGTTTCCCATTTCATTCTGGCCGGCCGCCGTGGCGCCCGGCTTCGTTGTTTCGTTGGGGTCAATCCTATGGAATCGATCGAGCACATTGGAGCATCGCATGCCTAGCTTGGAATCGATGGTCTTGAACCGCGTTGCTCCGCTCACGCAGAAGAAGGTGGCCGAGCGCATCGGCGTCGAAGCGACGAACTTCTCGCGCTTCCTGAACAACAGCGGGCACCGCCTGAGCTTCGCCGAGTTCTGCACGCTGTTCGAGGTGCTCGAGCTGGTCGTCGTCGCGCCCGGCGACGACAGCATGGTTTGCCTGCCCCGCGACGAATACCAGGCGCTGCGTACGCTCGCCCGGAAGGGGCTGGAGGTGGCGTGATGAGCGACAATGCGTTTTTCAGTCGGGCAGCTGGTGGCCACCAGCGCGCGGTGGTTGCCTGCCATGCCGCGCATGCCCGTCTCCTTAACCGGGCAGGGCATGAGGCAGACAACAATGCAAGAGGACGGGAAAGGCGGGTTCGTTGTGGTTGGCGACCGGCCACAGATTTCCATCGACCTGACGCCCTACAAGGACGTCAAGATCACCGTGGCCGGCATAGCGGAGGATTTTCAGTCGGTCAGTATCGAAGAAATCAATGTGCCACTGGATTGCGTCCGGGCGCTTGCGCAAGGCTTGTTGAAGCTGCTGGAAGAGCAGCGCTAAGCATCAACTTCGAGGCCCTTCTGCAATGGAGGGCCTCATGAATTTCTACAAACGTTACACGGGCGATTACGCCCGCGACACGGTCCACCTCTCAATGGTCGAGGACGGCGCCTACAACCGCCTGATGGACTTCTACTACTCGACCGAGAAGCCGCTGCCGCCCGATCGCAAGGCCGTGTATCGCATCGCACGCGCCACGGACAAGGCCGAGCAAAAGGCGGTCGACAGCGTGCTGACGCAGTTCTTTCTGGACACCGCTGATGGCTATCGCCACAAGCGAATCGATGTCGAGATCGAAAAAGCCAAACCGAAGGCTGACGCAAACCGAGAGAACGGGAAAAAGGGCGGTCGTCCTCGGAAAATACAACCCACTGGTAACCCACCAGAAAACCCATTGGGTTTTCACGATGAAACCCACATAGAACCCAATGGAGAACCCGCGCTGGTTAACCATAGCCATAGCCAGAAAAACAATACGTACCCAAGCGGCGTAGGTGCTTCACACGGTGTAGGTCCTGTGGATAACTCCGCGCCGCCGCCGCTTTCCGCTGACGCGGTGGGCGAACTGCTGGTGCAGCTCGAAGCCGAGAAGGGCAGGGCGTTGCGGCTGTCCTCGCGCGCGCACGAAGCGTTGCTCCGGATTGCAGATCGTTGCATCGGCGTGCCGGCGTTGCTCCGGGCTCATGCCCTCGCGTGCGCGCGAAGGGACGCCGACAGGGACACGTCGCCGGTGAACCCGGGCTTCCTGGAGATGTTCCTCGACGAGGCCATGGCCGAGCAGAAGGGCGGCACGCCGTCTGCGACCGACTGGGATGCAACGGCGGAAGGCGTCCAGGGCAAGGCGGAAGAACTGGGCGTCCAGCGCGACCCGGACGAGCACGCGATCTGGTTCCGGCTGCGCGTCATCGCCGCGTCGGGCGACCAGCGGCTCATGGAACGCGAGGTCAGCAAGGCCGAGCGTATGAACCCGGGCGAGTTCGATCGTGTGTACCGGCTCATGTACGGCGTGGCGCCGGGGCAGGTGGTGGCATGACGACGAACCCGCTCTTCGACGAATCGCGGCCACTGCGCCGCGTGGTGTTCGCCATCCCGGGCCAGCCCGTAGCCAAGGGCCGGCCCAAGTTCGCGCGGCAGGGCAGCTTCGTCCGGACCTACACGCCCGAGAAGACCGCGACGTACGAGAACCTGGTGAAGCTCTTCGCCACGCAGGCCATGTCGGGCCGGCCGCCGATCGAGGGGCCGGTCGAGTTGTGGCTGGACATCAACCTGCAGATCCCGGCCAGCTGGTCCAAGAAGCGCCAGCGCGACGCCGCAGCGGGTCTCGTGGCAGCCACCAAGAAGCCGGACGCCGATAACGTGCTCAAGGCCGTGAAAGACGGCATGAACGGCATCGTCTGGCTGGACGACGCCCAGGCAGTGGAATACCGCATCAGCAAGCGCTACAGCACGTCCCCATGCGTGCAGGTCAGCGTAGAACAGTTGCCGCTACAGGCGGCGTGAAGGAATGAATGTGACCGGGGAAAACACGATGGAAGAACGCCTTTTCGACAGCTCGCACGCGGCGCTGGTGTTCGCGTTCAACTACTCGGGCCAGCAGTACCAGGCATCGGCCATGAACAAGGCCATGACGCCGGCCATCGGCTCGGGGAAGGGACTCGTCGGCGTCGACGGTGCCGCGCAGGCCGGCATGATCCGCAGCGAACTGGGCATGCTGCCCGAGCTGCACCAGGCGGTCCTGACCGCTCGCTGTGCACCGCGCGACGTCATCTGCGACTGCGGCCGGCCATGCTGCGCCGCCCGGCGCCCGAACCCGGAATGGGAAGCCGCCATCGCCTGGCTGACCGAGCGCGCGATGCAGCAGCTGTCTGGCTCGTTCTCGCACTACCGGGTGCGGCGGTCCATCCTGGAGAAGATCTTCGGCGTCCGTGTGGACCTGCAGCAGATCGCCGAGGATTGCGGCGCGCACCGCAACACGATCAGCGCGCAGAACGCCAAGCTGAAGCTCTGGATCGAGGGCGAGAGGAAGCGGGGATTGATGGCCGCGCCTGGACTTGAGGCGGTGGCCTGGACTGCCATCGACATCCGGCTGAAGGCCGCCGAAATGGTGAAAATCGAAGAGGTCGCTTGACATTGTGCAAATCATGCACAAAAATCGCTTCAATTCGATACACCTCCGAATTACGTCCAAAGCCCGCGCAAGCGGGCTTTTGCGTTTCAGCGGCTCATGCCAGGCTCAGTTCCAGGCGTTTGCCCAAGGCGGCCAGCGCCTCTTCGATGCGGTCGATTTTCGTCGTATGGCCCAGATCCAACAGCCGATTCACTTCCTGCTTCGTCGTGCCAATGCGGCCAGCCAGATCCGTCGGCCGAATCTGTTGCGCCAGCATTTCGTTGAGCAACAGCACCTTCGCCGCGGCACTGGCCGGCAAGCCGACAAGATGCTCGCCCTTCTTCGCCTTTGACGGCGGGGGAACAGGGCGCTTGTCCTCGAAGTAGAAGTCCATCGCGGCCAACAGCGCGTCGGCGGCCATCTCCAATGCTTCGGCCTCGGTATCGCCTTGCGTGATCGCTTCGGGAATATCCCGGAAGGTCACGACAAAGCCACCACCCTCGTCGGGGGTCAGGGTTGCTGGATATTGCATGGTCATCCTTTGTTTGCGGTGCGGTGGAGCGTCGCAAGGACAACCCCTTTCGGGGCCGTCCTCACTTTAAGTTCAGTTGCCGTTTGATCCCTTCCGCCGTGCCCGTCTTGATCTCGGTATGCCGGGGGATCGTTGTCTGCTTGCCGTTCAGGTAGACCTTGGTGTGCTTCCCACCTTCTTTGAAGATCGCACCCTGTTGAGCCAGCCATCGGACAAACTCACTTCGCTTCACCGCACCTCCATTCGTTGTTGCGATGAATGAATAGTAAACAAAAAAGATTACCCAAGCAAGGCTTTTCGTAATCTTTTTTGCTTACCGTTGCCAGTTGGCGTCGCGCACTCGTTGTCTCCTCCGCCCTCCCAGGTGGTTTGCCCGGTAACCCGTTCCGGGCGTTTTTATTCCCTGTCCGAGCATTTTTACCGCGTATGAAAAAGGCCGATCAGCTCACAATCCGCTACCGCGCGGCCGACGAGCTGGTCCGCTATGAGCGCAATGCACGGACGCACAGTGCCGCGCAGGTCGAGCAGATCAAGGCGTCGCTGCGCAGATTCGGCTGGACCAATCCGGCGCTGACCGCCGGCGACGAGCTGCTTGCAGGCCATGGCCGGCTGGAAGCGGCCACGCAGATGTGGGCGGCCGGCGAGACTATCGCCAACTGCCCGGTGCCGGGCCAAGCGCCCACGGTCGACCTGTCGCACCTGGCAGCGGACGAGCGCCGTGCGTACATCCTCGCGGACAACAAGCTGGCCGAGAACGCCGGCTGGGATGTCGACCTGCTGGCCGCTGAACTGGTGGACCTGCGTGACGCAGAGTTCGACCTGACGGTGATCGGCTTCACGCCGGGCGAGCTTGGTGAGCTGCTGGACCCACTGGGCCCGGCGCCTGGCGCGCAGCGCCGGTCGCTGGCCGAGCAGTTCATGGTGCCGCCCTTCAGCACGCTCAACGCACGCGACGCGGCGTGGCAGGAACGCAAGGCTGCATGGTTGGGGCTGGGCATCCAGTCCGAGCTGGGCCGCGACGCGCCGGCCTATGCGTCGGCGTCTGACCACCAGAAGGCCGAGCAGGGCGCCGCGCCGCAGCACCGCACCAGCATCTTCGATCCGGTGCTGTGCGAACTGGCCTATCGGTGGTTCTGCCCGCCGGGCGGCCTGGTGCTTGACCCGTTCGCCGGTGGCAGCGTGCGCGGCGTTGTCGCGGCGCGCCTCGGGCGCCCGTATGTGGGCATGGAGCTGCGCGCCGAGCAGGTGGACGCCAACCGCGGCCAACTGCACCTGGTGCAGACCGAAGACCCCGCGCCAGCCTGGCACGTGGGCGACAGCCGGCAGATTGCGCGGCGGCTGCCCGATGTCGAGGCCGACTTCCTGTTCTCGTGCCCGCCGTATGCGGACCTGGAACGGTATTCGGACGATCCGGCGGACCTGTCCACGATGGACTATCCGGCCTTCATGGAGGCCTACCGCGAGGTGATCGTCGGCGCCGTCAGCCTGCTGAAGCGTGACCGATTCGCCTGCTTCGTCGTCGGCGACGTGCGCGAGAAGCGCGGCACCGGCCCGTATCGGAATTTCGTGTCGGACACGATCAACGCGTTCATCGATGCCGGCATGCGGCTGTACAACGAAGCCATCCTGCTGACCGCGCTGGGCAGCGCGCCCATCCGCGCGGGCAAGCAGTTCGCGGCCAGCCGGAAGCTGGGCAAGGTGCACCAGAACGTACTGGTGTTCGTGAAGGGCGATTGGAAGCGCGCCGTGACGGCGTGCGGTGACGTGGTGCTGGCGGACGATCTGTTCCCCGATCCTGACGAGTGATACCCATGGCGGGACGCAAACCATTCGAGCCGACCGAGGAAGACCGCAGGCTGGTCAGCTCGCTGGCCGGGTTCGGCGCACCCCACGAGTACATCGCAAGCTGCATTGTGAACCCGCAGACGGGCAAGGCCATGACGCCCAAGACGCTGCGGGTCCATTTCCGCGCCGAGCTGGATACGGCGAAGGACAAGACAAACGCCCTGGTGGCGCAGGCCTTGTTCAAGCAAGCCACCGGCACGGGCAAGGGCGCAGTCACTGCGGCCATCTTCTGGATGAAGACGCAGGCCGGGTGGAAGGAAACGCCGAAGCGCATCGAGCTGACAGGGGAAGACGGCGGGCCGGTCGAGCAACGAACCACCGTCGTCGATGAAAAACAGGTCGCAGCCGCTGTCGCGAAACTCGAAGACGAGTATTGACCCGTCCGTCGAGCGCGCCGTCCTGAAGGCGAAGTGCGAGCGCGATCACCTGTTTTTCAGCCGGTACTTCTTCAAGCACCGGCAGGGCATCAAGTTCCGCGTCAACTGGCACCACGTGCTGATCGCGGACACGGTGCAGCGTGTCATCGATGGCGAGCTGAAGAACGTCGTCATCAACGTCCCGCCGGGCTCGTCGAAAACCGAGCTGGTGGCGATCAACCTGATCGCCCGGGGGCTGGCAGTGAACCCGCGCGCGCGGTTCCTGCACATCTCGTATTCGGATGATCTGGCGCTGCTGAACAGCGAGACGGCGCGCGAGATTGTCCAGTCGGACGAGTTCCAGGCGCTGTGGCCGCTGTCGATCGCGCCCGACGCGAAATCGAAGAAGCGCTGGAACGTCATCGCCGACGGCAAGAAGGCCGGTGGTGTGTACGCGGTGTCGCTGGGCGGCCAGATCACCGGCTTCCGCGCCGGGCACATGACCGATGGGTGGCAGGGCGCCATCATCATCGATGACCCGCTGAAGGTCGAGGACGCGTACAGCAAGCCGAATCGCGACAAGGCGAACCGCAAGCTGCTGTCCACGGTGAAGAGCCGGAAGGCCAACCCGGACACGCCGATCATCGTGATCATGCAGCGGCTGGCGGAGGAAGACCCGACAGGCTTCATCAAGGCCGGCAAGGTGCCGGGCGACTGGGAATTCATCGAGATCCCGGCGCTGATCACCGACGAGTACGTCGAACAGCTGCCCGAGCGTGTGCGCGCGCTGGTCGAGCTGGGCGAGAAGGACGAGGACGGCCGGTTCAGCTACTGGCCCTACAAGGAACCGCTCGACGACCTGCTGGCCAGCGAGAAGGCTGACCGGTATGTGTTCAGTGGGCAGTACATGCAGCGCCCCAGCCCGTTGGGCGGCGGCATCATCCGCAGCGCCAACTTCGGGCGGTACACGGTGGCGCCCGAGCTGCACAAGCGCGTCATCTATGCCGACACGGCACAGAAGACCGCCGAGCGGAACGATTACAGCGTCCTGCAGTGCTGGGGGCAGGGGAAGAACGGCCGCATCTACCTGCTGGACCAGATCCGGGGCAAGTGGCCGGCGCCCGAGCTGCGGCAGAAGGCCATCGACTTCTGGAACAAGCACCTGCCGTACGACTTCCACTTCGGCGCGGCGCTTGTGAAGATGCGCGTCGAGGACAAGGCCAGCGGCACCGGGCTGATCCAGGACATCCAGGCGTCGGGGACCATCCCCGTCGAGGGCATCGAGCGGCACCGCGACAAGCTGGTCCGCGTCATGGACGTGGTCAGCTACATCGACGCCGGCCTGGTGATGATTCCCGAGACGGCCGAGTGGGTGAGCGATTTCACGCAGGAATGCGACGCCTTCACGCCTGACGACACGCACGCACACGATGACCAGATCGATCCGATGGTGGATGCGATCAATGACATGCTGGCCGGCGGCCGGTCGCTGGACATCTGGACCAAACTCGGACAGCAATGAACCGTAACCAACGCAAAGCGCAGATCCGTGCGCATCGGGCCGAGGTGGCTGCGTCCGCCAGTGCCAAGCGCTGGATGACCGGCGACAGCTTCCAGAACTTCGAGGCCCGCCTGGGCCTGGGCACCAACAACCAGGCGTCGCAGTTCAGCTACGGCTTCGACTTCATCTCGCGCAACCGCGTGCAGCTGGAGGCTATGTACCGGTCGAGCTGGATCGTTGGCCAGGCCGTCGACGTGGTGGCCGACGACATGACGCGCGCCGGCACCGAGATCGATGCGGAACTGGATCCAGCCGACCAGAACAAGCTGAACGCCGCTTTCGAGCGGATGGGCCTTTGGGACCGCCTGAACGACACGATCAAATGGGCGCGGCTCTACGGCGGTGCGCTGGCGGTGATGTTGATCGACGGGCAGAACCCGGCCACACCACTGCGGCTGGAAAGCATCGGCAGGGATCAGTTCAAGGGGCTGTACGTGCTGGACCGCTGGCTGGTGCAGCCGTCGCTCGAGGACCTGGTCACCGAGATGGGTCCGGACATGGGCCGGCCGCGCTACTACGATGTGGTGGCGGACAGCATGGCGCTGAAGCGCCAGCGGATCCACTACAGCCGGGTATTGCGCATCGACGGCGTTGACCTGCCGTACTGGCAGAAGATCGCCGAGAACCTTTGGGGACAGTCGGTCATCGAGCGGTTGATTGACCGGCTTGTGGCGTTCGATAGCACCACCATTGGCGCCGCCCAGCTGGTCTACAAAGCCCATCTCCGCACGTACAAGGTCGACAAGCTGCGCGAGATCATCGCCATGGGCGGCCCGGCGATGGAAGCGCTGGTGAAGAACGTCGACTTCATCCGCCGGTACCAGTCGAATGAGGGGCTGACCCTAATCGACGCGGCAGACGAGCTGCAGACAGATACCTACCAGTTCTCCGGGTTGGACAGCGTCCTGATGCAGTTCGGCCAGCAGTTGTCCGGCGCCCTGGGCATCCCGCTGGTGCGCCTGTTCGGCCAGTCGCCGGCCGGCCTGAACAGCACCGGCGAATCGGACCTGCGGACCTACTACGACAACACGAAACAGCAGCAGGAACGGAAGCTGCGTGCGCCTGTCACGCGGCTCTATGACGTGGTGATCCGGTCGGAACTGGGCAAGCCGCCGCCGGAAGGCTTCGCTTACGGTTTCACGTCGCTGTGGCAGCTCTCGGACACCGAGAAGGCACAGAACGCCAAGACGGTGACCGAGGCGGTGACACAGGCCTACGACGCGGACCTGGTCGACAAGCCGACGGCCATGAAGGAACTGCGCCAGTCGAGCCACAGTACCGGGGTGTTCACCAGCATCACGGACGATGCGATCGAGGACGCGGAGAACGAGCCGCCCCCGGTGCCGGAAATGGAACTGCCTGATGTTGATGACCCGAACAACGGACCGGAAGCGCCGGCGCAATCCGGTAAGAACAAGCGGACCGGAAAGGGTGTATCGGACGCAGCTCCGACAGGTCGCGCAGCAGGTGGGCGTGTTGGTCAATGGCTTTCCGCCTGGCGATCCCGGCGTCCTGCCGACGATTGAGCAGTTGCTGCAGCGGTACGCCGAGGCGCTGACGCCGTGGGCCGAGCGAGCCGCGGCCGAGATGCTGACCGAGGTGAACCGGCGGGACGAAAAGGCCTGGATGCAGTACTCGGCCGACCTGTCTCGCGCGCTGCGGCAGGAGATCCGGACGGCGCCGACCGGCGCCACCATGCAGGCCCTGATGGGCGAGCAGGTGACGCTGATCAAGTCCATCCCGCTTGATGCGGCCAAGCGCGTGCACCGGCTGACCATCGAGGGCATCGAGGACAGCACTAGGGCGTCGGAAGTCTCTAAGGCCATCCAGGTGTCGGGTGACGTGGCCAAGAGCCGCGCCGACCTGATTGCCCGGACGGAGGTGGCGCGCACCGCCTCGACGCTGACAGAGGCGCGGGCGCTACATGTCGGCTCGCCGGGGTACTTCTGGCGGACGTCCGGCGACGGCGACGTGCGCGAGTCGCATCGTGAAATGGAAGGGAAGTTCGTGGCCTGGAATGCCCCGCCCACGCTGGACGGCATGAAGGGCCACGCCGGCCAGTTCCCGAACTGCCGCTGCTACCCCGAGCCTGTGATTCCCGAGGACTAGACCATGCAAATCCAAACCACCGAGCACGAACTGGCTGAGATCCTGGCCGACTACCAGCGCGAGTATCGCGAGAAGCCCGCCAGCTTCTGGTCGTCCGAAGAGAACGCTGCGCACACCCCCGAGCAGTATGGCGCTGCGCTGGCGCGCAACATCGTCGATCGCATCACGGAACGGCGCACCGCCGGTAGGTGAAATGGCTCTTCGCTTCTACACCGTCCAGAAGCTGGGCCCGAAGCGCTCGCTGACGCCCGAGGGCTTCCTGCTGTGCGAGGAGGTGCCCGTGGCGCGAACCGGCGAAATGCTGTACGGCCCGGGAGAGGTGCCCGTCGAGCCTGGCCCTGACGGCCTGATCCGCATCAGTCGGACACCCGAAGAGGTGTTCCGGGCAGAGACGATGGCCAGTTGCATGGGCAAGGACGCGACGCTCGATCACCCGGACGACTTCGTGCAGCCATCCAACTACGCAGCCCTGACGCAGGGCGTGATGCTCAACCCGCGCCGCGGCACTGGCCTGGCCGATGACCTGCTGGTTGCCGACCTGCTGATCAAGCATCCGGACGCCATCAAGGCCGTGCAGGACGAGCACATCGAGGAAGTCAGCCTCGGCTACGAAGCTGACTACATCCAGGTATCACCCGGCCGCGGGGAACAGCGGAACATCGTTGTCAACCACGTAGCCCTGGTTGAGCGCGGCCGTTGCGGCCCGCGCTGCGCCATTGGCGATAAGGAACCCGAAGACATGAAGACCAAAGACAGCAAGCCCAAAGGCAAGCGTACGTTCGCCGACCGCATCCGCGCGGCGTTCATGGCGAAGGACGCCGAGGGCGCCGAGGAATTGGCCAAGGAGGCCGAGGCCATGGACGAGGAGCCCGACGACGAGGATGACGACAAGGGCGAAAAGGGCAGCAAGACCGGCGACGCCACGTCCCAACTGCTGACCAAGATCCTGAAACGCATGGACGCTCAGGACGCCGCCATCGCCGCGCTGGGCAAGGGCAAGGCCAAGGACTCGGACAAGGAAAAGACCGACGACGAGGACGAGGACGACCCGGACAAGAAGAAGACGGGAGACGACGGCGACCTGACCGACCCCAACACCGCTGGCACGCTCAGCCAGGCCGACGTCGCCCTGTACACCGGCGACTCAGCGGCCAGCATCCCCTCGCGCGCCGAGATTCTGGCCCCCGGCATCAAGCTGCCGACCTTCGACGCCAAGATCACCACCAAGGACCGCGCCGCGTCGCTCTGCAAGTGCCAGCGCAAGGCGCTCGACGTCGCGTACCAGACGGATGTGGGCAAGGCCGCTATCGCGCCGTTCCTGGGCGGCCTGGCCGCTGACTTCGAGAAGCTGCCCGCCGCGCTGATCAACGCCGCGTTCATGGGCGCCAGCGAGCTGATCAAGGCGCAGAACAACGGGCGCACGCACGACGGCGTCGCGAAGACCAAGGATTTCGGCAGGCCCCGCACAGCCGCCGACATCAACGCAGCCAACCGCAAGTACTGGGCCGACCGGTCCGCCAACTAAGGGAGTGCCACATGGGCAACGCAATCCTGTATCGCATGGCCTCGGGCATCCCCGGGGATATCTCGCGCCAGTCGCAGGCGACCGTCGAGTCGCAGATCCTGAACTCGGCCCTGCCGTTCCCCGGCTACGGGCTGTTCGGCAAGATCGCCGCGGGCAAGTTCGTTCCGATCGCTGGCGGTGACGCCGCCACGGCCGTGTATGGCCTGCTGGTCCGTCCGTACCCGACCACCGGCGGCGCCGGGTCGGAGCCGCTCGGCACGGCCACGCCTCCGACCACCGGCGTCGCGGACGTCATGCGCCGGGGCTACATGACCATCAAGAACAACGCCGGCACGCCGGCCATTGGTGGCCAGGTGTATGTGCGGGTTGCCGCAGCTGCCGCCGGCAAGCCGATCGGCGGCATCGAGGCGGCTGCGGACAGCACCAACACCATCGCGGTTGCTGGCGCCACGTTTATGAACGCTGGCGACGCGAACGGCAACGTCGAAATCGCCTACAACATCTAAGGGGCTACCCAGAATGAGCAAAATCATCCTCCCGCGCATGGCCGCGGCGGCTGCCATCGCCATGGTGAACGCCCCGGCGATCATCCGCGCCCGCACGCGCGACAGCATGCTGACCTTCGACAGCCGCACGATCGACAGCACGGGCGCCTTCCTGATCGGCGAGCTGGAACGCTTGGACCAGACGCTGCACGGCCCACTGGCCTCGGTGACCTGGTCGCGCGATATCGACCTGCGCGAGGACGTGTCCATTGCCGACGAGACGTCGTCGTTCACGAACTCCAGCTTCGCCGCTGCGGGCGGCGCTTCCCCGAACGGCAAGTCGTGGATCGGTAAGGACGCTTCGGCCATCGCCGGCATTGCGCTGGACATCGGCAAGACGGCCAGCCCGCTGACGCTGTGGGGCATGCAGATCGGCTGGACCATCCCCGAACTGGAATCCGCTCAGAAGCTGGGGCGCCCGGTGGACCAGCAAAAGTTCACCGGCATGCAGCTCAAGCACAACATGGACGTCGACGAGCAGGTGTACATTGGCGATACCGTGCTGGGAGTCACCGGCTTGGTGAATGCGGCGACGGTCACCAACGTGTCGAACGCCGCCACCGGAACCTGGACGACGGCCACGCCGGACCAGATCGTCGCGGACGTCAATGAGCTTCTGACGAGCGTGTGGGCGGCCTCCGCCTATGCGGTATGCCCGTCCGAGCTGCGCCTGCCGCCGGCCAAGTTCGGTCTGCTGGTCAGCCGCAAGGTCAGTGATGCGGGCAACATCAGCATCCTCGAGTACGTGAAGCAGAACACGATCTCGAACTCCATCAACGGCCGGCCGCTGAACATCCAACCGCTGAAGTGGCTGTTCCAGCGCGGGGTCGCGAACGCGGACCGCATGATGGCGTACACCAAGGAGCAGGACAAGGTCCGGTTCCCGCTGGTGCCGCTTCAGCGCACGCCGCTGGAATACCGCGATATCCGTCAGCTCACCACCTACTTCGGCCGGCTGGGCGTGGTCGAGGTGGTGTACCCCGAGCTGATCGGCTACCGCGACGGCATCTGAGGAGCGCGACATGCCGAAGATCTACGTTCGCAAGGCCTTCGTGCTCCAGCACGAGGGCGAGAAGCACGAGTTCGCCGTGGGCAACCACACCGTGGCACCGGCTGTGGCCGAGCACTGGTTCGTGAAGGCCCATATCGGCGAGGAGCCGGCGGCGGGTGGGGAGGCCGGTGACCTGGCCGAGCAGCGGGCAGCCCTGGATTCCGCAGGCCTGTTCCTGGAAGGGAAGGCCAAGGAATTGAAGGAGCTGCAGGGCGTCCTCGAACTGCGCGCCGGCACGGTTGCCGACCGCGAGAAGGCAGCCGAGCAGCGCGAAGCCGACTTGAACGCCCGCGCCGAAGCGCTGGACACCCGCGAGGTGGCCATCGCCGAGCGCGAAAAGGCGGCGGACGCTGCGGCCAAGCAGTCCAGCAAAAAGTAAGGGGGTATGATGCCTCGCGAGGGGCATCAGCCAACGACCTATGACACCTGAACAGTTCCGACAGGACTTTCCCGAGTTCGACGACGAGACGAAGTATCCGGACGCGACAGTGCAGTTCTGGCTGACGGTCTCGGTGTCGCTCGTCAATCCGTGCCGCTGGGGCGTCCTGACGGACCAGGGCATCGAGCTTTGTACCGCGCACCACCTCGTGCTGGCCGCGCGCGACGAAGCCACCGCCGCCGTCGGGGGCACGCCGGGACAGGTCACCGGCCCCCTCTCTTCCAAGGCAGTCGACAAGGTCAGCGCCAGTTATGACACGGGCGCGGCGACCATTGACGACGCCGGTATGTGGAACCTGACGACCTACGGCGTCCGGTACCTCACTCTCGCCAGAATGATGGGCGCAGGCGGCATGCAGCTGTAGCCGCGCTGGCCCATCGGGAGATCTCCCCATGGGCTTCATCAAGACGGACCGGCTCAAAGACGTCCTGCAGTCGATCAATGGCCTGGTCGACAAACAGGTGCTGGTGGGCATTCCCGACAGCACCGCAGGGCGCAAGGACGAGGGCGCGCCGCTCAGCAACGCGGAAATTGGATACATCCAGGAGAACGGGGCGCCGGAGATCAACCTACCTGCGCGCCCCTTCCTGGTGCCGGGCGTGGCCGCCGCGCAGCCGAAGACCCTGCCGCAGTTGCAGAAGGGAGTGGAAGCCGCGCTCGACGGCGACATCGATGGCGCGCAGCGGCGCATGGCAATGGCCGGCCAGGTCGCGCAGTCGTCCGTACGGGGCCGCATCAACAGTGGTATCGGTCCGGCGCTGAGCGAGGCGACGCTGCGCAAGCGCGCGCGGCGCGGCAGGCAGGGGGCGAAAGAGGAGCTGGCGGCGCGCGCCGCTGGCCAACAGCCCAGCACTGAACTGGCCAAGCCGCTGATCGACACCGGTCAGCTACGCAACGCGGTCACCTATGTGATCCGCAAACGAAAATAGCCCATGGCACAACTCGACGTCGTCGACGTGCTGCTCGATCCGGATTTCATGGACACCGGCCTGGTGTGCAACCGGATGGCGCAGACTGTCGACGGGCACGGCCGCGCCCAGAATTTGCCCACGGCTACGCCGTTTGCCGCCGTGGTCACCAGCGACAAGGGCGACATCCTGCAGCGCGGCTCGGACGGCAGCCTGATCACTGGGTCGATCACGCTGCATACGCCGCTTCGGCTGAAGGACGGCAGCCCAGGGCAGGACGCCGACGAGGTGGTCTGGCAGCGGCGGACCTATACCGTGGTCAGCGTCAATGACTACAGCCACTTCGGGCGCGGCTTCGTGGCCGCCGTCTGCGACCTGAAACCACTTTCGGGGTAATCCATGGCAAACACCAGCGCCACCGGCGGCTACCTTGCGCCGACGGCGCCGGTGCCGCCAGACGACGAGGACCTCGACAACCTGTTGCAGGAACTGGTCGCAGGGGTGACAGGCTTGCCCGGGGAGATGGTGCGGCCGCGCTGGCAGCCGACCGTCCCGAAGCAGCCAGAGCCGACCGAGAACTGGTGCGCCATGGGCGTCAGCGTGCAGACGAACGACTCAGGCCCGGCCATCCGGCATGACCCGGCCGGCGACGGTAGCGACACCTACACCCGGCATCAGCAGATCGATCTGATGTGCTCGTTCTACGGCCCGGCGGCGAAGGGATACGCCCAGCGCCTCGCCGACAGCATGTCCATTCCGCAGAACAGCGAGCAGCTGGCGCTGAACGGGATGAAGTTCGTCAGCGCGAGCGACATCCAGCCCGCGCCCGCACTCATCAATCAGCAGTGGAACCGACGCTATGACCTGACGCTGGTGCTGCGCCGTAAGATCACCCGGACCTATCCGGTCCTCAACCTGTTGTCCGCCGAAGTGCAGAGCACCACCGACTCGGTGCCGCCGGTGGCCGCGACGACGAACATTCACCAGTAGAGGAATGACCATGTCCAACGGACTGCCGGTATCGCGGCTGATCAACGTCTCCATCAACATGTCGCCGCTGGCGGCCCAGGGCGCCAACCTCAACAATGAGGTGATCCTGGGCGCTTCGCCGGTGATCGACACCAACGAACGCATGCGCTCGTACGGCACCATCGACGCCGTGGGCAGCGAATTTGGCAACACGGCGCCGGAATACCTGGCCGCGCTGCTGTACTTCCAGCAGACGCCCCAGCCGTCGCAGCTCAATATCGGCCGCTGGGCGAAGACCGCTACGGCCGGCTCGCTGCGCGGCGCAGCGCTGTCCGTCGCCCAGAAGGACATCACGGTCTGGAAGGCGGTCACGGCCGGCTCGTTCAAGGTCACGGTTGACGCGACCGTGAAGACCGTGTCGGCGATGGACTTCTCTGGCGTGACCAACCTGAACGGTGTGGCCACGATCATCCAGACCGCACTGGCCGGCGCCACTTGCGTCTGGAACGGCACGCAGTTCGTGATCGCCTCGCCGACCACGGGCACCAGTTCGAAGGTCAGCTATGCCACGCCGACTGGCTCTGGCACCGACATCTCGGCCATGCTGGGCATGACCAGCGGCCTGGCCTCGGTACCGGTCGACGGCATCTTGGCCGAAGCCCCGGAGGCGTGCGTGAACCTCTTCCTGGACCGTTTCGCAAACAAGTTCCTAGGTATCCAGTTCGCTGACACGTCGCTGACGAACGACCAGCACGTCGCCGTGGCAGACCTGATTGAGGCGGATCAGCGCCATATCTACGGCGCCACCACGCAGGAACCGCAGGCGCTGGACGGTACCGCGACGACGGACCTGCTGTCCCGGTTCAAGGCCAAGGGCTACAAGTACTCGTTCGCGCAGTACTCGAGCAACAGCCCGTACGCCGCGGCGTCGCTGTTCGGCCGCTTGCTGACCACCAATTTCAACGGCAACAACACGACGATCACCCTGATGTACAAGCAGGAGCCGGGCATCGTGCCGGAGACCCTGTCGAGCAGCCAGGCCAACGTGTTGCAGGACAAGCGGGGCAACGTGTTCGTGGAGTACGACAACGACACGGCAATCGTGCAGTACGGCGTGACGCCCAGCGGCATCTTCATCGACTCCATCTACAACTCGATCTGGTTCCAGAACCGCATCCAGACCGATGTGTACAACCTGCTGTACCAGAGCAAGACGAAGGTCCCGCAGACTGACGCGGGCAACGCGCTGATCGCCAACAAGATCGAGGAAGCCTGTGTGGCCGCAGTCAATAACGGCTATCTGGCCCCGGGCGTCTGGAACTCGGACGGATTCGGTGCGCTGCAGCAGGGCGACACGCTGGCCAAGGGCTACTACGTCTATGCGCCGCCGATCGCGCTTCAGTCGCAGGCTGACCGCGAAGCGCGCAAATCGGTGGCGTTCCAGGTCGCGGCGAAAGAAGCCGGCGCCATCCACAGCGTTGACATCCTGGTCAACGTGAACCGCTGATAGGGGAAAGAAACCATGCAAGGCGGCACCTATTCGTTTCTCGATGTCCAGGCGTCCATCACCGGGCCCGGCGGGTCGTTCTCGCTCGGCTATGGCGAGGCGACGGCTGAAGAGGGCATCACCGTGGCCATGGCCAACGACAAGAACACCATGACGGTGGGCTCGGACGGCAGCGTGCAGCACAGCCTGCGCGCCGACAGCTCTGGCCAGATCACCGCACGCTATCTGAAGACGGCGCCCATCAACCGCACGCTCATGGCGCTGTACAACGCCCAGAAGCTCGACAGTCGGCTGTGGGGCAAGAACGTCATCACCGTGACCCAGTCGGTCTCCGGAGATGCCATCGCCGGCATCTTCTGTGCGTTCAAGAAGGTGCCGGACCTGACCTATGCCACCGAGGGCGGCACCGTCGAGTGGGTATTCGACGCTGGCCGAATCGAAGGCATGCTGGGGACCTACTGACCATGGGCCGTGAAATCCAACTCGGCGGCAACGCCTACTCGATCGGGCGTCTGACCGCCAAGCAGCAGTTCCACGTGTCGCGCCGCATTGCGCCGATCATCCCGCCGCTGATCCCGGTCTTCATGAAGCTGGCGAAGACGAGCGGCGGCGCGGCTGGTGCGATGGGCGCGCTGACCAAAGACCTGGACGGCTTCGGCCAGGCCCTGCAGCCGTTTGCCGACGCGCTGGCGGCCATGAACGATGCCGACGCCGACTATGTCATGGACAACTGCCTGACCGCCGTGCAGCGGCAGCAGCCCACCGGCTGGGCGTTCGTGGTTTCCCCCGGGCAGAAGGAGCTGATGTTCCAGGACATGGACATGGCTGTGATCCTGCCGCTGGTGGTGCAGGTCATAGTGGCCAACCTCGGCCCTTTTATTCAAGGGCTGCTTACCAGCCAAGCGAGCAGCCCGGAATCGGCGGCACAGGCTGGCTGAAGCACCTGCCAGACGGCGAGGACTGGCTGCTGGCACCGGTCGCCGAGGGCTGGTGCAAATACGAGTCCCTGATCGACGGCACGCTGGGGCTTGAAGACATCGCGCTGATGAACGACGCGCTGGCCGTCCGGGCCGACAACCAGGCGGCCGCGCGCCGCATCTTGGAACAGCAGAGCAATGGCCCAAAGCACCGTCATCCGTGAGTTTCTTGTCGCCCTGGGCTTCAAGGTGGACGAGAAGAGCCTGAAGAGGTTCAACGACGGCGTCGAGCAGGCCACGAAGGGCGTCAAGCAGCTGGTGACGACCATCTCCGCATCGGCCCTGGCCGTCAGCGTGGGCGTCTCGGCGCTGGCGTCGAAGCTGGAGAACTTGTACTTCGTCTCGAAGCGCACTGGCGCGGCGGCCACCAGCCTGAAGGCTTTTGACTTCGCTGCGCGGAATCTGGGCATCTCGACCGAGACGGCCTTCGGTGCGGTGGAAAGCCTGGCCAAGTTCCTGCGCAACAACCCGGCCGGCGAGGGCTATCTGGCCACGCTGGGCGTGCAGACGCGCAACGCGAACGGCGAGCTGCGCGACACGGTCGACATCCTGTCCGACCTCGGCGCCGAGCTGGCCAAGCGTCCGACGTACCTGGCCAGCCAGTACGGCAACGTTCTCGGTATTGACGAGAACCTGCTGCTGGCGATGCGTGACGGCGACTTCGCCAAGTTCATGCAGCAGTACCGGGAGATGTCCAGGAAAAACGGTCTGGACAAGGCGGCCGAGGACGCGCACCAGTTCATGGTCGCTCTGCGAGGCTTGGGCACCACGTTCGAGAACTTTGGCATCAAGGTGGAGGGCGCGCTGCTGCGCAAGGTGGGGCCGCAGCTCGATCGCTTCCAGAAGTGGTTCGAAGACCATTCGGACGAGATCGCTGATCGTGCCGCAGACATTGCCGCCGCGATCTTGGCCGCAGCCACTGCGCTCGGCCCGCCCCTGTCGTGGCTGGTCGACCAGTTCATCGAGCTGGACAAGGCCACGGACGGCTGGTCGACAAAGATCATGCTGTTGGTTGGCGCGTTCGGCGCGCTGGGCGGGTTCAAGATCGTCAGCGGCATCTGGAAGATGGTCGCGGCGGTGCGCGCGCTGGGCGCGGCCAATGCTGCTGCGGCGGCCGGCGGCGCTTCTGCTGCTGGGGGTGCCGCCGGTGCTGGCGCTGCTGCTGGCGCGGGCGCTGGGTGGCTGGCGCGCTTCCTGCCGTGGGCGGCCCGGATCGGCGGCGCCGCCGCGTTGCTCTTCCACAGCGGCGGCCTGAACAACGGCGAGGATGCGGAGCTGGCGCGCCGGCGTGGCGCCACCGGGCGAGGCGGCGCGGCGCTTGCTGCTGGTGGCGGCGTCAACGGCCCCATCGACGCGGTGTCGTTCTTCCAACGCATGGGCTGGAACCATGACCAGGCGGTTGGCATCGTGGCCAATCTGCAGCGCGAGAGCGGCAGGGACCTGAACCACCGTGCCGTCGGCGACAACGGGAGTGCCTATGGCGTCGCGCAATGGCACCCGGACCGTCAGGCGAATTTCAAGGCATGGGCCGGCAAGGACATCCGCGATTCGTCCCTGATGGAACAACTGCAGTTCGTGAACCACGAGCTGACGCAGGGCGCGGAGCAGCGCGCCGGTCAACTGCTGCGCGCCGCGCAGAATGCCCAACAGGCAGGCGAGATCGTGTCGCGCTACTACGAGCGGCCGGCGCAAGCCGACCTGGAGGCCGCGCGCCGCGGATCGGCAGCCGTCGACCTGCAGCAGCAGACCAACATCAACCT
Source organism: Cupriavidus sp. 05T42 (assembly GCF_056396345.1). Lineage (NCBI taxonomy): Bacteria > Pseudomonadati > Pseudomonadota > Betaproteobacteria > Burkholderiales > Burkholderiaceae > Cupriavidus > Cupriavidus sp. 05T42. The sequence goes on from NZ_JBFTLH010000002.1 coordinate 359,662, forward strand.
GTACGGCGTGTCGGACCCTACGGCCGCCGGTCGGGCTGTCGCCAGCGAGCAACGCCAGGTGAACGACGAAATCGTGCGCAACATGCAGGGGGTAATCTCGTGAGTTTCCTCGACATCATCACCCTGGTGCCGAAGACCATTGGCCCAGTGAAGATCGGCTGCACGTTTGAGGAAGCGCACCAGGACGAACTGCAGATCACTGAGCACCCGGTCGAGAAGGGCGCGCAGATCAACGATCACGCGTTCAAGCTGCAGCCGGAGGTAACGATCCAATGTGGCTGGTCGAATGCCGACCTGGCCGCGCTGATCGGCACGCTGGAATCGATCTTCACGGGGGGTGGCCTGCCGTCGGCGGACTACATGAGCACGGTGTATTCGCAGCTGCTGGCGCTGCAGGAGACGCGCCAACCCTTCGACGTCGTGACGTCGATGCGCATGTACCGCGACATGCTGTTCAAGTCGCTGCGCGTGGTGAAGGACCAGAAGACCGGAGAGGCGTTGAGCGTTACGGCCACGCTGAAGCAGATCCGGATCGTGCAGACGCAGGCGACCCGGCTGCCGCCCAAGGAAGACCAGGCTGACCCGAAGGCCACGGCCGAGACCCAGAACACCGGCACCAAGGCCGCGACGCCGGCCACGCCGGCGCCAGGCGGTTCCGTGCCACCGACGAGCATGTGATGGCGACCTTCTATGAGATCCCCCTGACGCCGGATCCACAGCGGTTCACGGTGACGCTGAGCGGCGTGGACTATCGGATGACGGTGCAATACCGCGACGCAGGCGGCGCAGGCTGGGTGCTGGACATCGCCGACGCGACCAATCAGCCGCTCGTGAGCGGCGTTCCGCTGGTCACCGGTGCGGACTTGCTGGGGCAATATCGTCACCTCGACTTCGGCGAGCGGCTGTGGGTACAGGGTGCGGCTAACCCCGACGACGTGCCCACGTTTGACGACCTGGGCATTGGCTCGCATGTTTTCTGGGTGACGGACTGATGGGCACCAAGCAATATGGCCGGAAGGTCTCCATCCTGGTCGGCCAATCCAGCGGCGCTGCGACCGAGCTGTCCGAACTTCGATGCGTGTTCAAGATCAGTCGCGGTGACCTGCAGACGCCGAACTCGGCCCGCGTGCGCGTGTACAACGTCTCTGAAACCACCAAGCAGCGGATCGAGAAAGAATTCACACGGCTGGTTGTGCAGGGCGGCTATGAGGGCAATTTCGGCATCATCTTCGACGGCACCATCAAACAGGTGCGGCGCGGCCGGGAAAGCCAGACCGACACGTACCTGGACATCACCGCCGCGGATGGCGACTCGGCCTACAACTTCGCGGTGGTAAACGCGACGCTGGCTGCCGGGTCCACGGCGAGCGATCACGTGGCGGCCGCCTGCACGGCCATGAACCCGTACGGCGTCACGCAGGGCTATACGCTCGAGCTGCCGACGAACCCGCTGCCGCGTGGAAAAGTGATGTTTGGCATGGCCAGGGACTTCATGCGCTGGACGGCGCGTACGCAGCAGGCGGTATGGAGCATCCAGGATGGCAGGGTCATTCTGGTGCCCGAGACTTCGTACATGCCGGGCGACATCCCGGTGATCACTGCGGAAACGGGCATGGTCGGCCTGCCCGAGCAGACCCAGAACGGCATCACGATCAAGATGCTGCTGAACCCTAGCGTCAAAATCGGCCGGCTGATCAATATCGATAACGCCAGCGTTCAGCGCTACGAGTACAGCCTGAATGTCGGGCAGCAGGCCCAGAACGAGCGGATCCAGCAGCAGGCGAAACTACAGGACGACGGGTTCTACTACGTCATGATCGCGGAACACTCTGGCGATACGCGGGGGAACGAGTACTACACCGAAGTGATCTGCTTGGCGGCCGACGTCACGGTGCTGCCTGACCACTTCAAAGACAAAGGCGCGGTACCGCCGGACAACGTGATCAAGAAGTTCGGCTAGCGCCCGTAGGTGGGCAGCGCCTTGATGGTCATGGTGTTGCGGTCCGCCTGGACGTCCGCCAGCGGCAAGACGCTGAGCGACATGGACTTGGTCTGCATCTTCGGCACCACGATGATCGCATTGCCGTCGATGTCCTTCCCCCAACATCCGATGTCCCAGACGCCGCTGTAGGACGCGTAGGCCCGCATGTCCTTGGCGTGGGCCAGCGGCAGCTCGCACTTCTTCTTCAGGTAGAGGATGGTGGGGAAGGGGTTGTTGACGGTCTGCCCCACCTGCATGCCGGCGAACGGATAGACATAGGCCTCTTCTGCTGTGGCCAGAGCCGGGGCAAGCACAGCGGCGATCAGTACCAGCTTCTTCATAGCGACACTCCATGGACAGACGAGAGAGAGCAGGCGATCCCGAAACAGCCCTTCGGGAGGCGTTGGATGGGATGCGCGCAGGGTTGTGGACGGCGTTGCCCGGGATTATTCAGTCGTTCTCGGGCGGTGGCGATTTCCCCCTGACCTGCGCTGTACAGCCTGCAATCAAGGTGCTCGTACGGCAGCAGGACGGCTCCATTGTGAGTACGCCGCTGCCGCTGCTGGTCGATTGCCCCGTGCAGTTCCCATCTGGCGGGAATTGTAGTCTGACCTTCCCGGTTGCTCCAGGCGACGAATGCCTCGTCGTTTTTGCGTCACGCTGCATTGATGGATGGTGGCAGTCCGGCGGGGTGCAGGAGCAGGCCGAAATCCGCATGCACGACCTGTCGGATGGGTTCGTGCTGCTGGGATTTCGCTCGAAGCCCCGAGCCCTGCAGAACGTGAGCACCACGGCCACGCAGCTGCGTTCTGAGTCCGGGACGACCTACATCGAGATGAACCCAGTACTGCAAAAGGTCAGGATCGTGGCGCCCGGCGGGTTCGACGTCGTAGCGCCGCTGTCCACCTTCTCGGCGGCCGTGACGATCTCGGGCCTGCTGACCTTCGTTGGGGGCATGGTCGGCAGCGCCGTGAGCGGGGCTGCCGCTGTGTTCAACGGGGTGCTGAACGTCATCGGGCAGATCACCGCGAACGGAAAGCGCGTGGACGACACCCACACCCACAACGGCGTGCAGCCTGGCAGCGGTAATAGCGGCAACGTCAACTGAGGATTCCCATGCGGTACCGAAAGCTATCGGCCACTGGAGACTACGTCTTCGGTGGGCAGCAGGCCGACTTCTACAAGGACACGCCCGAGGCGGTTGGCCAGGCCGTGGTCACGCGGCTGCGACTGCTGCGCGGGGAATGGTTCCTCGACAAGACGGAAGGCATGCCGTGGTCGACTGAGGTCCTTGGCAAGTACACAAATGGCACCTGCGACGCGGCGATCCGCCAGCGGATCCTAGCCACGCAGGGCGTGCAGCAGATCACGGCGTATTCCAGCTCGGTCGATACCGAGAGGCGGGCGCTGACCGTGACTGTGACGATCAACACCATCTACGGCACCACCACCGTTGAGGCGACTCTGTAATGGCAATCACCACGACCGCACCGACGATCGATGCCAGCGGCATCACGGCGCCCACGTACGCCGAAGTGCTGGAATACCTGCAGGACCAATACCGCGCCATCTACGGGCCCGATGTCTATCTTGAGGCGGACAGCCAGGATGGCCAGCTTCTCGCGGTCTTCGCTTCGGCGATCAACGACGCCAACGCCGTGGCGATCTCGATCTACCGGTCATTCAGCCCGGCCACGGCGCAAGATGATGCGCTGTCGAGCAACGTGAAGATCAACGGCATTGGCAGGAAGGCTGCCTCGTTCTCGAGCGCCGACCTGGTTGTCGTCGGGCAGGCGGGACGGCCGATCAACAACGGAATCGCCAAGGACGCGAACGGCAACAAGTGGGCGCTGCCACCTTCGATCACCATTCCGCCCGGCGGCCAGATCACGGTGACGGCCACATGCCAGACGCTCGGGGCGGTATCGGCGGCGGCCGGCACGATCAACCAGATTGGCACGCCGACCCTTGGATGGCAGTCGGTGACGAACCCGAGCGCGGCAGCCGAAGGCGCGCCCGTGGAGAAGGATGCGGCGCTGCGCCAGCGGCAAACGGTCTCGACGGCGCTGCCGTCCCTGACGGTGCTAGACGGCATCATCGGGGCGGTGTCGAACATCGCAGGCGTCACGCGGCTGGCGGCGTATGAGAACGACACGAACGCGACCGACGCCAACGGAATCCCGGCCCATTCCATCTCGCTGGTGGTCGAGGGGGGCGACGCCACGGCGATTGCCCAGGCCATCGCCGCCAAGAAGACGCCTGGATCTGGCACGTACGGCACGACTGCCATCGTGGTGCTCGATGTCTACGGCCGGCCGATCACGATTCGGTTCTACCGTCCGTCGACGGCCAACGTTCCGGTCGCGGTGACTATTCGGGCGCTCTCCGGCTACACATCGGCCGTCGGCGATGCCATCAAGCAGGCCGTCTCCGACTACGTCAATGCCGTGGTCATCGGCGGTGGCGAGTCTGGCGCTGTGGAGTGGGCGGACTCGATCACGGCGGCCAACAGCGTGGGGGGCGGCACCGCGTTCAAGCTGACAGCGCTGGCGCTGACTGGCCCGGGCGGCGCCGGCGTGCCCGACGTAGCCCTGGCATTCAACCAGGTCGCGGCGTGCACGCCGGCCGCCGTGACTCTGACGGTAGTGTGACATGGCGGACATCACCAAGTACACCGACCGGATCACGAGCGAGCACAACCACCAGCCGGACTTCATGGCCGTGGTCGAGGCGCTGACCCAGCCAATGGTCGACGTGCAGAACCTGCTCGGCAGCATGCCGGGGAAGTTCGACCTGGACAACGCTGTCGGCGCGCAGCTCGACGACGTGGGGTTGTGGGTCGGCATCTCGCGGAACGTCCCGGTGCCGCTGACCAACGTCTACTTCTCGTTCGACACGGCGGGGTTGGGCTTCGATCAGGGCAACTGGAAGGGCCCGTTCGATCCTGACGCCGGGCTGACCCGTCTGGACGACGACACCTACCGCCTGGTGATCCGAGCCAAGATCGGCGCGAACCACTGGGACGGCACGCTCGAATCGTCGAAGGCCATCCTGGACACGATCTTTGGCGGCGGAACGTTCGTCTTCATCCAGGACAACCAGGACATGTCGATGACCATCGGCATCGCGGGAAACATCCCGTCGGCGGTGTTCCTGGCACTGCTGGCGAACGGAATCATTCCTCTCAAGCCCGAGGGTGTGGGCATCAAGATCGTCATCGTCACATCGGTGGATGGCGATCCGATCTTCGGCTTGGACGTCGAGAACGACCTCGTTGGGGGCTTTGACGTCGGCGCCTGGGGAAAACCTCTGTAAGGAACATCAATGACAAACGACTTCCTCGTGTTCGGTGGCGATGGCGCTGCGAACGTCATCAGCCAGGCTGACTATGCGTTACTCGGCGCGCGCCTCACGGGCTTCCAGTCAGGCGTAGCGCAATCCGCGCAACTCAACAAGGCCTGGCGGCAGTCGAGCATCATGGCCGCGGTGCTCGCGCAGTTTGTGGCGGACATCACCGGCCAGAACGTGGTCGACGATGGCTCGGTTGCGACCATCCTCGCGAATCTGAAGGCGGCAGTTCGCGCGCAGTCCATGAGTGTCGCTGGCGCCGCTAGCAACGTTCGAATGAGAGTTCTTGCCGCATCAGCCACAGCGACGCTCACAGCCGACGAGATTGTTGTGGAGACAGTGCTCGGCGGTCTTCGTTACTGCCTTGCAAACTTCAACAAGACGATCAACTTGGCTACGACGGGCGCCGGCGGTATGGATGTCGGCACCGCGCCGGCGAGTGGCTACGTCGCGTTGTACGCGATCTACAACCCGTCGAGCGGCGCGACCGCGCTGCTGGCGACGAACGCGACGAACGCCGCCGCACCGAACGTCTATGGCGGGGCAAACATGCCAGGCGGCTACACCGCTTCAGCACTCGTTAGCGCGTGGCCCACGAACGGGAGTGGGCAGCTCGTCGTGGGTCTCCAAATCGATCGGAGGATTGGCATTACCGACAGCAATGCGCTCACCACAAGTAGCACTATTGGTACGCCTCAGACCCTGAACATTTCAGGGTCCGTACCGCCGAACGCCAAGTTCTGTTCCGGCCAGTTGGTTTGCAATAACACCGTTCCATCGCTATCTGGAACGATGTCACTGGTTGTCTACGATTCCGATCTGAACGTCGGGAGTCAATCAGTCGTGGGGGCCGCCGTGGGGCTGCGTGTCCCGTTTGCGCGAGTAGCAATGAATACACCACAGACGATCCGGTGGTCATCCACCAACAACTCTGGTACCCCTACTTTCATCATCACTATCAGCTCATACGATATCTGAGGATCCCATGGTTTATGTCGAATTTACGGATTCAGCCGAGACGAAAATTATGTCCGTCTTTGGATCCACACAAGACCCGTCCATATACCGGAATCAAGGGGCTGTTTCCACCTCGGATGAGCGGTGGGCGACGTTCTATGCCGCATTGCCGGTGGACGCGCGGGGCGCAGTGCCGACGCCCACAGCCGAATAGTCTGCCCGACTTCCATCCAACAGCACGAATGCTACTGCCCGCCGGTGCGGGCGGTTTTACTTCCGGGGAATCACATGTCCGAACCTATCAGCGGCAGCGCCGCAGCGGGGGCCGCTGGCGCGGCTGCATTCAAAGCAATCGGCGGCCCAGCCGCCGTGGCGGCCGGCGCCAGTGGACTCGCCGCGATCGTGGTAATGATCATGATGAAGCCGAGGAGCACTGCGGAGTGGGCGGTGGCGCTGATCTCGACGGTGGTGGGCAGCGTTACGGGCGGCGCGGCCGTCGTCCAGTACTTCGGCCTTCAGTCCTGGACTCACGACTACATCGGCTTGGTGGCGCTGTTCGGCCTGGTCTTCTCCTGCGGGCTGCCGGGCTGGGCCGTCATCCGCTGGCTGTTCAACTACATCGCCAAGCGCCAGGGCGCCGGCATCGACGACATCGCGGCAGATGTGCGCAGGGGGCTGGGGCAATGATCACGCTTACGAGACTTCGCACCATCATGCCGATGGCGGGGCGCCGCGCTGACGTGTTCGTACTGCCGCTCGCAGACGCCGCCCAGCGATTCGACATTTCCACGCCGGCGCGCGCGGCAGCATGGCTCGCTCAGCTCGCACATGAGTCCGGCCAGCTGCTCTACACCCGCGAGATCTGGGGCCCGACACCGGCGCAACTGCGCTACGAAGGGCGCGCCGACCTCGGAAACAGCGAGCCGGGAGACGGCAAGCGATTCTTTGGCCGGGGACTGATCCAGATCACCGGGCGGAAGAACTACCTGCTGTGCGGCTTGGGACTTCACCTGGATCTGCTAGCGATGCCTGCACTGCTCGAGCAGCCGGTTGCCGCGGCGGCCTCAGCTGGCTGGTACTGGCAGGCGCACAACCTGAATCGCTTTGCCGATGCCGGCGATTTCGTTGGCCTGACTCGTGCCGTCAACGGCGGCACGAACGGGCTGGCCGATCGGCAGCAGTTCTGGGCGCGCGCGAAGATCGCGCTGGGGGTTACAGCATGATCTCGATCCCATCCAGTATCCCCTGGCGCGCGGTCGGCGCAGCCCTAATCGCCGCTGCGCTATTCGCCGCAGGCTGGACGGTAAACGGCTGGCGCAAGAATGCCGAATTGGCGGACCTGACTGCGGCGCGTGCGCAGGCTGACCTAGACACCGCCAATCAGGCGATCGGTGACTTGCGCACCGCGGGCGCGGCCATCCGCGAAAAGGCCGACGAGTTCGCCGGCATCCAGACCACCCTCGGCTCCAAGCTTGACGCCATCCGGAAGGACCTGAAGAATGCTCCGAAGCTGCCTGCTGATTGCCGCCCTGACGCTGGCCGGGTGCGCCTCATGTCTGACGCCGTCGACGCTGCCAAGCAAGCTGCCGCCGCTCGATAGCGCGTTGGCCGCGCCATGCACTGTCCCGGATGCGCCGGCCGTGGCCGACTATGACGTCTGGCAAGAATGGGTCACAAAAGAATTGCTCCGTGCGCTGGGCGATTGCGCTGCACGACACCGGAAGAGTGTGGAGGCGTGGCCTGACTAGCCCCTCGTCTTCATCGAGTCGGCCTGCGCCACCGCGCGCAATATGCCGTCAATCGGCAAAGCACTCCATAATCCAATGCGTATACGGAATCCACGCTTGATGCCGCACGCGGCCCTTAATTTTGCGGAATTCAGACGATGCCAATTTGGTATACCCGTCGCCATCCAATACGTTCTGGCCCCGGTCATAGCTGACCAACAAACGGGAAACCAGATTCTGGTCCTCAGCAAAACAGCAATCAATGGTTACAAGTCTTCCGCCGGGTCGAAGCGCGGATTTGGCCAGTCGAAACAGATGGTGGGCGGCATCCGCGTCGAGGTGGTGGAGCAAGCCAGACGCAATTACGACGTCGAACTTGGGAAGATTCTCGAGATCCTGGAAATCGAGAAGTTTGCAAACGAAATTGCCTTGCGCACCATAGCGTTTGGTGGCCGCCGCAATGTAGCTCTCACTGACGTCAAATCCCCAATACTCTACATCTGGAAGGTACGCACGCAGTTCAGCCGTACCACAGCCAATGTCGAGGACTCGATCCCCTGGTCGTGCGCGAACATCTTGCGCAAAGCGCGCTCGCCCCCACTTGCTGCCCGCGAATAGTTGAAACGTATCATATACGGTTGGATGGGAAAGAACTCTGCGAATCCCTGTTGTTATTTGTGCCATTTATGGATATCCAGAATAGTCCAACGAAAAATGTATCTGCAATTGCGCTGCAGGTAATTGGCCAATTATCTATTGTAGAGTTTTAGGGTTGCCACCTATTCAACCGCCCTTGGCAATAACAAATATGCCGAGCAAGACGATAGCAGTTCCACCAACACGATAAATATTCATCATATCGCCGAAGATGAACACGCCGCCTAGCATAACAACGATATAGCCTAGGCTGACAAAGGGATATGCGTAGCTGATCTGAAGCTGAGTCAACGTCAACATCCAACACACGCCCGCTAGGAACGTCGCGACTATTGATGTTAGAACCCACGGCGTCAGCAGCAAGCTACCAACGTACAGCACCTTTCCCGTAACCGATGCTGGGAGCGGACCGGCCTGACCGACTTGCCATCGCATGACTAGCTGGCTATACGCCGTAAGCGCCAGCATGAGAAAAATGTAAATGTGGCCGGGTAACCGCGACATCGGGCGAATTCCTATTTTGCGCGCGGCTGCACGGCCGCGACGAAAGTTGAGGCGAGCACCACTGCAAGCATCGGTTGCACCCACCAGTAGGACACCTCGGCAAAGAAGTTCGTCGCCCCTTGGGGAATCGAAAGAATTAGGCCGGGAGCAATTGAAATGAGGGTGACAACAACGATCATTTCCACGTCGCGAGGGATTGCAGAGATTAGTCCAGTGATCCCCGGCGCTCTGTTCCAAAAACCAGAGCGAACCAGTCTCAATGCGACGAGCAAAAGAGCGGGGCCGAAGAATGCAAAGAACGATGGCACCCAGCGTTCGGGGGGAAGGATGTCCCGTATAAAAGCAAAGGGCTTGAGGATTTGCATCAGGCCGAGGCCGGAAGTTTCCCCTTGCGCAACGACTTGGGTCTTGACATATCCATAGACCACGGCAGAGGACATGGCCAGCCAGGCTCCGACGCGTTGAAACCAAGGCAGTGGCAACCGTAGTACGACGTAGGCCATAAGCCCGCCCACAACCGCACCAACGCTTATTTTCAACGAGCACAGCGCAATAAGGTATAGCCCTAGGAGTGGGTACGCATACCAACGGAGGCGGCAAACATCCTTGCGCCCCCATTGATCGAGCACCCAGATTCCTGCGAAGTATGACGCGAGCACCGCTATGCCGAACGATTCACTGTGGAACACGTTGTCCCACACTGCCAGGTTTCTTCGATACGAGGCTGGGAGTAGACCAACAAACACGACAAAGAATGCAGCCCAGAACCATCCCGAGTACGCGTTGTTCCCTTCGTAGTCGCTCATGCCCCCGGTCCTTGCAAGGAACGAGCGGAAGGAAAGGACGACGAAGAAGAATGCCAGTAAGAAAACCGGGCAGAACAGCAGTGGGAACACTACCGCGTAGAATTTCAGTGGGCCAATGCTCAGGAGATGACAGAGCAAAACCACGAGCCAGTGGCTTCCGAAGTGGTAGGGGAAAGGAGACAATCCGTCGACGCCTAGTGAGGGCGCATTGAATCCTGAGAGCATATTGACGATCGCGGCATGGAAAAGCATGTCCACGTGCACTGTCCCCGATTCTACTGCTTCGTCGATCCACGGCGTTTTGTAGCCATCCACGAAACTCAGCAGAAATGTCCAGTAGCCAATCATGGCGCTCGCCATGACCACTACCAATAGGCTCAAACTTCGCATCTCGTAGATCACCACGAACATTCGAATCAGGACGATAGCGATAGCTAGCCAAGCCAAGGCACTGTGCAACGCGAAGAGCCAAACGAAAACGGGTATAGCGACGATGCCAAGCATCAAACAAGTGAGTGGGGAGCGCGCCGCCTTGGCCGTATGGACTTCAAACGCGAGGGATACCGTACAAAGGCTGGATGCAATCGCTACCAAGGCCGCGTTGATGATCTCCGTGTCTCGGCCAGTTAGCAGCGATGGGTCGCGCAAAGCGAAGTACATGGCAATTGCCAAACTGATGGTCGCCACGGAACATCCGATGTAGCCGCTTTTGGTGAATCCATTGCCGCCGTTCCCCGCGCTTTCAGACGCATTGCTACTGCTCAGCACAAGCCAATCTCCTCGCTACAAGTGGTGCCTATCCGTGCGCCCACGGCAAGGTGCCCCGGTCCTTTAGCTGCAGCGAACTGCTAGCAATCCATCCCGGGGCCATCCGAGGCGACGTAGAGTTTATAGCAAGGTTGATACATTTACCTACATATCCCACATCTGCAGGGTAGGGTCTGTCTTTGATCGATCCGGACGCCGCACCCTGCCGCTTCTCTTAGCCGGTCCGCCTCCAGCCACCTCTACGTATCAACGTGCAAGATCACCTCGACGAGCACCATTCCGTCGACGTCCACCTCGTACAGCGTGCGGCCACACACCGGGCAGGGCGCCTTTGTCGGAACGGTCTCGCCCCGAAGTCCAAGGTGGAACTCCGAGATCTCCACGGTCGTCCCGCAGATGCACTCGACCTCATCGATGACGTTCATGGTCTTCCCCTTGCAGCGTTGCGCTGCGTAGAGGATAGCCATTGCACGACATGCGCGAATCGCCCGAAAGGGCCAGAAGATATTGGACCGTCAGATGCTGAACTGAGGACATCCCCGTTTTCCGGCCGGGCTACTTCATGACCTGGCCAGCCTTGCGCGGGCCCACGCGCCGCACTTGCTGATCGGGAGCCCTCAGGATCGAGCCGCCACGCGGGCGGCGCTGGCCGGCAGAGTATCGGGCCCGGGAGACACCGAACCGCGCGGCATGGGCTTTAGCCCTTAACGTTGCGCGGGTCATGGCCGAAGGAGTTCCGCTCCCGAATCTGGCCGTCGCGGCCATGGATCAGCAGCTCGACCTTGTCGCGCTGGGCGCGCTCGGTGCCGGCCTTGATTGCTTCTTCCTGAGTTTCGTAGGTGGTGCGCTTGCCGCCGCCGGCCGCCTCGACTGCCCAGCCATCGCCTGCCGGCACCACGTGAATGTCCGCTGCCATGATCGTCTCCTGAGTTGGTCAGGACAGTCTGGCGCCGACGCGGACAGAGCGGGTATCCGGCGCGGTCCTACAGAAAGCTGGATCCGACGGGCGAACAGGGCACAATAACGGTCAGCCCACAATAGGGAGACCGCCATGCCCGACATGTCGCGGGACGAGAAGGATATTGCTCAGTCGGATCGGCGCCTTGCGGAAGGTCGAGTACTCATTCGGCGGCAAATAGGCATTGTTCGAGACCTGCGGGTGGCGTCGCAGCCGGACGATGCGGCGCTAAGGCTGCTGCGGGCACTTCGGGATGCTGTGGCGGCGGGGCGGGCGCACCGCTCACGCCTTCGCCAGGAAGCGACAGATTGACCAGCCTCGATCCTCATCCGCACACTTTTTTCGCGCTCACCGAACAAAATTTATATCGGCGGATACTAACGCGCACTTTTTTGCTGCTAGTCGTCAAGGTGCGGCGAGGTTGCAAAGAGCATCCGCGCACCGTTCGCGATCTCAGAGACGGTAAGTTCCGCCACTGGCCCGCCCCAGGGGTCAACGTCGTAGAAGGCTTCAAAATCAAGGGGAAACATGTCGCACAACGGTAGCGGATAGCGGAACGCCGGCACAGCATGAAGTTCCCCGGAAGCGTCTACCCGAAAAACTTCGATGAGGCGCTCTCGCCCTGTGTTGTCGACGCCTTTGACCACGCAGTAGCGTTGGCCTTGCCAGACCAAGGAAATGCCTGTGTATGGGGTTGTCACACCAGGTATGCGTGTGAACTTCAGGCACCTCTCCACTGATTCGGCAATTAGGAACGGTGCCTCCCACCAATTCCCGGGGTCGTTCGTAGCTGCGTCCATTTGTCTACCCCCCATCGATGGAAGCATTCTAATGCCGCCGGCACACACGTGACACACGTCAAACCGGGTCGTCGGGCCTGACCGGCTCGGCCCGATAGGCGGACCAGAAATAGTGAGAATGCCGGTGGTGGCGGACGCGCTTCTTCTCGATGAAGAGTCGGACCGTGCCGGCGGGGCCGGCGTCAATCACCACCTCATGGTGGGATGGAGGGTCCGCCGTGGCGGTCGGCAGCGTGGCGAGGCCAGCGGCGATGTAGTCGCCTTGGATGCGGCTTAGAATGCCGTGTGCTTGGTTAGGCGTTTCCGAAGGCGCCGGTGGCCGGATGTGGCACTTGGCCGCAAGCTTGCTGTTGCCCATGATGTAGTGTGGAAATACTGTATGAATATACAGTATCGCATCACCCTCGCCATGGGTCAAAATGGGGGCAGATGCATCTCGATTACAGCGTTCGGGCTGTAAATCCCATTTACAACGCATTTGTTGTAAGCGGTGCTGACTAGCGGAATGATTACGCTGCGCTTTTCGTGGCACTGGACGTGGCACCGGAATTATCCACAAGCGCAAAACTGCTTAAATAAAGCCCTGTCCCAGCGCTTTTATGGTTCCTGTCGGCGGGACCATCATCAAGTCGGCAGTCGTTCTCAGAAGTTCACCTCAGCACTACGTCCAGAGCCCGCGCAAGCGGGCTTTTTGCATTCTTCTGTATCAATGCGCCGCCAATCCGCGTATAGTCCGGCCCGCGGGGTGGAGCAGTTGGCAGCTCGTCGGGCTCATAACCCGAAGGTCGCAGGTTCAAGTCCTGCTCCCGCAACCAGATTAGAAAGCCCGCCGGCTTGCAGCGCGGGCTTTTTGTTTTGGTCGGCGCATTCCCGCCCACCCAGACCCTTCCGAGGGTCAGCGCACCGTTCGATGTCATGGCGGCGCGGCAACCGGCTATGATGTCGCCTGCGCGCCTCCTGCGCGTCGTAGAAATCCTAAAAGAACTGGTTCGCCTTCTTTCGCAAATGCCCCCTGTCAGGTCGTATCACCGCTGGCTGCCGGCGCTGGCCATGTTCGGCGCCATTCACGCCCTGGCTGCCACGCCGGACCCGGCGCTGGCCGATACGTCTGGTTGCACCGCGCTGATCGACATCGTCCAGGAAAGCCTGCGGGGGGAGATCGACGTGGCCTGTCCGGCGTCCGACAAGGTGGTGTGCGAGGCCAAGAATGGCCAGATCCGGGCGTTGCTGGAGATCATCGACCAGCGCCGCAAGCGCAATGCCGACGAATGCGAGACGCTGGCGCAGGTCAACCGCCTGCTCCGCGCGCTGCCGCCGAAGTCCTGACCCCGGCGCGATTCAGTGACTCATCTTCGAGAACAGCTGGATCACCGCCACCCCTGCAATGATCAAGCCGATGCCGACCCAGGCCGCCAGGTCCGGCACCTGCCGGTACAGCACTGACGCGATCAGTGTCACCAGCACGATCCCCGCCCCGCACCAGATGGCATAGGCCACGCCCACCGGCACGGTCTTCATGACCTGCATCAGCAGCCAGAACGCGGCCACGTAGCCGGTGACCACCAGCACGCTGGGCCAGAGGCGCGTGAAGTTCTCGGCCGCCTTGAGGCTGCTGGTGGCGATGACCTCGGCCACGATGGCCAGCGCGAGCAATAGATATCCGTTCGACATGGCAGATGATTGACGTCAAGGGCAGGCCAAGGGCCGGCGGGAAAGCGGCGCCGGAGGCGCTATTGCGCGGTATTATGCGCCGCGCCGCCAGGCAGAATGTGCTGTGCCCTCCCTCGCGGTGGTTGTGCAAATGCACATTGCACGCTTGAATGGACGTATGCGTATGACGCAAGGGTCGCCCGGGCAGTGCAAAAGAGGCGGTCCAGACAGTCGCGGTGTTAATCCGACCATGCCGGCAACCATAACAAGGCCGGTGGCGGGTGTTGGCTGACGGGTAAAGGGGAGCAGTATGAAGCAGGATATTGACACCGCAACGGCATGGCCGAAGCCGCATTTCGCCGACATCGAAGGCGCGCCGGACGCCTTGCCACCGCATGACGCCACCGAAGGCGTCTGGCAGAACACCATCGCTGCCGCGGACCATGCGCTGGAAGAAGCGAACCGCATCCAGCGGGGCGTCCAGCAACATCTCAAGCTGATGCAGGAAGTGCGTGCACTCCGCGACGAACTCCACAAGGCCCATGCCGAGGTGGATCGCTACCGTGGCATGCACGCGCGCGTGGTGGTGGGCATGCGCCAGCTGGAAGACGACAACAACGCGGAGATCGCCCGGCTGCGTGCCGACAACGAGATCCTGCAAGTCCGCCACCGGGTCTACAAGCTGCTGGCCGAGCACTACGCGACGGCTGCGCTGCGCCTTGAGCCCCCCCGGTTTGCCGAACACCGCGACCGCGTGCTGGAACACGTGCTGTTCCAGCGCCGCAAGGGCGTGCCGGTGACGCAGATGGCTGCCGCGGACGTCGCCTTCCTGCTGATGTAAGCTGGCTCAGGCAGCCCGCTGGCGCGGGCGCAGCACGGCCAGCGCCAGCATGCCGCCCACCACGCCCCAGAAGGCCGAACCCACGCCGGCCAGCGTCATGCCCGACGCCGTGATCATGAACGTCAGCAGCGCTGACTCGCGCTCCGCCGGCGCCTGCATGGCCACGGTCAGGCCATTGGCGATGGAACCCAGCAGCGCGAAGGCCGCGACGGCCACCACCAGCGCCTTCGGGAAGGCCGCGAACAGCGCCGCGATGCTGGCCGCCATGATCCCCGCCACCAGATAGCCGATGCCGCAGACTACGGCGGCCATGTAGCGGCGGCGCGGGTCGGCGTCGGCCTCGGGGCCGGTGCAGATGGCCGCCGTGATCGCCGCCAGGTTGATCCCATGCGAGCCGAACGGCGCCAGGATGGCCGATGCCACCCCCGTCACCGTGATCAGCGGGCTGGCCGCCACGTGGTAGCCATCCGCACGCAACACGGCCAGTCCCGGAATGTTCTGCGAGGCCAGCGCCACGATGAACAGCGGCACGCCGATGCTGATAAAGGCCGACAACGAGAACGCCGGCGTGGTCCACACCGGCAGCGTCACCGCAAATCGGATTTGTTCGAAATGGAGCTGCCCGAGCACCCCCGCCAGCGCCACGCCCACCAGCAGCACGCCCGGCACCGCGTAGCGCGGCCACAGGCGGCGTCCCACTAGATAAGTACCGAACATGGTCAGCAGCAACACCGTCTGGTGTTCCGCCTGCACGAAGACATCCACGCTGATCCGGAACAGGATGCCCGCCAGCAGGGCCGAGGCGATGCTCGCCGGCAGCGCGCGCATCAGCTTGTCGAACCAGCCGGTCAGCCCGGCGGCCGTCATCAGCAGCGCGGCGAGCAGGAAGGCGCCGATGGCCTCGGGGTAGGGCACGCCGGGCAGGCTGGCAATCAGCAGCGCCGCGCCGGGCGTGGACCAGGCCACCACGATCGGCACCCGGGTCATCAGCGACAGTCCCAGCGTAGTCACCCCCATGCCGATGGACAGCGCCCAGATCCACGAGGCGATCTGGGCATCGCTCAGATGCGCCGCCTGCCCGGCCTGGATCATCAGCACCAGCGAGCTGGTGTAGCCGGTGAGCATGGCGATCAGCCCGGCCACCGTCGTGGAAAGGGAGAGGTCGGACAGCTTGAGGGGGGCGGCGGCAGTCATGGTCGATGCGAAGGGGCGGACGGCCGACATCTTCGCATGGATGGGGGCGGCGGGGGCGCCAACGCGGCCCCCACGCGGCTCCCCGCCCGGGCTGGCAGGGAGGCCCTTAGTCGGCCACCTTGTCGCTCGGGAACTTGAACGAATCGCGCAGCAGGTAGCTCATCGGAATGTCCAGCGTGATGCCGTTGGGCGGGATCGGGCTAAGGAACCACTTCCGATACAGCTTCTGGGTGTCCTGGTCGTAGATCGACGTCACCATGGCCTTGTCCACCAGCTTCTTGAACTCGGCATCGTGCTTGGACAGCATGATCGCGTACGGCTCGATGGTCAGCAGGTCGCCCGTTACCGCCAGCGCGGTCGGGTTCTTGGCGTTGGCGCGCAGGCCGAACAGCAGCACGTCGTCCATCACGAAGGCGTCGGCGCGGCCCGCCTCGACCATGCCGAAGGCTTCGGCGTGATCCTTGGCCTCCACCACCTTCCAGCCCATGGCGCCCGCCTCATCCATCTTGCGGAGCATGGCCAGCGGCGTGGTGCCGGTGGTGGACACCACGGTCTTGCCGCGCAGGTCGCCCCACTTGCGGATGCCCGAATCGGCCTTCACCAGCATGCGGCTGCCGGCGATGTAGTGCGGGATGGTGAAGGCGACGAGGTCGCGGCGCTCGCGGTTGTTGGTGGTGGATCCGCATTCGAGGTCAGCCTTGCCGTCCACGATGGCCGGGATGCGCGAGGCCGGCGTCACCGGCACCCATTCCACGCGCAGCTGCGGCAGCTTGAGCTGGGTGCGCAGCGCCTCCGCCACCTTCAGGCAGAGATCCACGGCGTAGCCCATGGGTTTGCCGTCCGCCACGAACGAGAAGGGCACCGAGCTTTCGCGGTGGGCGATGCGGATGGCCCCGGTCTGCTGGATGCGCAACACCACCGAGTTGGGTGACGCCGCCCACGCCGGCAGGGCCGGCAAGGCAAGCAGCGTGGCGAGGAAACATACAACAAGCGCCGTGCCCCTGAAGGAGGCACGGCGCGGCAGGCCCGTATTGGTCATGAATGACACCCGTCCGAAAATTGTCTGGAAAGAAAACCCGGAAAACCCCGTTGGCCGGATGGGTCCGGCTCTGTACTGCCTTGTTGTTACCGCCTTGTTGTTACCGCCTTGTTGTGCTTTTTTTCGGATTAATCCGATTGCGCTGAGTGTGTCGGATTGTTCCACGGCAGGCGCCCGACGCACAACCGCCGCGCTAGTAGTCGTGCTCGGGCTGCAACGCTTGGCCTCGCGCGCGGTTGACGGGGGCTTTCCCTTAAGGAGTTGTCCGACTTATTGCCCGGCTCCCGAATCGATATTCTTCAATCGTGCCTTGCGAGCAGGGCACCGAGGAGAGACTCTTGGGCCCGTTTGCTAACGGGCCCTTCTTTTTGGGGCGCTTCTTTTTGGGCCGTGCGGCCCCGGCCCCTGGGGTCGACTACAATTCGGGCCTGTTTCCAGTCTCCCCACCATGGCCCTGTTCTCCATTTCCGATGCCCAACTTGCCTTCGGGCACGTGGCACTGCTCGACCACACCGATTTCTCGCTGGAAGCCGGCGAACGCGTTGGCCTGATCGGCCGCAATGGCACGGGCAAGTCGTCGCTGCTGCGGATCGTGGCCGGCATGTCCGCCCCGGACGACGGCCTGATTGCCCGCCAGAGCGGCGTCACCACTGCATATGTTGCGCAGGAGCCACAATTCGCGCCCGGGCTGACCGTGTTCGATGCAGTGAGCCTGGGCATGGGCGCCGCCCACGACCTGCTGGCCCGCTACGAGGCGGCGCTGGCCAAGCTCGACACCCATCACGACGAGGCCACGCTGGCCGAGTTGCATCGCGTGCAGGCCGAACTGGACGCCGCCGACGCCTGGACGCTGCGCACCCGCGTGGAAACCACGCTGGCCCGCCTCGACCTGGACCCCCACGTGCGCGTGGATTCGCTGTCCGGCGGCCTGCAGAAGCGCGTGGCGCTGGCGCAGGGGCTGGTGGCCGAGCCGGACATCCTGCTGCTCGACGAACCGACCAACCACCTCGACGTCACCGCCATCCGCTGGCTCGAAGACCTGTTGATTGGCTTCCGGGGCAGCGTGCTGCTGATTACCCACGATCGCGCCTTCCTGGACCGCGTGGCCACCCGCATCGTCGAACTGGACCGGGGCCGGCTGGTGTCCTTCCCGGGCAACTTCGCGGCCTATCAGGCCCGCAAGGCCGAACTGCTGGCCGCCGAGGCGGTGGAGCAGGCCAAGTTCGACAAGCTGCTGGCGCAGGAGGAAGTGTGGATCCGCAAAGGCGTGGAAGCGCGCCGCACGCGCAGCGTGGCGCGTATCCAGCGGCTGGTGACCATGCGTACCGAGCGCGCGGCGCGGCGCGAGGTGCAGGGCAATGTGAGGCTGGAAGTGTCGCAGGCGGACCGCTCCGGCAAGATCGTGGCCGAACTGACCAATGTGTCGAAGTCCTACGGCGACAAGCCGGTGGTCCGTGACTTCACCGGCACCATCATGCGTGGCGACAAGGTCGGCGTGATCGGCCCGAACGGCGTGGGCAAGACCACGCTGCTGCGCCTGATCCTGGGCGAACTGGCGCCGGACAGCGGCACGGTGCGCAACGGCAGCAACCTTCAGGTGGCGTATTTCGACCAGATGCGCACGGCGCTGGACCTGGAGAAGTCGCTGGCGGACACCATCAGTCCGGGCAGCGACTGGGTGGAGGTCAACGGCCAGCGCAAGCACGTGATGAGCTACCTGGGCGATTTCCTGTTCGCGCCGGAGCGCGCGCGGTCGCCGGTCAAGTCGCTCTCGGGCGGCGAGCGCAACCGGCTGCTGCTGGCGCGCCTGTTCGCCCGGCCGGCCAATGTGCTGGTGCTGGACGAGCCCACCAACGATCTCGACATCGACACGCTCGAACTGCTGGAGGAACTGCTCCAGGACTACAGCGGCACGGTGTTCCTGGTCTCCCACGACCGGGCCTTCCTGGACAACGTGGTCACCTCGACCATCGCCGCCGAGGGCGAGGGGCAGTGGCGCGAGTCGGTCGGCGGGTATTCGGACTGGGAAGCGCAGTCGGCCCGGGCCGGGGCCATCCAGGCCGCCAAGCCGGCCGAGGCGAAGCCCGCCGAGGCGCTGAAGACGCAGAACACGCGCGAGGCGCGCGGCGCCAATCGCACGGTCAAGCTCTCCTATAAGGAACAGCGCGAGCTGGATGGCCTGCCCGAGCGCATCAACGCGCTGGAAGCGGAGCAGAAGACGCTGGCCGGCCAGCTGGCGGACGGCGCGCTCTACGCGAACGACCCCGCCCGCGCGGCCCAGTTGGCCAGCCGGCACGACGAGATCGAGATGGAACTGCTGGAGGCGCTCGAGCGCTGGGAAGTGCTCGAGGCAAAGACCAAGGGCGAGGCGCAGTAAGCTAGCCGCTTACCCGCACCACGCCAGCACCATATTGGTGAGGTCGACCATGAATGCCGGCCGCAGGTAGGCCAGGAAGCCAAGCGTCAGCACCCCGGCCAGCGCCAGCAGGCCCACCGTCTTTAACAGCTTGGCCTTGAGCCAGGGATGGTGGCGTGCGGCGTCCATGGCTCAGACCGCTATCGGCTGCGGGCGCGTCAGCGCCTGCTCGCGGATCGGCAGGTTGACCAGCGCCGCCACCACCCCCAGCCCGATGGCGATGAACCACACGAGGTCGTAGCTGCCGGTCCGGTCGAACAGGAACCCGCCCAGCCACGCGCCCAGGAAGCTGCCGATCTGGTGCGAGAAGAACACCACCCCGCTCAGCATCGACAGGTACTTCACCCCGAACACCTGGGCGATGATGCCGTTGGTCAACGGCACGGTGGACAGCCACAGCAGCCCCATCAGCGCCGCGAACACCCACGTGCTGGCCGCCGTCAGCGGCAGCAGCAGATAGCCGGCAATCACGAACGAGCGCGCCAGGTAGATGAACGAGAGCAGGTAGCGCTTGGGCATGCGCTGGCCCATCGCCCCGGCGGTGTAGGTGCCGAACACGTTGAACAGGCCGATCAGCGCCAGTGCCACTGTGGCGATCTTGGGATCGGTGAAGCCACGATCCTTCAGGTACGGCGTCAGATGCACGCCGATGAACACCACCTGGAAGCCGCACACGAAATAGCCGAGCGTCAGCAACTGGAAGTTGCGATTGCCGAAGGCCTCGCGCGTGGCCTCGCCAATGGTCTGGTGATGCCCGCCCGTGGTCGCCGCCACCTTCGGCTCGCGCAGCGCGAACACCAGCGGGAGCATGAAGCAGGCCATCACGGCCATGGTAAACAGCGCGTTTTGCCAGCCGACGAAGGAAATCAGCGACTGTTCGATCGGAATCATCAGGAACTGGCCGAACGAGCCGGCCGCCGCCGCGATGCCCATCGCCCAGATGCGCTTCTCGGCGCTGGCCACCCGGCCGATCACGCCGTAGACCACGCTGTAGGTGGTGCCCGCCTGGGCAATGCCGATCATCACCCCCGCCCCGGAGGCGAACGCCGTGCCGCTGGTGGCCATCGCCATCACGACCAGGCCGGCCACGTAGAGCGCCACGCCGACCAGCATGATGCGGATGGGGCCGAATTTGTCGGCCAGCGCGCCGGCAATCGGCTGGGTGACGCCCCACATCAGGTTCTGCAGGGCCAGGGCGAAGGCGAAGGTCTCGCGGTTCCAGCCGTGGGCCTGGGTAATCGGCAGGTTGAACAGGCCGAAGCCGTGCCGGATACCCATCGATAGCGTGACGAGCAAGCCACCGCACACGAGCACGGTGGTCAGGGAGAGTTTGCGGTCGGTCATGTCGGGCTCGGGACTTTGGCAGTCCTTTTCTCTGGTTATCGGGGGGCGCCGGGGGATTCCCTCTGCAGCCGGGCGAGTTTACCCCGGGTGGCGTATTTATGCCGAAGCCGCCGGTTCCGCGCGCCAGCGTACCGAGCCCGCCCCGGTCATCCATTACAATGCTGCGCAATCCGGCCGCGACGGCCGGGAGATCCACTTCTCCGTAGCGACTCCATGGCGAGCAAAACCAGTCAGTACAGCGAATCTTCCATCCGGGTCCTGAAGGGCCTGGAGCCGGTCAAGCAACGGCCCGGCATGTACACCCGTACCGACAATCCCCTGCACATCGTGCAGGAGGTGATCGACAACGCGTCGGACGAGGCGCTGGGCGGCCACGGCTCCGAGATCCTGGTCACGCTGCACCGTGACGGCAGCGTTAGCGTGGAAGACGACGGCCGCGGCATTCCGGTGGGTATTCACCCGGAAGAGCAGGTGCCGGTGGTGGAGATCGTGTTCACCCGCCTGCACGCGGGCGGCAAGTTCGACAAGGGCAAGGGTGGCGCCTACGCCTTCTCGGGCGGCCTGCACGGCGTGGGCGTGTCCGTGACCAATGCGCTGTCCACCCGTCTTGATGTGACGGTCTGGCGCGACGGCACGCTCTCCACGCTGACCTTCTCGGGCGGCGACGTCACCACGCCGCTCGCCGGCCGCAAGCTCGAACGCGGCGAGAAGAAGAACGGCACGCGCGTGCAGGTCTGGCCGGATGCCAGCTATTTCGACTCCGCCACCATTCCGCAGGCCGAACTCCAGCGGCTGCTGCGCAGCAAGGCGGTGCTGCTGCCGGGCGTGAAGGTCACGCTCGAAATCGAGAAGACCGGCGAAAAGCAGGTCTGGCAGTACGACCAGGGCCTGAAGGGCTACCTCGTCGAGGCGCTGGCGCAGGGCAGCGGGTCCGAACTCGTGATCCCGATGTTCGAGGGCGAGCACTTTGCCGACCCGGACGGCAATCCGGGCGAGGAAGGCTTTGCCGAGGGCGAGGGCGCCTCCTGGGTGGTGGCCTGGACCGAGGACGGCGCGCCGGTGCGCGAGTCCTACGTCAACCTGATCCCCACGCCGGCCGGCGGCACGCATGAGTCCGGCCTGCGCGAGGGCCTGTTCCTGGCGGTCAAGAGCTTTATCGAGATGCACTCACTCCAGCCCAAGGGCGTGAAGCTGATGAGCGAGGACGTGTTCGCGCGCGCCTCGTTCGTGCTCTCGGCCAAGGTGCTCGATCCGCAGTTCCAGGGCCAGATCAAGGAGCGCCTGAACAGCCGCGACGCCGTGCGCCTGGTCTCCACCTTCAGCCGCCCCGCGCTGGAGCTGTGGCTGAACCATCATGTGGACTACGGCAAGAAGCTGGCCGAACTGGTGATCCGCCAGGCCCAGGCGCGCACCCGCGCCGCGCAGAAGGTGGAAAAGAAGAAGGGCTCCGGCGTGGCCGTGCTGCCCGGCAAGCTGACCGATTGCGAATCGACCGATGTGTCGCGCAACGAGATTTTCCTGGTCGAGGGCGACTCGGCCGGCGGTTCGGCCAAGATGGGCCGCGACAAGGAGTTCCAGGCCATCCTGCCGCTGCGCGGCAAGGTGCTGAACACCTGGGAGACCGAGCGCGACCGCCTGTTCGCCAATAATGAAGTGCACGACATCGCCGTGGCGATTGGTGTGGATCCGCACGGTCCGGACGACGAGCCGGACCTGTCCAACCTGCGCTATGGCAAGATCTGTATCCTGTCCGATGCCGACGTGGACGGCGCGCACATCCAGGTGCTGCTGCTCACGCTGTTCTTCCGTCACTTCCCGAAGCTGATCGACAACGGCAACGTCTGCGTGGCCCGCCCGCCGCTGTTCCGAGTGGATGCTCCGGCACGCGGCAAGAAGCCGGCCCAGAAGCTCTACGCGCTGGACGAAGGCGAGCTGGAAGCCATCCAGGACAAGCTGATGAAGGATGGCGTCAAGGAAGGCGCCTGGCAGATCTCGCGCTTCAAGGGCTTGGGCGAGATGAGCGCAGAGCAGCTGTGGGAAACCACGATGAACCCGGACACGCGCCGGCTGCTGCCGGTGGCGCTTGGCGAATTCGACCTGCCCCAGACCGTGAGCATGATGAACATGCTGATGGGCAAGGGCGAGGCGTCGCAGCGGCGCACGTGGCTCGAGGAAAAGGGCAACGAGGTGGAGGCGGATATCTGACCGCTCCGGCAACGGGCGCAGCGGTCGGCAACGGAGAAGCACCATGCGGACCATCGGCAATCGCCGCGCCCTGGCGCGGCTGGCAAGGCGGGTCACGGCGCTCGGGCTGGCGCTGGCGGGCCTGTGCGCGACCGGTGCCGCCCACGCCGAGCTGTATGGCTATATCGACGAAGACGGCGTGGCCCACTTCGCCGATGAAAAGATCGACGATCGCTACAAGCTGTTCCTCAAGGACGGCGGCAAGCTGGACACGCTGGCCATGCCGCGCGTGGCCGGGGTGCGCATGGTGGGGCGGCCCGGCAAGGGCGATGCCGACGCCGGCAAGCTGTTCCGCTATGTGCTGAACCACCCCAACATCGCGCTGGTCGATCCGATCATCCGCCAGATTGCCACGGCCCAGAACGTGGACCCGGCGCTGGTCAAGGCGGTGATGGCGGTCGAGAGCGGCTTCAACCCGAGCGCGGTGTCGCCCAAGGGCGCCATCGGCCTGATGCAGGTGATTCCGGACACCGGCGTGCGTTTCGGCATCGCCGCCGACAAGCGCCGCTCGGTGGAGCAGAAGCTCACCGACCCGCGCCTGAACATCTCGGCCGGCGTGCGCTACCTGAGCTGGCTGCAGGGCCAGTTTCCCAACAATCTCGAACTGGTGCTGGCCGCCTACAACGCCGGCGAGGGCGCCGTGGCGCGCTACAACAACCAGGTCCCGCCTTTCCCCGAAACCCGCCAGTACGTGAGCACGGTCATGGAGTTCTACCGGATCTACCAGCCGTCCGGGGTGGCCGTGGTGCGCACCGGCAGCCATGCCGGACGCGTGAAAATGGTGATCGGCGGCCGGCGCAACATGCCGGAATGACCCCCTTGTGACACCCGCTGTCACATCGATCGGGCCTCACTTTCCTGCGGGGCGCCCGAGTTTCGTTAGAATCCCACGCTGACAAGCCGACCCACAGGGTTTGCGAGGCGCCGCCCGGCGCCCGCGTGCCGCATTCTTGCCGACCATGGATCAACCAGACATTTCGTTTCAACCCGAAGAGCCCGCCGATTCGCTGACCCTGGCGCGCTACGCGGAGCGGGCCTACCTCGACTACGCGGTGAGCGTGGTCAAGGGCCGTGCGCTGCCCGAGGTGGCCGATGGCCAGAAGCCCGTGCAGCGCCGCATCCTCTATGCGATGGCGGCCATGGGCCTGCGTGCCGACGCCAAGCCGGTCAAGTCCGCGCGCGTGGTGGGCGAGGTGCTCGGTAAATTCCACCCCCACGGCGACCAGTCGGCCTACGACGCGCTCGTGCGCCTGGCGCAGGACTTCTCGCTGCGCTACCCGCTGATCGATGGCCAGGGCAACTTCGGCTCCCGCGACGGCGACGGCGCGGCGGCCATGCGCTACACCGAAGCGCGCCTGACGCCGATCTCGCGGCTGCTGCTGGACGAGATCGACCTCGGCACGGTGGATTTCCTGCCCAACTACGACGGCTCGGAGGAAGAGCCGAGGCTGCTGCCGGCGCGCCTGCCGTTCGTGCTGCTGAACGGCGCCTCGGGCATCGCGGTGGGCATGGCGACGGAAATCCCGCCGCACAACCTGCGCGAAGTGGCCGGGGCGACGGTGGCGATGATCCGCAACCCGGCCATCTCGCTGGCCGAGCTGCTGGCGCTGATGCCCGGCCCCGACTATCCGGGCGGCGGGCAGATCATCTCGCCGGCGGCCGATATCGCCCAGATCTACGAGGGCGGCCGGGGCAGCCTGAAGGTGCGCGCGCGCTGGAAGATCGAGGAAATGGCGCGCGGCCAGTGGCAGATGGTGGTGCACGAGCTGCCGCCAGCCACCTCGGCGCAGAAGGTGCTCGAGGAAATCGAGGAAATCACCAACCCGAAGATCCGCACCGGCAAGAAGGCGCTGACGCCGGAGCAGGTGCAGCTGAAGACCTCGCTGCTGGCCGTGCTGGACGCGGTGCGCGACGAATCCGGCAAGGATGCGCCGGTGCGGCTGGTGTTCGAGCCCAAGAGCAAGAACGTGGACCAGCAGGAGTTCATCCAGACCCTGCTGGCGCATACCAGCCTGGAGTCCGGCGCGCCGATCAACCTGGTGATGATCGGCACCGATGGCCGGCCGCGCCAGAAGGGGCTGCAGGAGATCCTGCGGGAGTGGATCGGGTTCCGCTTCGAGACGGTGACGCGGCGCACGCGCTTCCAGCTCAACAAGGTCGAGGACCGCATCCACATCCTGGAAGGGCGGATGCTGGTGCTGCTGAAGATCGACGAGGTCATCCGCATCATCCGCGAGAGCGACGAGCCCAAGCCGGCGCTGATCGAGGCGTTCCAGCTATCGGACCGCCAGGCCGAGGACATCCTCGAAATCCGCCTGCGCCAGCTGGCGCGGCTGGAGGCCATCCGCATCGAGCAGGAACTGGCCAAGCTGCGCGACGAGCAGGCCGAACTGGACGTGCTGCTGAAGTCCGAGACGATGATGCGCCGGCGCATCATCAAGGAAATCGAGCAGGACGCCAAGCAGTACAGCCCCGAGGACAAGGACCCGCGCCGCACGCTGATCCAGGAAGAGCGCCGCGCCGCCGCCGAGGTGCGCGTGGTGGACGAGCCGGTGACGGTCATCGTCTCGGGCAAGGGCTGGGTGCGCACGCGCCAGGGCCACGGCCATGAGACGCAGCAGTTCACGTTCAAGGCGGGCGACAGCCTGTACGACACCTTCGAGTGTCGCACCGTGGACACGCTGCTGGCCTTCGGCAGCAACGGCCGGGTCTATTCGGTGGCGGTGGCCGGGCTGCCCGGCGGCCGGGGCGATGGCGTGCCGGTGACGACGCTGATCGACCTCGCGCCGGGCTCGCAGATCGCCCACACCTTCGCGGGTGGCGCCGAGCAGCGCGTGCTGGTAGCCACGGCCGGCGGTAACGGCTTCGTGACCAAGGTCGGCGACATGATCAGCCGGCAGAAGGGCGGCAAGTCCTTCATCACGCTGGATGAGGGCGACACGCTGCTGCCGCCGACGCCGATTGCCGACGAAGCCACGCATGTGGCCTGCTTCTCGGGCAATGGCCGGCTGCTGCTGGTGGGCCTGGACGAGGTGAAGGTGCTGTCGGCCGGCGGCCGGGGCGTGATCCTGATGGAACTGGAGCCCAAGGAGCCGCTGACGCACGCCGTGACGGTGGGCGCACCGGGGCTGCTGATCTCCGGCACCGGCGTCCGGGGCGGCAAGATGCCGCCGCAGAAGCTGGCTGGCAAGACGCTGCTGCCGTACGTCGGCAAGCGCGCCCGCAAGGGCAAGGCGGTCGAGCCACGTCTCAAGGAAGTGAAGATCGAGCCGGTAAAGGTGGACGGCGGCAGCTAAGGCAGCCGCCGGGTTGCTCCGCTCTCCCAGGGGGGAGGGGAGCAACCCACATCACCGTCCCTGACCCCCTCTTGCGTATCCGTGATGACCGCGTGCCACGCGGGCCGTCGCGATTGCCGTAGTATGTCGGCAGCCCGCGCCACCCCCTGCGTGGGCATTTATCGCCGCCTATCATGTCTGCCGCCCCGCTGCCCGACGTCTCCGAGCCTGCCCTGGCTCCGCCCCCCAACGCCCGCACCCTGTTCTTCGAATTTGCCCGCATGGGGCTTTCCGGCTTCGGCGGGGTGCTCCCGTTCGTGCGGCGCGCCGTCGTGGAGCGCAACCGCTGGCTCAACGACCGGGATTTTGTCGAGATCCTCAGCCTCGGGCAGGTGTTGCCCGGCCCCAACGTTATCAACCTGGCCCTGATGCTGGGCCTGCGCTTCGCCGGCCTGCGTGGCGCCGTGGCGGCCTTCTGCGGGCTGGTGCTGGTGCCGATGGTGGTGGTGCTGTGCGCCATGGCGCTGTACCTGCGCTACCAGGACGTCACCGCCGTGCGCCAGATGCTGGCCGGCATGACGGCGGTCTCGGCCGGGCTCGTGCTGTCCACCGGGGTCAAGCTGGCGGAAAGCCAGCCGCGCACGGTGCGCGCGGTGGTGGTCGGCGTGGCGGCGTTTGTCGCCATCGGCCTGCTGCGCTGGCCGCTGCTGCCGGTGATGGCGGTGCTGGTGCCGGTGGCGCTGGTGCTCGAACATCGCGCCGAAAAGCGCCGGGGGCAGGCATGAGTTCCCCGGAGATCCTGCGCAGCCTGCTCGGGCATTTCGGCATGCTGTCGCTGCTGGCCGTGGGCGGCGGCGGCACCGTCATCCCGGACATGCACCGCTACCTCGTGGAAGCCAACGGCTGGATGACCGATGGCCAGTTCGCGGCGCTCTACGCCATCTCGCAGGCGTCGCCGGGGCCGAACATCCTGTTCGTGGCGCTGTTCGGCTGGCAGGTAGCGGGGGCGGGCGGCACGTTCGCGGCGATGGTCGGCATGTGCGGGCCGTCGAGCCTGATCGCGCTCGGCTTCGAATACTTCGCCGGCCGTTCGCCGCACGCGCGCTGGCCGGGGCTGATCAAGCGCGGCCTGTCCGCGCTGACCATCGGCCTGCTGATGTCCACGGGCTGGGTGTTGGCCAGCAGCGTGGACCACAACTGGACCGCCGTGGCGGTGACGCTGCTGACCATCGCCCTCATGCTGAAGACGCGGGTTCATCCGCTGATGCTGGTGGCGCTGGGCGCCGGCGCGGGGCTGCTCGGGTTGGTCTGACCCCGGCCTGAGCCGGTCCGATCAGTCCACGCCGACGAAGCCGCCGGTCTGGTGCGCCCATAGCCGGGCATAGAGCCCGCCGCGCGCGAGCAGTTCGGCGTGGGTGCCGGTCTCGACGATGTGGCCACCGTCGAGCACCACCAGCCGGTCCATCCGCGCGATGGTCGAGAGCCGGTGGGCGATGGCGATCACGGTCTTGCCCTCCATCAACGCCTCCAGGCTCTCCTGGATGGCCGCCTCCACTTCGGAGTCGAGCGCCGAGGTGGCCTCGTCGAGAATCAGGATTGGCGCATCCTTCAACAGCACCCGGGCGATGGCGATGCGCTGCCGCTGCCCGCCGGACAGCTTCACGCCACGCTCGCCCACCAGCGCGTCGAGCCCCCGCTGGCCGTTCCCATCGATCAGATCGCCGATGAAGTCGTCCGCCCGGGCACGCCGCAGCGCCTCGCCCAGGTCGGCATCGCTACTGTCCGGCTTGCCGTAGAGCAGGTTCTCGCGGATCGAGCGGTGCAGCAGCGACGTATCCTGCGTGACCATGCCGATCTGCGCGCGCAGGCTCTCCTGCGTCACCCCGGCCACGTCGTGGCCATCGACCAGAATCCGGCCAGTTTCGACGTCGTAGAGCCGCAGCAGCAGGTTGACCAGCGTCGACTTGCCGGCCCCGGACGGCCCCACGAGCCCGATCTTCTCGCCCGGCTGCACGGTCAGGTTGACATGCTCGATCACCCCGGCGCCCTTGCCGTAGTGGAAGCCCACGTCCTCGAACTGCACCTCGCCCCGGGCGATGCGCAGCGGCTGCGCGTCCGGCCGGTCCACCACGTTGCGCGGCACGGCAATCGTCTTCATGCCGTCCTGCACCTGCCCGACGTTCTCGAAGATGCCATTGACCACCCACATGATCCAGCCGGACATATTGTTGATGCGGATGACCAGCCCGGTCGTCAGTGCGATGGCGCCCGTGGAGATCAGCCCCTGGTTCCACAGCCACAGCGCCAGCCCGGTCGTGCCGGCGATCAGCGCGCCGTTCATCGCCGTGATGGTCACGTCCATGGCGCTGACCATCCGCCCTGCCATGCGCATCTTGTCGGTGTGACTGGCCATGGCGTCGCGCGCGTAGCTTTCCTCGTGGCGCGTGTGGGCGAACAGCTTCAGCGTGGTGATGTTGGTGTAGCCGTCCACGATGCGGCCCATCAGCCGCGAGCGCGCCTCCGTGGCCACCACGGAACGCTGCTTCACGCGCGGCGTGAAGTACGCCAGGGCGGCGATGTAGCCGGCAATCCACAGGATCAGCGGGATCATCAGCCGCCAGTCCGCCTCGGCGAACAGGATCAGCGCGCTGATGGCGTAGATGATCACGTGCCAGAGCGCATCGAGCGCATGCACGGCCGAGTCGCGCAGCGAGAACCCGGTCTGCATGATGCGCTGGGCAATCCCCCCCGCGAAGTCGTTCTGGAAGAACGACAGGCTCTGCTGGAGCAGGTAGCGATGGTTCTGCCAGCGGATCAGGTTGGCCAGGTTGGGGTTGATTACCTGATGCAGCAGCACATCGTGCAGGCCGAAGAACAGCGGGCGCAGCAGCAGCGCCACGGCGGCCATCCACAGCAATTCATTCTGATGGCGCGCGAAGAACTGCCCGTCCGGTGTTCCTTTGGCGAGGTCCATGATCCGGCCGAGGAAGCTGAACAGCGACACCTCGATCAGCGCGGCGATCAGGCCCACCACCAGCAGCGCGAACAACACCCCGCGCACCTCGCGCAGGAAGTACGCGTAGAACCGCCAGATGCTGGCCGGCGGCTGCGTATCCGGCATGTTCCGGAATGGATCGATCAATCTTTCCAGGCGGCGAATCGGCATACGGCGGTCCCTCATCTCGTCTGTTGGAGTGAACCGGTGATGATACGCCCAACAAAAAGCCCCGCCATGAGGCGGGGCTTGTCTGCATGCCTGGTCGAGCAGGCAATATCAGTGAATCGCCATCAGTGAATCACCATGTGCGTGAACGGCGGCACGTACGCCTGCAGGGTCACGAACAGGCCGACGAGGATGGCCAGCACGACCGAGTGGAAGAACACGTAGCGCAGGATCTCGCCCTCGTGGCCGTACCACTTGGTGGCGGTGGAGGCCACCACGATCGACTGGGCGTCGATCATCTTGCCCATCACACCGCCCGAGCTGTTGGCGGCCGCCATCAGCACCGGCGACAGGCCCAGCTGCTCCGCCGTGGTCTTCTGCAGGCCGCCGAACAGGACGTTGGACGCCGTGTCGGAACCGGTCAGTGCCACGCCCAGCCAGCCCAGCATCGTGCCGAACAGCGGGTAGAACACGCCGGTCTGCGCAAAGGCCAGGCCCAGCGTGGCGTCGAGACCCGAGTAGCGGGTCAGGTAGCCGATGCCGAACATGGCGCAGATGGTCAGCAGCGAGTAGCGCACCAGCTTGATCGTCTCCCAGTACTCCTTGAGCAGGCGCGGCACCGAGTAGCCCATCAGCAGGCCGCCGACCAGCGCCGACACCAGGATGCCGGTGCCGGCCATCGACAGCACGTTGAAGTTGAACACCGCCCCTTCGACGATTTCCTTCGGCACCACCGGCGGACCCTTGATGATGGCCTTGTCGAGGCCCGGGATCGGGAATTTGTACTGCCAGATGCCGTCCACGAGCTTCTTGAACTCGGGAATGCCCCAGACGAACACGAACACGGTCAGGATGACCCATGGCATCCACGCCTTGACCACCGAAATGCCGACCGACGCCGCGTTGGCGCGGGCTTCGGCTTCCAGGGCTTCGGGGTGATCGACCTTAGAGTCGTCGTGGCGGCCCAGGATGCGCGTGGAGGTCCAGATCTCCTTCGGATGCCAGATCTTCAGGAAGGCGGTCAGGGCCCCCATCGAGATCAGTGCCGAGATCACGTCCACCAGCCACGGGCCGTGGTAGTTCGAGACCAGGAACTGCGGCACGGCGAAGCTGACGCCCGCCACCAGGATGGCCGGCCAGATGGCCAGCATGCCGCGGAAGCCCGCGAACGCCCAGATCAGCCAGAACGGCACCAGCACCGAGAAGAACGGCAGTTGGCGGCCAATCATCGCGGAGAGCACGGTCTGTTCGATGCCGGTCACCGACGAGAGGCCGATGATTGGCGCGCCGAGTGCGCCAAACGCCACCGGAGCGGTATTGGCGATCAGCGCCAGGCCAGAAGCGGCTAGCGGCGAGAAGCCCAGGCCGATCAGGATGGCGCCGGTCACGGCCACCGGCGTGCCGAAGCCGGCTGCGCCCTCGAAGAACGCGCCGAAGCTGAAGGCCACCAGCAGAAGTTGGAGGCGGCGATCTTCGGTCACGCCCGAGATCGAGTTCTGCAACACCCTGAATGACCCGTTAAGTGTGGTCAGCCGGTGCAGGAAGATGATGTTGAGGACGATCCACCCGATCGGAAACAGCCCGGAGACGATGCCCAGCCCGGCCGCCTTGCCGGCCATGGCCGCGGGCATGCCGAACACGAACGACGCCACCGCGATGCCGACCGCCAGCGCCAGTCCGGCAGCGATGTGGGCCTGCATGTGAAAGAACGCCAGCGCTGCGAGCAGCACGGCCACAGGGACCCCCGCGGCAATGGTAGACAGCGCCATATTGCCGAGCGGGTCATAGATTTGACTCCACACGATTGAATCCTCCTCTGGGTTTGGAAGGCAGCCGTGCCTCTGTCGGGCCTGGACTGCCGCTACTGCATAGCAACTGGGCGTGCGGCGGCAAGCGCATCGCTGCGCACAGAAAGGCGATTGTAAGGACGCGAGTTCCCCGCAATCGCTTAAATCCGGTCACCGGGTCGATGAATCGGATTCAGGGATCAGGGTTTGTTCGGGGGGAGCAGAGCGCACCTCACAACTCTCGGGCGAGGGTACTCCTAAAACGGACGTTCGAATTTGGCGTGGCCGTCGAGTGCGGCCAGGAAAAGGGACGCCTGCGCCGCTAGTCAGATCGGACAAAAACCGATCGACCAAAGGCGCAGGACGATTCAGCGCAGCGGCAGGACGAGGATGCCGGTGGCCGCCGGCCGGGCGCGCATGTCGTCCAGCCAGCGTTCGAGGTTGGGCCGTGCCGTGTGGGGCACGGGCGTGCCCATCCAGCGGTGTGCCGCGCAGGCCAGCGCGATGTCGGCCATGGTGAAGCGGTCGCCGCCGATGAACTCGCGGCTGGCGAGCGCCTTGTCCAGCATCGCGGCCAGCGGCTCGGTCCGTTCGCACGACTTGGCGATGACCGCCTCGTCGCGCTTCTCGGCCGGCACGCGCACCATCTGCAGGAAGGCCGAGACCATGGCCGGGCTGAACGCCGTGGTCTGCCAGTCCATCCAGCGGTCGGCGGAGGCGCGCTCCTTGACGTCGGACGGCCACAGCGTGCCTTCGCCATAGCGCGCGCACAGGTAGCGCACGATGGCGTTCGATTCCCACAGCACGAAGGGCTCGCCGGCCACGTCCGTATCGCGGAAATCCTCGATCACCGGAATCAGGCGATTCGGATTCAGGCGAATGTAGGCCTCGGTGTCCAGCTCGCCCTGGTGATTGCCGATGTCGATGCGCTCGTGGTCCAGGTGCAGCTCGCGCGCGCACCAGACCACTTTCTGCACATTGATCGACGACAGGCGGCCCCAGATGCGCAACAGGCCTTGCGGCTCCTCCACGTCCATGGCGATCGGCTCTCCTTCAGGGTTCCGGGGCTAGCCTCAGGCAGCGCGCGGCTGCGGCGCTGCCTTGGCGATGGCTTCGCGGAACAGTTCGCCGAGGATCGTCACGCCTTGCTCGATCCGCTCCGGCGGCACCGTCACGAAGGCCAGGCGCAGCGTGTTCATGCGCGGATTGCCCGCATAGAACGGCGCGCCCGGCACGTAGGCCACGTTGCGGCGCACGGCTTCCTCGAGGATCTTCATGCTGTCCAGCCCCTCGGGCAGTTCCACCCAGATGAACATGCCGCCTTCGGGCTGGTTCCACGTCACGCCGGCGGGCATGTGGCGCTTGAGTGCATCAAGCATCACTTCGCATTGCTTGCCGTAGAGCGCGCGGATGGTCGGGATATGGCGTTCGAGCAGGCCGTCGCGCACGGACTCGTAGGCCATGCGCTGGGTGAAGCTCGGCGTGTGCAGATCAGATGCCTGCTTGGCCTGGCACAGCTTGAAGTGCAGTTCGGGCGGGGCGATCACGAAGCCCAGGCGCAGGCCGGGGGCCAGCACCTTCGAGAACGAGCCCATGTAGATCACGCCGTCCGGGTTCATCGAGAGCAGTGTCGGCAGGATGTCGCCGGTGTAGCTCAGTTCGCCGTAGGGGTCGTCTTCCACCAGCAGCAGGTTCAGTTCCTGCGCGCGCTTGACCAGCGCCTGGCGGCGCTCCAGGGGCAGGCGGCGGCCGGTGGGGTTCTGGAAATTCGGCAGGGCGTAGAGGAAGCGGGCGCCGGCGGTCAGCTCCGGCGTCAGCGCCTCGGGCACCAGTCCGCGCTCGTCGGTCGGCACCGAGACGAACTCGGGTTCGAACAGCGAGAACGCCTGCAGGGCGCCGAGGTAGCTCGGCGTTTCCACCAGCACCGGGCTGCCCGGGTCGATCATCACCTTGGCGATCAGGTCCAGCGCCTGCTGGCTGCCGGTGGTGATCAGCACGCGCTCCACCTCCACGTTGTAGCGCTTGGCCACGAATTCGCGCAGCGGCAGATAACCCTCGGTGGCGGCATATTGCAGCGCGCCCTGGGGGTTATCGGCGAATACGCGGGCCACCGCCGCTTCCATGGCCGCTACCGGGAACGACGCCGGGGACGGCAGGCCGCCGGCGAAGGAAATGACTTCCGGACGCTCGGTGACCTTCAGGATTTCGCGGATGGCCGAGCTGGTCAGTTGCTGTGCTCGGCGGGAGATGGCCCATTTCATGATCTGTCTCTGGTGGGGTGAATCTTGGACTGCGTGGTGGAAAAAATACGAATTATGCGATTTCGACAATCATTTCGATCTCGACGCAGGCGCCCATCGGCACCTGGGCCACGCCGAACGCGCTGCGCGCATGGCGGCCCTTGTCGCCGAAGACCTCGACCAGGAACTCGGATGCGCCGTTGGTCACCAGGTGCTGCTCGGTGAATTCCAGCGTGGAGTTGACCAGGCTCATCACCTTGACGATGCGCTGGACCCGGTTCAGGTCGCCGATATGGGCGTGGAGCGTGGCCAGCAGGTCGACGGCGATGGCGCGCGCGGCGGCCTTGCCGGTCTCGGTGTCGACGTCCTTGCCGAGCTTGCCGGCCCAGACCTTGCCGTCCTTGCGGGCGATGTGGCCCGAGAGAAAGACGGTGTTGCCGCTGGTCGCGGCCATGACATAGGCGGCGGCGGGGGCGCTGACGGGGGGCAGTTCCACGCCGAGGCGGGCGAGGGTGTCATATACGGACATGCATGGCTCCTGTTAGTGAAGTCGTCCTGGAAATATGGGGGGCGCCCCTTCGGCCGCGGTGGCGGCCGGTGGCGTGGCGGGTGCCGTGTTGCGCACGGCGGCGCGGCGGCCAAGGGCCACCACGGCAATCACCGCCACGGCAAAGGCGAGGGTGGGGGCGTCGAGGGGCTCGGCCAGGATCACGGCGCCGCCCGCCAGCGTGAGGAACGGCTGGAGCAATTGTATCTGGCCTACGCGGGCGACGCCGCCTTTTGCGAGTCCGGCGTACCAGAACAGGAAGCCGATGAACATCGAAAAGACCGATACATAGGCCATGCCGAGCCACGCCCGGGAGGATGCCGCGCCGATCTCGGGCGCGTGCGCCATGGCCAGCCACGCCACCACGGGCACCAGTACCGGCAGGGACACGACCAGCGCCCAGCTGATGGTTTCCAGCCCGCCCAGCTCCCGTGACAGCTTGCCGCCCTCGGCATAGCCCAGCGCGCCAAGTACCACGGCGGCGAACAAATACCAGTCTGCATGTTGCAGGCCGCCGGCCCCCTGCCACAGGGCGAAGGCGATCACCAGCGCGCTGCCGGCCACGGCCGAGAGCCAGAAGGCCGGGGAAGGGCGCTCGCTGCCGAACCACGCCGCGAACACGGCGGTGGCCAGCGGCAGCAGGCCAATCACGATGGCGCCATGGCCGGCCGGCACCTCGCGCATGGCGAGTGACGAAAACAGCGGAAAGCCGACCACCACGCCCAGCGCCGTCACGGCCAGCCGTGCCCACTGGCGTCCGCGCGGCCGCCGTGCCGGGGCCAGCGCGCCGCGCAGGGCGAGCAGGCCCAGCGCCAGGCAGGCCGCCAGCACCGCGCGGGCCAGCGCCACGAAGATGGGGTCCAGCTCGGCCACGGCCATGCGCGTGAACGGCAGCGTCTGGCTGAAGATCGCCACGCCGATGAAGCCGAGCCACATGCCGCCGGAAGCGGGCGGATGGGAGGGAGAAGCAGAAGCAGAAGGATTTGCCATGATGGGGAGGCCCGGGAAGATCAGTGCGGCTGCGCGGCAAGGGCGATCCAGACCGCCGTCACGCCGAGCGCCAGCCCCATCGTTCCATTGAACCAGCGCACGCGGTTGCCCTGCGCCAGCCAGTGCCGCAGCGAGGCGCCGAGCAGCCCATAGGCGCCGTTGCTGAAGAAGCCGAAGACCCCAAACACCGTGCTGACCAGCGCGATGCGCTGCGCGGGCGAGGGCGCGCCGGCCATGTACGAGGCCGCCACGGCCAGCGCCAGCATCCACGCCTTGATATTGGCGTACTGGAACGCGGCCGACTGCCAGACGTTCATCGGCTTGAGCACGGTCTTCTCGGCCAGCGAGGCGCTCCGGGCAATCTTCCACGCCAGCCAGAGCAGGTAGGCCACGCCGACGACATGGATGGCGCGCGCCAGCATCGGGCTGGCCAGTATCAAGGCGCCCACGCCGGTGGCGCACAGCGCGACGATGCTCGCGAAGCCGAACGCCACCCCGATGCAATGCGGCAGCGTGGCGCGCAGCCCGAAGTTGGCCCCGGTCACGGCGGCGATGGTGGTGTTGGGGCCGGGCGTGAACGCGCCCACGGCCAGCAGCGTGATCAATGCGAGGAACTGGGCCATCGACAGGCCCGTCAGCCAGTTGGCATCCATGACGGCGACCTCAGGCCAGCGCGGCGAAGTTGACCACCACGCGGCGGTTGGTGCGGCTCTTCTTTTCGATCTTGGTCACGGTGACCGCGCCGATCTCGCCCGTATTGGCCACGTGGGTGCCGCCGCAGGGTTGGCGGTCCACACCGGGGATCTCGATGATGCGGATGGTGGACGTGCCGGCCGGCGGCGCGGCGCCCACGGTGCGCACCAGATCGGGCTGCGCGGCGAGCTGTTCGGGCGTGATGCGGTCGATCCGCACATCGGTCTTCGCGCCGATCAGCGCGTTGAGCTGCTCGGTCAGTTCGGCCTTGTCCAGCGTGGATTCGGGGAGGTCGAAGTCGATGCGCGCGGAATCGGGCGAGATGCTGCAGCCAGTCACCGGCACCGGGATCAGCGATCCCAGCAGGTGCAGGCAGGTGTGCAGCCGCATCAGCTTGTGGCGGCGCGCCCAGTCGATGCGCACTTCGCCCTGGTCACCGGGCTGCACCGCCGGGGCGTCCGGCGCCGGCACGTGGAGGATGCGGGTGCGGTCCTCGGCGTAGATCGTGTCGATCAGCGCCACCACGCGGCCATCGGCCAGCACCAGCGTGCCGGTGTCCCCGGCCTGCCCGCCGCTGCGCGCGTAGCAGACGGTCTGGTCCAGCTCGATGCCGGCCTCGCTCACGGCCACGACCGTGGCGTTGCAGTGGTCGAGATAGGCGTCGTCGTCGAAACGCTTGGTGGTGGTGGCGGACATCGTCGGGGGCTCCTTCGGGGGTATTTATATAGTCAGCGCAGGGTCTTGGTGCCTGCTGGGGTGTCGATTTCGGCCACCAGTTGTGGCGGCCCATCGGTCTGTTCGATCTCGATCAGGTCTGCTGCGCCGATCCACGCCAGCCCCTGCCGCAGCAGTTCCGCCTGTGGATGGCTGCCGCGCAGCCGACGCAGCGCCAGGTCCTGGCGCGGGAGGCTGATGGCGGGGTGGTTGGGCACGTCCCACTGGATCAGCGTGGGGAACAGGCCATCGCCCGCATGCGTCGCCTCACCCGGCCAGGCCGGCAGGCTGCCGTCGTCGGGCACGGTCAGGCGCCAGTGCAGCGCGCCGCGCGTCATCGGAATGGCCGGGGCGATGCGGTCCGGGTACTGCGCCTGCCAGCGCGACAGGTCGATCGGCCGTTCCACGCGGGCGGCCCAGTGGGCCAGGAACGGGCCGTCGGCCAGCCGCTCGCGGATGGCTTCGCTGTCCAGCCCGAACCAGCGCGGCCGATCCGGCGCCGGGGCGGCCGGGTCGATCGCGATCACTTCGAGGTACATCCCGCCGAACAGCCCCATGACGCGGTTGTGCGTGCCCATGCGCGGGTGCGCGCCGCCGCCTTGCGGGGCAACGCCGAGCAGGTCGGCAACATGGTTCGCGCCGGATTCCAGATCCGGGGCCGCGATCACGAGGTGGTCTATGGCGAGCGTCATTGTCGGTTGATGGTAGACAAGGTTATCGGTACAGTACCGATACAGTTCAGCAGATCGTATTCAGTACAGTTGCGGGAGCACCACATGGAAGGCAGCGAAGCGGACGAAAGGCGGCACCCCGGGCCAGACCGCAAGGATAGCGGAGGCCGCTCGGGTGCGTCGGGCGGCACACGGCCTTTGAGGCTGGTGATGCCGACGGCCGGCCACGAGCAGTTGCCGGACCCGATTCCTTCGGCCCAGATGACGCTGGTCGAGCAATTGACTGAATGGGCACGGCTGCGCATCGACGAACGGGTCTTCCGGGCCGGCATGCGCATGCCGTCGATCCGGCAACTGGCCACCGAGAAGGGGATTTCGCGCTTCACCGTGGTGGAAGCCTATGAGCGGCTGGTGGCGCTGGGCTACCTGGAGTCGCGGCGCGGCTCGGGGTTCTATGTGCGGGAGCGCGTGGCACATCCGTCCACGGCCGCCACGCCGCCTTCGGACGCCATCCGCAATATCGACGTGACCTGGCTGCTGCGCAGCATGTTCCATTCGGCGGAGAGCCACAAGGCGCCGGGCTGGGGCTTCCTGCCGAACGAGTGGCTGGACGGCGAGCTGATGTCCGGCGCGCTGCGCAGCCTGGGGCGGCAACCGGGCAACCATTTTTTGTCGAGCGGCACGCCGCAGGGCTTCCTGCCGTTGCGGCAGCAGTTGCGCACGCGGCTGGAGGAGCTGGAGATCGGCGTCACGCCGGACCAGATCGTGATGACCTCCGGCATCACGCAGGCGTTCGACCTGATCGCACGGCAATACCTGCACCCCGGCGATACCGTGCTGGTCGGCGATCCGGCCTGGTTCGTGATGTTCGCGCGCTTCGCCGCGCAGGGCGCCCACGTGATCGGCGTGCCGTACACGGCCGATGGCCCGGACCTGGACGCGCTCGAGCGCGTGGTGCAGGCCCATCGGCCCAAGCTGTTCGTGGTCAATTCCGTGCTGCACAACCCCACGGGCACCTCGCTCTCCGCCGCCCGGGCGTTCCGGCTGCTGCAACTGGCCGAGCAGTACAACTTCCTGGTGGTGGAGGACGATATCTATTGCGATCTCTGCCCGCCCGGCCACGCCGCCACCCGGCTGGCCAGCCTCGACCAGCTCCGGCGCGTGATCTATCTCGGCAGCTTCTCCAAGACGCTGGCCGCCAACCTGCGCGTGGGGTTCATCGCCGCCAGCCCGGAGCTGGCCGTGACGCTGACCGACAGCAAGCTGCTGACCGGCATGGCCACGCCCGAGATCAACGAGCGCGTGGTCTACAAGGTGCTGACCGAGGGCCACTACCGCAAGCACGTGGAGCGCGTGCGCGGCCGGCTGGACCGGGCGCGCGACGAGACCCGCCACCAACTCGAACGGCTGGGTTTGCGGATGTTCCCGGGCCAGCACGCCGGCATGTACCTGTGGGCCGATACGGGCGTGGACACCAATGTCATCGCTACGGCGGGGCACGAGGAGGGCTACCTGTTCGCCCCGGGCAGCCTGTTCTCGCCCAGCCAGATGCCATCCACCTGGACGCGCTTCAACGTGGCCAGCAGCGCCGATCCCGGCATGCTGCGTTTCCTGGCCGCGCAGATCGAGCGATTATCCGGCCAGCCGGCCTCTGGCGCCCATACCGCCCCCGCCCCCGCCACCCCGGGGGCTTGAAAAACCGTCCGTCCATCCCGATTTGAAGGGCCATCGACCCCGCCGCGCACCGCGCCCGGGGCAACCCCGGATGTGCCCGCTTTGTTTTCAAGCTTTCAAGAGGAGAACCATGACCGCACCGCACGAAACGATGAGCTTCCAGGCGGAAGTGAAGCAGCTGCTGCACCTGATGATCCACTCGCTGTACAGCAACAAGGAGATCTTCCTGCGCGAGCTGGTGTCGAATGCTTCGGACGCCACTGACAAGCTGCGCTTCGAGGCGATCGCCAACCCGTCGCTGCTCGAGAACGATGCCGACCTGGCCATCCGCATCGAAGCCGACGCCGCCAGCCGCACGCTGAAGATCACCGACAACGGTATCGGCATGAGCCGCGACGAGGCGATCCGCAACCTCGGCACGATCGCGCGCTCGGGCACCAAGGAATTCTTCCAGCAACTGTCCGGCGACCAGCAGAAGGACGCCGCGCTGATCGGCCAGTTCGGCGTGGGCTTCTACTCGGCCTTCATCGTCGCGGACAAGGTCACGGTGGAGACGCGCCGCGCCGGCGTGCCGGCCGAGGAAGCCGTGCGCTGGGAAAGCACCGGCGACGGCGAGTTCACGGTGGACGCCATCTCGCGCGCCGAGCGCGGCACCACCATCACGCTGCACCTGCGCGAGGGCGAGGACGACTTCCTGTCGTCGTACCGGCTGCGCCACATCATCCAGAAGTATTCGGACCATATCTCGCTGCCGATCCGCATGCCCAAGGAAGAGTGGGATGCCGAAGCCAGCGCCCACAAGACCACCGGCGAGTGGGAGAGCGTGAACCAGGCCAGCGCGCTGTGGACGCGCGCCAAGTCCGACATCACCGACGAGCAGTACCAGGCGTTCTACCAGCACATCGCCCATGACCAGGAAGCCCCGCTGACCTGGACCCACAATCGCGTGGAAGGCCGCAGCGAGTACACGCAGCTGCTGTTCATCCCGGCGCGCGCCCCGTTCGACCTGTGGGACCGCAATCACAAGGCCGGCCTGAAGCTGTACGTGAAGCGCGTGTTCATCATGGACGACGCGGACCAACTGCTGCCGGCGTACTTGCGCTGGGTCAAGGGCGTGGTGGATTCGGCCGACCTGCCGCTGAACGTCTCGCGCGAGCTGCTGCAGGAGAGCCGCGATGTGCGCGCGATCCGCGAGGGCAGCACCAAGCGTGTGCTGTCGATGCTCGAATCGCTGGCGGACAGCGAGGACGAAGCCGATCGCGCCAAGTACAAGACCTTCTGGGAGCAGTTCGGCCAGGTGCTCAAGGAAGGCATGGGCGAGGACCAGGCCAACGCCGAGCGCATCGCCAAGCTGCTGCGCTTCGCGTCCACCCACAGCGACACGGCCGAGCAGTCGGTCTCGCTGGGCGACTACGTGAGCCGCATGAAGGAAGGGCAGGACAAGGTCTTCTACGTCACCGCCGACACCTGGGTGGCCGCCAAGTCGAGCCCGCATCTGGAAGTCTTCCGCAAGAAGGGCATCGAAGTGCTGCTGCTGACCGAGCGCGTGGACGAGTGGATGCTGTCCTACCTGCACGAGTTCGACGGCAAGGAACTGGTGTCCGTGGCGCGTGGCGACCTGGACCTCGGCGCGCTGGCCGACGAGACCGAGAAGGCCGAGCAGGAAAAGGCCGAAACCGACTGGAAGGACGTGGTCGACCGTGCCAAGGGCGTGCTGGAAGGCAAAGCCAAGGACGTGCGCGTGACGCTGCGCCTGACTGAATCGGCTTCGTGCCTGGTGTCGGACGATGGCGACATGAGCGGCTACCTGCAGCGCCTGCTCAAGCAGGCCGGCCAGAAGGCGCCCGACGCCCAGCCGATCCTGGAGCTGAACCCCGAGCACGCGCTGGTGAAGAAGCTGCGCGACGTGGCCGGCGACGAAGCCTTCGCCGACCGCGTCAGCGTGCTGTTCGACCAGGCCCTTCTGGCCGAGGGCGGCATGCTGGAAGATCCGGCCACCTACGTGCAACGCGTGAACCGCCTGCTGGCCTGAGGCCGGTTTGCGGCCCCGCTCCCGCCTGCGGGGGAGGGGCCGCCAGCGAAGACCCTCCCAAGATGACCACCAAACGCTGTTTCCCGCCGGTCGTCGATGCCCACACCCGCGTCCTCGTGCTCGGCAGCCTGCCGGGCGAGGTCTCGCTCGCCCAGAACCAGTACTACGCGCACAAGCAGAACCGCTTCTGGCACCTGATGGGCGATGTCCTCGGGGTCGATCTCGTCGGCCAGGACTACCCGGCCCGCCTGCAAGCGCTGCTTGGGTACGGCGTGGGGCTGTGGGACGTGGTGGCCGAGGCGCGGCGCGATGGCAGCCTCGACAGCAATATCCGCGACCATGCCGGGAACGACCTGCTCGGGCTGATCGGCACGCTGCCGAGCCTGCGGGCGATTGCCTTCAACGGCGGTACGGCGGCGAAGATCGGGGAAAAGGCGCTGGGGGCGCTGGGGGCGCATGGCGACCGCCATGCCATCCTGCGGCTGCCGTCGAGCAGCCCGGCCTATACGCTGGCCTATGCGGAAAAGCGGGTCGCGTGGCAGGCCTTGCGCGCCTGGCTGGACTGAATCGCCCAGCCAGGCGTGGGGCGTCTTCTTTCGATGACGAAGGGGCGACGCCGTTCAGGCCGTCGTGTTGACGATGTTCCCGGTGCTGGAGGCGCCGGCCTGCTGAATGGCTTCGGCCAGCTTGGCGACGGCCTGCTGGAGCGACGCCGAGGTCGACGTGACACCGGCCTGCAGCGCGGCCACGGTGCTGGCCTTGGTGCTGTCGTCCGCGCCACTGTTCTGCGCGGCCTGGAGCTGCTGCATCTGGGCTGCCAGCTGCTTCTGCAGCGCCTCGATCTGCTGCTTCAGCGCCTTGATGACCGCCGAGTCGCTGTCTTCGCTGCTGGCCGCGCTGGCGTCTGCGGCACCTGCGCCGCCCAGGCGTCCGGCGCCGCCCGGGCCCTTGATGTCGCCGCTGGCGCTGGCCGAGGAAGCCGAGGAGGCCGACGCGCTGCCGTCCGTGCTGGCGGCGGCGGCTTGCGCCGCGTCGTCAGCCGGCGCGGTGAAGCGGCGGGTGTTGGTTACGTTGGCGTCACTGGCGGTGACGATCTGAGGGGTAACGCTGCTGATTGTTGTCATATGCGTGGTTCCGATCGGGAGAGAGCCCACCCCTTCTTCGGCGCAAATCCGCAAAACTTTAGGCGTACCGAACAAGTCTCACCGTCAGTCACTTCTGTCACAATCGCGGCCATGGCTCGCCCCGCGCGGCGGGCCGGCCTCCCATTTCGATAAATTCCTATGTCCAGTCTCGGCCTTGGCGGTATTGGTGGCATCGGCCTGCATGTCATCGTCGCCATCTTCTTCGCGGTGCATGCGGTGCGCACGCACCAGAATATGTACTGGCTCCTGCTGCTGTTCCTGTTCCCGGGGCTCGGCAGCGTGGTCTATTTCTTCGCGGTCTACCTGCCCAGCCTGCGCCAGACGCGCGGGGCGCGGGCGGCGGGACGGGCGATCCGGCAGATCGTGGATCCGAACCGTGCCGTGCGGGAGGCCCGCGACGCCTTCGACCGGGCACCCACCGTGGACCACCGCATGCGCCTGGGCGCCGCGCTGCTCGATGCCGGCCAGCCGGCCGAGGCGCTGACGCACTACCAGACGGCCGCCAACGGCCCGTTCGCCTCCGACCCGGCCTTGCTGGAAGGGCTGGCGCGCGCCCAGGTGGCCACCGGCCAGCCCGGGCCGGCGCAGGCCACGCTGGAGACGCTGTTCTCGCATCATCCGCAGGCGCGCGAGCAGGCCACGCCCTCGCTGCTGTACGCGCAGACGCTGGCCGCTACCGGCGCGCCCGGCACCCGGGCTGCGTTCGAGCAGGCCCTGACCAGCGCCAGCGATGCCGCGCCGCGCTGCCTGTTTGCCGACTGGCTGACGGCCCAGCCCGATGCCGCCGACCGCGAGCGCGCGAAAGCGCTCTATGCCGATATCGTCCATGACGCGCGCCACTGGCCGCGCCATGCCCGCGAACACAATCGCGAATGGCTCCAGCGCGCCCAGACCGCGCTGGGCCAATGATTCGCC
The DNA here is from genome assembly GCF_056396345.1 of Cupriavidus sp. 05T42. Classification (NCBI taxonomy): domain Bacteria; kingdom Pseudomonadati; phylum Pseudomonadota; class Betaproteobacteria; order Burkholderiales; family Burkholderiaceae; genus Cupriavidus; species Cupriavidus sp. 05T42. The sequence continues at coordinate 402,742 of NZ_JBFTLH010000002.1, forward strand.
CCCATGATCCGCGCCCTTGGCGCCTTTTTCTCCGCTATGACGCTTCTGAAACGCAAATCGATCGAGGCCGTGGCCTCGCGCCGTCCCGCCCGCGGACACCGTGACGCATCGCGCGGCAACCTGAACGCCCGGCAGGATTCCCGGCAGGACCCCCGTCACGAAGCCCGCATGAAGCCGCGCTTCGCGCCGGTGACGTTCTCCGAGATGGACGGCGTGCGCTACCTGCATTTCGGCACGGAATGGGTCCAGGGCGCGATGCGCCTGCGCAAGCCGGATGCCATCGAGCTCGAATACGCGCAGCAGATGATGGCCTGGCTGCTGTTCCAGTCGCCCTCGGTCGACGACTTCCACGTGGTGCAGTTGGGCCTCGGGGCTGCCGCGTTGACCAAGTTCTGCCATCGGCAGTTCGCCCGCGCCAAGGTGACGGCGGTGGAGCTGAATCCGGCCGTGATCGTGGCCGGCCGCAGCATGTTCGGCCTGCGCGAAGATGACGCGCGCCTTACCGTGCGCGAGCAGGACGCCTGGGACTTCGTGATGGACAGCGCCAGCACGGCGGCCATCGATACGCTCCAGGTGGACCTCTACGACGCCACCGCGCGCGGCCCGGTGCTGGACACCACGGCGTTCTACCGCGCCTGCCGCCGCGTGCTGAAGACCCCCGGCGTGATGACGATCAACCTGTTCGGCGACCACGAGAGCTTTCCGAAGAACATCGTGCGGATCTGCGATGCCTTCGACAACCGCGTGCTGGTGTTCCCGGAAGTGCATGACGGCAACGTCATCGCCATGGCGTTCAACGGGCCGGCCATCGACGTCTCCTGGGAGACGCTGGAAGCGCGCGCGGACGTGGTGGAAGCCGCGACCCAGCTGCCCGCCCGGGACTGGGTCAAGAAGCTGCGCGCGGCCAATGCCAATCAGGAAGACCGGCTGGTGATCTGATCGCTTTCTGAGGGAAAACGGTCATTCCTTGTGGAAGAACTGCGCCAGCGACCATTCGTCGGTGCGGGCCTCGTAGCGCAGGCCCTTGCGCATCGCCCACATCGCCAGCTGGCTGTGCGAGGGGATGATGGCGTGATCCGCCAGCGCGACCTTCGCCGCGGCGCGCGCGGCTTCCTCGCGCGCCTTGTCGCTGCTGACCGTGGTCAGTGACGTTTCGATCAGCTTGTCGAGCTGCGGATTGCTGTACTTGCCCCAGTTCCACGTGCCATAGCCGGTCTTCGGGTTGGGCGTGCCGGTGATCGAGCGCAGCGCCACATCGGCCGCCGCCGAGCCCCATCCCAGCATCTGGAACGAGAACTCGCCCTGGCGCGCGCGCGTGAAGTAGGCTGCCACGGGCAGGGTCTCCACCTTGGTCTGGATGCCGATGCGCGTCAGCATGCCGGCCGTGGCCTGCGCCACCTGGCCGTCGTTGAGGTAGCGGTTGTTGGTGGCGTGCAGCGTCAGCGCGAAGCCATCGGGGTAGCCTGCCTGGGCCAGCAGCTTCTTGGCGCCCTCGACATCGTAGGCGTCCGGCTTGGTGCCCGGATGGCCGAAGATCTGCGGCGAGACGATCGACGAGGCCGGCACCGCCAGCCCCTCCATGATGCGGCTGACGATGGCGTCCCGGTTCAGCGCCTTGCTGACCGCTTCCCGCACGCGGGCGTCCTTGAACGGGTTCTTGGCCAGCGGCTTGCCGGCCTTGTCGGTCACGAACGGCGAGTTGTCGCGCGACTGGTCCATCTGCCAGAAGATGGTGCGCCACGACACCGTCTGCTCGATCTTGAACTTCGGATTTTGCTTGAGCTTCGCCACGTCGGCCGAGGGCACGCTCTCGATCACGTCCACGTCGCCGGCCAGCAGCGCCGCGCTGCGTGCGCCGTTGTCGGTGAGGATGCGGAACACCGCGCGGTCCCAGTCCACCTTCGGCCCCCAGTAGTCGGGGTTCTTCGCCATCACGATTTCCTGCCCGCGCGCGAAGCGCACGAACTTGAACGGCCCGGTGCCGATCATCGCCTTGCCCGAGTCGAAATCGGCCTGGGTCAGCGTGGCCGCGACCCTCTTCGGCATGATCGGCACGCTGTTCAGGTCGTTGGCGAGGTTGGCGTAATTCGGCACGTTCATGGTCAGGCGCACGGTGAGCGCGTCGGGCGTGTCGATGCGGGCGATCGGCTTGGTATAGCTGGTGAACGAGCCGGGGCTGTTGGTCAGCTTCTCGGGCCGCTCCAGGGACGCCTTGACGTCCTCGCTCGTGAACGGCGTGCCGTCATGCCACTTCACGTTCGGGCGCAGCTTGATCTCCCACGTGATGGCGTTCACCGGCTTCCAGGACAGCGCCAGCCCGGGGATGTAGCGGGCGTTCTTATCCATGAACACCAGCGATTCGAAGATATGCAGCGCGATGGCGTTGTTCGGGCCCGCGTTGTTCCAGTGCGGGTCCATCGAGGTGACATCGGCAGCCAGGCCGATGCGCAGGTCCTCGGCGTGCGCGGCGCCCACGGTCACCCCGGCGGACATCGCAACGGAGAGCAGGGTGCCCAGCAAGGCATGGCGGATCTTGGCGGAACGATGGCTCGCTTTCATCGACAGGCTCCTCGGGTGGTGCGGGATGTGGGATGGGATGCCATGCATTGTGCCGTCAAACGTACACGCCTGCGTGGGTTGGGGGACTTCCTGGGCGATGGCACGGGTATGGGGTGTTTTCGGCACTTCCGGTTGGCGGCACCTTCCACCGCTTCGCGCCGATAAAAAAACCCGCTTGCGCGGGTTCTTTTATGAGTCGGCGGCCAGCTTAGTGGAACAGCGGCTGCTGGGTCGGCGCGTCCTCGGGCAGTTCGGCGTGGACGATCTCGCCCGAACGGTCCGCATAGAGCGGCGTACCGCAGTCTTCGCAGTACTCGGGGTCGAACAGCGCGGCGTGGCGGAAGATCTCCTCCACGCCGGCGTTTCGCAGTTCCTCGCAGATCTGCTCGAGCGGGTTGCCCTTTTCCTCGGCATCGACTTCGCCGGCCTCGCGGCCATAGACGGGCCAGACGATGCCGTAGATCACGTCCTTCTCGCCGCGCATGGTGAAGCCGACGCGGTATTCCTCGACCACTTCCTCGCCGAACGAGGCCACCACGGCAGCCAGTTGGCCGGCGGGCACGTCCAGCGTGCCGCACAGGTAGTTCACGGCGGCGCGCACGGTCAGCGGGCGGATGCTCTTGTCCGATTCGCGGCACGACAGGAAGAACGCATCGGGCAGCAGCAGTTCGAATTCGCAGCCCGGCAGCAGCACGGCCACGGACGGCTGCACCTGCTGGCGCCATTGCTCCAGGCAGGTGGAACGCTCGGCGTGGTGCTCCTTGGCATCTTCCTGCCAGCGGAATAGGGCGCCTTCGTGCGGCGCCACCACCACGGCCAGCAGGTAGCGCGGATCGGCCAGGATCGGGGCGGTCTCCGGCAGGTCGCGCAGATCCACCTTGGGCACCGTGCCGGCCAGCGCCGCCGAAGCGAGCTTGTGGGTCAGGGCGAAGGTGTCGCTATGGGTGCGCGGGAGCTGGTCGATGCTATATAGATACGGCGACAGCGCCACCTGGGTCTGCGTGGCCAGCACGTGGGCCTGCAGGTGCACGGCCAGCGTCTGGGCCAGCTCGGGCTTGAGCGCGCCGGACGGAATCGCGTAGCGGGTATGGGCGAGGATCGGCGCGGCGATCAGCAGGGCGTCATGCTGCACGCCGTCGATCTCGACCGTGGCGGACTCGGCCAGCGTCTCGGCCTGCTCGGCCAGCACGTCGGAGGCATCCGCGTTGTGCTTGAACAGGTGTTCGAGCGCGGCGTCGAGGGCGGTCTGGCTGCCGTTCTTCAGGAGGCGGCCCAGGCGCTGCGACAGCCGCCGCTCCCAATACCCGTCCTCCATGCGGCTGCCCGAGGCGTCGAGCGCAAGCGCGTCGGCCACCAGTCGCTCGGCATCGGGCGAGAGTCGGGGGGAAGACTTGGGGCGAAAACCTGCCATATGTGAAGACCGTCCGTTTTACGTAAAACGGTATTCTACTCGCTGCGTTGACAAACACCGCGCCTGGCGGCGTTCCGTCTTATTTCTGTGCGGGCGCTGCCGGGGCCTCGGCGGGGGCCGGGGCGTGGGTCTCGGCGCCGTGCTGTTCGCCGCCCATGGAGACGTCGCCGCCACCCTTCGTCAGCAGATACAGGGCGGCGCCGGCGACGACGATGAAAGCGATGAGGATCTTGACCATGGTGTCTCCAGTCGGTGCGGGGGCGTGCCATGGCCGCGCCCGCTTATAGGGATGAACGCCGAATTGCGTAGGGACCAGTCTGGCAGTGCAGCCTTGCGTGGAACTTACGTGCCGGATCGGGGATAACCCGCAAGCTGGCCCGGCCGCGCGGCGCCCAGCAATGAAAAACGGCGCACCGTGGGGTGCGCCGTTGTCACTTCCTGGCCGGGGCCGGGACCGCTTATGCGGCCAGCAGCTGGCGCAGCACGAACGGCAGGATGCCGCCGTGGTTGTAGTAGTCCACCTCGATCGGGGTGTCGATGCGCAGCAACACCGGCACGCGCTGCGTGTCGCCGTTGGCGCGATGGATCACCAGCACCACATCCTGCTGCGGCTTCAGGTCGCCCTCGATGCCTTCCACGTCGAAGGTCTCGTTGCCGATGATGCCGAGCGACTGCGCGCTGTCGCTGCCCTTGAACTGCAGGGGCAGCACGCCCATGCCGACCAGGTTCGAACGGTGGATCCGCTCGAAGCTGCGCGCCACCACGGCCTTCACGCCCAGCAGCTGCGTGCCCTTGGCCGCCCAGTCACGCGAGGAACCCGTGCCGTACTCTTCGCCGCCGATTACCACCGTGGGCGTCCCCTCGGCGATGTACTTCATGGCGGCGTCGTAGATCGACATCTGTTCGCCGGTGGGCTGGTGCAGCGTCAGGCCGCCTTCCACGCGCGAGCCGTCGGCCTTGGGCGGAATCATCAGGTTCTTGATCCGCACGTTGGCGAACGTGCCGCGCATCATCACTTCATGGTTGCCGCGGCGCGAGCCGTAGCTGTTGAAGTCCGCCTTCAGCACGCCGTGCGCGAGCAGGTACTTGCCCGCCGGCGAGGTGTCCTTGATCGAGCCGGCCGGGGAGATGTGGTCGGTCGTCACGGAGTCGCCGAACACGCCCAGCGCCCGCGCGCCGCGCACGCTGGCCGAGGCAGCCTTCGGCTCGAGCTGGAAGTCCTGGAAGAACGGCGGCTCGGCGATGTAGGTGGAAGTCGGCCAGTCATAGACCTGCCCCGTGGTGCCCTTGATGTTGGCCCACAGCTTGCTCGGCTTCTTGACCTGCTCGTAGTTCGTCTTGAACACCTCGGCGTCCAGCGCGAACTTCAGCAGCGCCTGGATTTCCTCCGACGTCGGCCAGATATCGCCCAGCCAGACATCCTTGCCGTTCTTGCCCTTGCCCACCGGCTCGGTCATCAGGTCGCGCGTGACGTTGCCGGCGATGGCGTAGGCCACCACCAGCGGCGGCGAGGCGAGGAAGTTGGCGCGGATGTTCGGGTGGATGCGGGCCTCGAAGTTGCGGTTGCCCGACAGCACGGCGGCCGCGACGATGTCGTTCTGGACGATGGCCTCGTTCAGCGCCGGGGTCAGGTCGCCCGCATTGCCGATGCAGGTGGTGCAGCCGTAGGCCGTCACGCCGAAGCCAAGCTTCTCCAGGTACGGCAGCAGGCCGGTGGCGGTCAGGTACTCGGTCACCACGCGGCTGCCCGGGGCCAGCGACGTCTTGATGTGCGGCGCCACGTTCAGGCCCGCTTCCACCGCCTTCTTGGCCAGCAGGCCGGCGGCCAGCAGCACGCTCGGGTTGGAGGTGTTCGTGCACGAGGTGATGGCGGCGATCAGCACGTCGCCGCTCTTCACCTTCACGCCGTCGGTGTTGGTGTACTCGCGGTCCAGGTCATCGGCATTCTTGTTGAAGCCGTTCTCGGCCACCGGCTTGGAGAACAGCGAGGCGAAGGTGCTCTTGACGTTGCCGATCTCGATGCGGTCCTGCGGGCGCTTGGGGCCGGCCAGCGACGGCGCCACCGAGCCCAGGTCGAGCGTCAGCGTGGTGCTGTAGTCGATGTCGCCGGCCATCGGCACGCCGAACATCTCCTGGGCGCGGAAGTAGCCCTCGAACGCGGCGATTTCCTCGGCGGTGCGGCCGGTGCCCTTGAAATAGTCGATGGTCTTCTCGTCCACCGGGAAAAAGCCCATCGTGGCGCCGTACTCGGGCGCCATGTTGCCGATGGTGGCGCGGTCCGGGGTGGTCAGGCTGGCGGTGCCTTCGCCGAAGAACTCGACGAACTTGCCGACGACCTTCTCGCGGCGCAGCATTTCGGTGATGGTCAGCACCAGGTCGGTGGCGGTCACGCCCTCGCGCAGGCGGCCCTTCAGTTCCACGCCGACCACGTCAGGCGTCAGGAAGTAGACCGGCTGACCCAGCATGCCGGCTTCGGCCTCGATGCCGCCCACGCCCCAGCCCACCACACCGATGCCGTTGATCATCGTGGTATGCGAGTCGGTGCCAACGAGCGTGTCCGGATAGTAGACACCGTCCTTCTTGTGCACGCCGCGCGCCAGGTATTCGAGGTTCACCTGGTGGACGATGCCGAAGCCCGGTTGCACCACGCCGAAGGTGTCGAAGGCCTGCATGCCCCACTTCATGAACTGGTAGCGCTCGTTGTTGCGCTTGAATTCCAGCTGCATGTTCAGGTCGAGCGCCTTTTTCTCGCGGAAATGGTCGATCTGCACCGAGTGGTCGACCACCAGATCCACCGGCACCAGCGGCTCGATCTTCTTGGGGTTCTTGCCCATCTTCTCGGCCACGTTGCGCATTGCGGCCAGGTCGGCCAGCAGCGGCACGCCCGTGAAGTCCTGCAGCACCACGCGGGCTACCACGAACGGGATCTCGTCCACGCGGTCGGCCTTGGGCTTCCAGTTGGCCAGTTGTCGAACGTGTTCCTCGGTGACCTTCTTGCCGTCGCAGTTGCGCAGCACCGATTCCAGCACCAGCCGGATCGAAATCGGCAGCCGTTCGATCTTCACGCCCAGTGCCTTGCCCAGCTGCGGCAGGGAGTAGTACTGGCCGCGGCCGCCGGTGGCGAGCTTGAATTCCTTGAGAGTTTTATTGAGATTGTGGGGCATTGCCTGACTCCAATCGAGGGATGACGCGGGACGCGATTTTCTAAACTTTCTTCTTCTTCAGACCCCGGTGCACGAGAGGGTTCCGCCGCCTTGACGCGGCGCGGCCGGAGATTCCCCGGACGCGCACCGTGACAACAAACTCAACTGCCGCGCGGCGAGGGGCCGCGCGAAGTACTGCAATGATCGCAAATTTACGACTTTACTGCTTCGGAGCCTGGGCGGCGGGGGCGGGCTGGGCTTCGGCGGCCGGGGCCGGAGCCATCAGCAGCGGCGTGGCCACCGGTGCGCGCAGGGCGCCGGCCTGGGTCGGGGCCGAGCCACCGGCCTGCATGTCGGCGTTCTGGCATTCGTCGGCCAGGCGCTGGCCCAGGTTCTTGTTGAACAGCATGGCCTTGCCCGGGATCACGACGAGGTCGAGGCCCGATTGCTGGTCGAAGTAGCGGTCGGCGCCGGTCACGGTGGACTGGCGCGGCAGGCGGTAGTCACGGCCTTGCCAGTGCACGGTCAGCACTTCGTCGCGCAGCATGTTGCCATTGATATAGATGACGTTGCCCAGCTCGCACTGCCACTTCTCGCCGGACGGCGTGGCGGGGGCGGCGGCAGCAGTCGTGGCCTTCTTGCTGGACTTGGCGGGCGCTTTCTTGGTCGCAGCCGGCTTCTTGGCGGGTTCCTGAGCCATGGCGGTGGAGGCGACGGTCAGCGAGAGGGCGCCGAGCAAGGAGGCAAGCACGATCTTTTTCATGGGTATTCCTTCCGGATTTTGAATGATTACTTGGGGGCTCTGATATTGGGCGGGGCCGGGTGCCCGTGCGGACGCCCGGCAACTTTCCGCCGCTATTCTCTACGATTTGCCTGACAGGGCGAAGTCCGTCATCTATTGGTTACACAATCGGAAATGTCTGGTTTGCCATGGGGCACTTCAGGCCGGAAAAGGGCAGTATCCGCGCGCGGAGGCGTCACCCGGGTCATTCAGTCGAAGAACAGCTCGGCCGCCGCTGCCGGCAGGTGGGTGCCCGTCGCGTGGGCACGCTGCAACAGCGCCCAGTAGTACCGGTAGCTGGCGCGGTCGTGCAACTGGCCGTCATGGCGGATTGGCGCCCAGTTGTTCTCATGCGCGGCCAGCAGAATCTCGCTGGCCGCGCCGATCTCGGTGTCGGTGGGGCGGAAAGCGGCCACGATCGGGGCAATCTGGCCCGGATGGATGCTCCACTTGCGCAGGTAGCCGAACTCGGCGCGGGCGCGGCTGGCGTCTTCGCCGGCGCGCTGCGGATGCTGAACGTCCGTGCTGACGTTGTGCGACGGCACTTTGCCGTGGCGATGGCAGGCCGCCGAGATCTCCAGCATCGCGCGGCGGATCAGCGGGTATTCGAACTGGCCCGGCGAGCGCATCGCATCGCCCGGAATGGCGCCGTGGTGCGCGGAGACGAAGTCCATCAGCCCGAAGCTGAGGCACTCCACCTGGACCAGCGCGGCGATATCGAAGACCTGTTCGAGTGCTGCATGTGTCTCAATCAGCACATGAATCGGGATATGCCGGGCGATGCCGGCACTGCGCGCCACGTGATTGACGTGGTCGGTCACCCGGGCCACTTCCACCACATCGGTCACCTTCGGCACCACGACGTAGGCCAGCCGCGCGCCGGCGGCGGCGACCAGGATGTCGATGTCCTCGCGCCAGTGCGGGTGGGCCGGGTCGTGGATGCGCACGCCCACGCGATTGTGGACGTTCGCGGGGCTGTTGATCAGCTGGGCGCACAGCGTGGCGTGCTCGCGCTCCAGGCCGACGGCGGCGCCGTCCTCGCAATCGAACGTGATGTCGAACACGGGCCCAAGCTCTTGCTGCAGGGCCAGCGACTTGCGCATGAGCTTTTCGCTGCCGGCATAGTGGTCACACACCGGCAACTGGACCGGGATGGCTTCGCCCTGGAACAAGACCTCGGAAGGATGCACGTTGAATACTTATGGAGTGGGGGGTAATTGACGAGACAAAGCCCGCGCCCATGAAAAAACCGGGGTCCGCGCCGATTGTTGCATCGATGCGGGACCCCGGTTCGTCATGCGCGGGAAGCTCCGGAAGATCAGCCCAGCAGATGCTGCACGCCGGCCTTTTCTTCTTCCAGTTCCTTCAGGGTGATGTTGATCTTTTCCTGGCTGTAGGCGTCGATCTCCAGACCCTTCACGATTTCATACTTGCCGTTGGCGGTGGTCACCGGGTAGCCGAACATGGTGTCGGCCGGGATGCCGTATTCGCCGTTCGACGGGATGCCCATCGTGACGACCTTGCCGTTCGAGCCCAGTACCCAGTCGTGCACGTGGTCGATGGCGGCGTTGGCGGCCGAGGCAGCCGACGACAGGCCACGGGCCTCGATGATGGCGGCGCCGCGCTTGCCAACGGTCGGCAGGAACACGTCGTTGTTCCAGACCGGGTCGTTGATCATGTCCTTGACGCTCTTGCCGTCCACGGTGGCGTAGCGGTAGTCGGCGTACATGGTCGGGCTGTGGTTGCCCCACACGAACATCTTCTCGATCGACGCCACCGGCTTGCCGGTCTTGGCGGCGATCTGCGACAGCGCGCGATTGTGGTCCAGGCGCAGCATCGCGGTGAAGTTCTCGCGCGGCAGGCTCGGGGCCGACTTCATGGCGATGTAGGCGTTGGTGTTGGCCGGGTTGCCCACCACCAGCACCTTGACGTTGCGGCTCGCCACTTCGTCGAGCGCCTTGCCCTGCACCGTGAAGATCTGGGCGTTGGCTTCGAGCAGGTCCTTGCGTTCCATGCCCTTGCTACGGGGACGGGCGCCAACCAGCAGGGCCACGTCGGCGTCCTTGAAGGCAACCTTGGGGTCATCGGTGATGACCACGCCGGCCAGCAGCGGGAACGCGCAGTCTTCCAGTTCCATCACCACGCCCTTGACGGCGGCCTGGGCTTGCGGGAGGTCGAGCAGTTGGAGGATAACCGGCTGGTCTTTGCCGAGCATGTCGCCATTGGCGATGCGGAACAGCAGGGAATAGCCGATCTGGCCAGCGGCGCCGGTCACTGCGACGCGCATTGGGGCTTTAGCCATGAGTAAATCTCCAAACGAAATGAGGGGTAACCGGTCAGTGGCGCCTGCCGCACGGGGCGGGCGCGTCGCGTGTCGCCACGGGGCAGGCTGGCGTCCGCCGCGTCGGGGGCGACAAGGCGTAAGTCTACTACTGCTATGTGGTGCGCCGCATCCCGAACGGTGCCGCAATGCCCGAATCCGGGTCTTGCGGGGGATGGCGGCCGGGGGCGGCGGCGCGGACTGCGCGAGTGTAGGACGGGCCTCCGTGACTGTCAATTTATATGTCTTATATAAGACATAAGACATTTCATAGCGTGCTGGACGCGATTCTCGATTTTGTGGTGAAATCCGGGCTATGTCATCCCTGCCCACGTCCCTGTCCGCCGCAGCCGGCAACGGCGCGCCGGAATCTGGCGCCCCCCAGAGCGGTGCCGGGACGCAGCCGCCCGCCGCCAATGCGCCGGCCGGCCCGGTCAATCCCTCGCCCACGTTCAGTCCCCTCTATCAGCAGATCAAGGCCCTGATCACCCAGAGCCTGCAGTCCGGCGAATGGAAACCGGGCGAAATGATCCCGAGCGAGATGGACCTGGCCGCGCGCTACAAGGTCAGCCAGGGCACGGTGCGCAAGGCCATCGACGAACTGGCTGCCGAGAACCTGGTGGCCCGCCGGCAGGGCAAGGGCACTTTCGTGACCACGCACTATGAGGACGTGGTCAAGTTCCGTTTCCTGCGGCTGGTACCCGACGAGGGCGAGCCGCACTATGGCGCGAGCCGGGTGCTGGAATGCAAGCGCCTGCGCGCGCCGGCCGAGATCGCACGGCTGCTGGATATCCGTACCGGCGACAGCGTCGTGCAGATCCGCCGCGTGCTGACATTTTCGAATGAAGCCACGGTGCTGGACGAGATCTGGCTGCTGGGTACCAATTTCAAAGGACTGACGGCCGAGAAGCTCAACGAGTGGAAGGGCCCGATGTACGCGCTGTTCGAGGCCGAGTTCGGCACGCGCATGATCCGCGCCACGGAAAAGATTCGGGCGGTTTCTGCCGATAATACGGCGGCCGAGTTGCTGTCCGTGGCCGCGGGTACGCCGCTGCTGTCGGTGGAGCGGGTATCGTTCACCTATGGCGATCGTCCGGTGGAAGTCCGCCGCGGCCTCTATGTGACCACCCGGCACTATTACCAGAATGACTTGAGTTAATGCAGGGTGGCGATGCTCGCCAGGGTCGGAGCGCGATTATTGCGGCGCCTGCAGATGACCTGTGCTGACCGTTGCGGCCATTGAATGGAATCATCGGAAATGCGCCGGGGAGAAGTCCGATCCGGCGTGGTGCGCGAAGTATTGCGTGCGATTGTCGGGCACGCCGGGTTGGTGCGCGATAGCTGAAAATTATTGGTGCGGCGCGCAACAAAGGCGCTAAAATCATCTGGATTTGCTCCAGTGCATTCATTTGCATCCAGCGCAACCCACGCGCAGGATCCAAACCGGTGCGCACCGGAAGGCGGGTGTGTCCCGTGCCTTCAAGGTACCCGGAGTCGCGTCACTGCGCAATCGTGTAGCGATCCGGTGAAACCCGGAGCAATGGCAGTTTTCGTTCTTTTGCAGTTTTTTTTCTACCGCAAATGGGGTCTCGCATGGCTGAAGCCGTCAAACAAGCCAGGCCGGAGTTCCGGAACATCGGTATTGCGCAAATCGCGCGTTATCGGTTGCCCTGGGCCGGCAAGGTATCCATCCTGCATCGCGTCAGCGGTGCATTGATGTTCCTCCTCCTTCCGTTCGTTCTGTACCTGTTTGAGCAGAGCGTCACGTCCGAGCTGAGCTTCGCCAAGTTCTCGGCACTGCTGTCCAACGGCTTCGTCAAACTGGTCATCCTGGCGCTGATCTGGGGTTACCTGCATCACTTCTGCGCTGGCATCCGCTTCCTGCTGCTCGACGTGCACGTCGGCGTGGCAAAGCCCACGTCTGCAAAGTCGGCCGTCGCGGTGCTCGTCGTCAGCCTGCTGCTCACCCTGATTTTCGGGCTGAAGCTATTCGGCCTGTTCTGAGGAGAATCAAGGTGGCAAACAATAATATCGGTCCCAAGCGTCTTGTCGTCGGTGCGCACTACGGTCTGAAGGACTGGCTGGCGCAACGCGTGACCGCCGTGATCATGGTGCTGTTCACCGTGATCCTGGCGGGTGTGTACCTGGCTTTCGGCAATCCGTCGTACGAAGGCTGGGCAGGTCTCTTCTCCAACCAGTGGATGAAGATCCTGACGTTCCTCACCATCCTCTCGCTGCTGTATCACGCCTGGTTTGGCGTGCGCGACATCTGGATGGACTATGTGAAGCCGATGGCCGTGCGCCTCGTGCTGCAAGTTCTTACGATTCTGTGGCTCGTCGGTTGCGCGGGCTACGCTGCTCAGATTCTCTGGAGGGTGTAATAAATGGTCGCAGTCAAGACTGGATTGCCGCGTCGTCGGTTTGACGTGGTCATCGTCGGGGCGGGCGGCGCCGGGATGCGCGCATCCCTCCAGCTCGCGGAAGCCGGCCTGAACGTGGCCGTGCTGTCGAAGGTTTTCCCCACCCGCTCGCACACCGTGGCGGCGCAGGGTGGCATCGGTGCCTCGCTCGGCAACATGAGCGAGGACAACTGGCACTATCACTTCTACGACACCATCAAGGGCTCGGACTGGCTGGGCGACCAGGACGCCATCGAGTTCATGTGCCGGGAAGCGCCGAAGGTCGTGTACGAGCTCGAGCACTTCGGCATGCCGTTCGACCGTAATGCCGATGGCACGATCTACCAGCGTCCGTTCGGCGGCCACACGGCCAACTACGGCGAGAAGCCCGTGCAGCGTGCCTGCGCCGCGGCTGACCGTACCGGCCACGCGCTGCTGCACACGCTGTACCAGCGTAATGTGCGCGCAAAGACACATTTCTTCGTCGAATGGATGGCGCTGGACCTGATCCGCGACGAAGACGGTGATGTGCTGGGCGTGACCGCGCTGGAAATGGAGACCGGCGAGGTCTACATCCTCGAAGCCAAGACCACCCTGTTCGCCACCGGCGGCGCGGGCCGGATCTACGCGGCTTCCACCAACGCCTTCATCAACACGGGCGATGGCCTGGGCATGGCGGCACGTGCCGGCGTACCCCTGGAAGACATGGAGTTCTGGCAGTTCCACCCGACCGGCGTGGCCGGCGCGGGCGTGCTGATCACGGAAGGCGTGCGTGGCGAGGGCGGCATCCTGCGTAACAAGGATGGCGAGCGCTTCATGGAGCGCTATGCCCCGACGCTGAAGGATCTGGCGCCGCGTGACTTCGTGTCGCGCTCGATGGACCAGGAAATCAAGGAAGGCCGTGGCTGCGGCCCGAACGGCGACTACGTGCTGCTCGACCTGACCCACGTCGGTGCCGAGACCATCATGAAGCGCCTGCCGTCGATCCGAGAAATCGGCATGAAGTTCGCCAACGTCGACGCGATCAAGGAACCGATCCCCGTCGTGCCGACCATCCACTACCAGATGGGCGGTATCCCGACGAACTTCCACGGTCAGGTCGTGGTGCCGAAGAACGGCAACCCGAACGAGATCGTGAACGGCTTCTACGCGATCGGCGAATGCTCCTGCGTGTCGGTGCACGGCGCCAACCGCCTGGGCACGAACTCGCTGCTGGATCTGGTGGTGTTCGGCCGTGCGGCCGGCAACCACATCATCGCCAACGCGAACAAGCAGAAGGAACACAAGCCGCTGCCGGCTGACGCCGCGGACCGCGCCATGTCGCGCCTGGCCAAGCTGCAGGGCACGACCTCGGGCGAATACACCCAGGACGTGGCCAACGACATCCGCCGCAACATGCAGTCGCATGCCGGCGTGTTCCGTACGCAGAAGCTGATGGACGAAGGCGTCGAGCGCATCCTGGAAGTGGCGGAGCGTGCCAACAACATCCACCTGAAGGACAAGTCCAGGGTCTTCAACACCGCGCTGGTGGAAGCCCTGGAAGTGTCGAACCTGGTGGAAGTGGCCAAGGCGACGATGATCTCGGCCGCGGCCCGCAAGGAATCGCGTGGCGCCCACGCCCACAGCGACTTCCCGAACCGCGACGACAACAACTGGCTCAAGCACACGCTGTTCTACAGCGAAGGCAACCGCCTCGACTACAAGCCGGTGAAGATGGAGCCGCTGACAGTGGAATCGGTTCCGCCGAAGGCCCGTACCTTCTGAGCCCCGCATCGTAGAGACAACAGGACCCACAGAAATGAAGCGTATTTTCGAAGTCTACCGCTACGATCCGGACAAGGACGACGCGCCCCGCATGCAGACCTACGAGGTAGAACTCGACGGTCACGAGCGCATGCTGCTCGATGCGCTGGTCAAGCTGAAGAAGCTCGACGAGACCATCTCGTTCCGCCGTTCGTGCCGTGAAGGCGTGTGCGGTTCGGACGCGATGAACATCAACGGCAAGAACGGCCTGGCCTGCCTGACGAACATGCGCGAGCTGCCGGACCGCATCGTGCTGCGTCCGCTGCCCGGCCTGCCGGTGGTGCGCGACCTGATCGTCGACATGACGAACTTCTTCAAGCAGTACAACTCGATCAAGCCGTTCCTGATCAACGACGAGCCGCCGCCCGAGAAGGAGCGTCTGCAGTCGCCGCAGGAACGTGACGAGCTGGACGGCCTGTACGAGTGCATCTTGTGCGCGAGCTGCTCCACGTCCTGCCCGTCGTTCTGGTGGAACCCGGACAAGTTCGTCGGCCCGGCCGGCCTGCTGCAAGCCTACCGCTTCATCGCGGATAGCCGCGATCAGGCCACCGGCGAGCGTCTGGACAACCTGAACGACCCGTACCGCCTGTTCCGCTGCCACAGCATCATGAACTGCGTCGACGTGTGCCCGAAGGGTCTCAACCCGACGAAGGCCATCGGCAAGATCAAGGAACTGATGGTTCGCCGCGCGGTATAAACCAGCGGTATAAACTGCCTCCTGCCACCACGCGGGAGGCTGCAGTATCGCAGTCTGCAGTTGAAGTAAGCGGCGCGTCAGCCTGTTGAGGTATATCAGGTGACGCGCCGATCGCAAGAAGGCTGACCATGAGTCTTTCCACCACTTTCTCCCATCAGGCCGATCCGCATAAGCGCGCCCGGTTGCGCTGGCGTGCCCGCCGCGGCCTCCTGGAGAACGACATCATCGTCGAACGTTTCTTCAACCGTTACGAGGAGAGCCTGTCCGATGAGGACGTGGCATCGCTGGGCGAGCTGTTCGAGCTCAGCGACAACGAGTTGATGGACCTGCTGCTTGTCCGCAAGGAGCTGGACGGTGAGCTCGACACGCCCCCGATGCACCGGGTCCTGGACCTGCTGCGTTCGGTCTGAGTTTGGTCAACACTATTATTCACAGCATTTGAAGGAACCGACATGACGCCGTCCGATGTGAAAGCCACGCTATCGTTTTCCGATGGTTCCCCCAGCGTTGAGCTGCCGATCTACAAGGGTACCGTTGGCCCCGACGTGATCGACATTCGCAAGCTGTACGGACAGACCGGCAAGTTCACCTATGACCCGGGGTTCATGTCGACTGCGTCGTGCAACTCCAAAATCACCTACATCGACGGTGACAAGGGCGAACTGCTGTACCGCGGCTATCCGATCGAGCAGCTGGCAGGCAAGTGCGATCACCTGGAAACCTGCTACCTGCTGCTGAAGGGCGAACTGCCCAACGCCAAGCAGAAGGAAGAGTTCGTCAACAGCGTGATGAACCACACGATGGTTCACGAGCAGCTGCAATTCTTCCTGCGCGGCTTCCGCCGCGATGCCCACCCGATGGCCGTGCTGACGGGTCTCGTGGGCGCGATGAGCGCGTTCTACCACGACGCGATGGACATCGATGATCCGCACCAGCGCGAGATCTCGGCCATCCGCCTGATCGCCAAGATGCCGACCCTCGTGGCCATGGCATACAAGTACAACATCGGCCAGCCGTACATCTACCCGCAGAACGACCTGTCCTACTCGGGCAACTTCCTGCGCATGATGTTTGGCACGCCGTGCGCCCCGTACACCGTGAACCCGGTGCTCGAGCGCGCGCTGGACCGCATCTTCATCCTGCACGCAGACCACGAGCAGAACGCCTCGACCTCGACGGTGCGCCTGGCTGGCTCGTCGGGCACGAACCCGTTCGCCGCCATCGCCGCTGGCGTGGCCTGCCTGTGGGGTCCGGCCCACGGCGGCGCCAACGAAGCTGCGCTGAAGATGCTGGAAGAGATTGGCAGCGTGGACAACATCAACGAGTTCATCAAGCAGGTCAAGGACAAGAACTCGGGCGTGCGCCTGATGGGCTTTGGCCACCGCGTGTACAAGAACTACGATCCGCGCGCCAAGCTGATGCGCGAAACCTGCCATGAAGTGCTGAACGAACTGGGCCTGCACAACGACCCGCTGTTCAAGCTCGCCATGGAACTGGAAAAGATCGCGCTGGAAGACGAGTACTTCGTGAGCCGCAAGCTGTACCCGAACGTGGACTTCTACTCGGGTATCGTGCAGCGCGCGCTGGGCATCCCGACCTCGCTGTTCACCTGCATCTTCGCCCTGGCACGTACGCCGGGCTGGATCTCGCAGTGGGAAGAGATGATCACGGACCCCGAGTACAAGATCGGCCGTCCGCGCCAGCTCTTCAACGGCAACGCCGCCCGCGAAGTGCCGGACATGGCCAAGCGCTGATCCCGCCGCGCGAGCGCAGGGTGGCCTAGTCGCCTTGCACTGCAGCAAACACAAACGCCCCGGCTTGCCGGGGCGTTTGTTTTTCCGGCGGCGTGGCGTTGTGCGGCGCCGCGCCAGGGTCATCTGCGCAGCTATGCACAACAGTTGTGAAAGGCCATTTTTGCGACGATTCCTGCCATGCGAAGGTTGCAACTGTCTACATTTGTTGTCTGATTTTCGGCAAAGTCGGGAACTATCGCCCCAACGGGTTGCAACTTCCCTCTATAATGCGGGCTGCTTTTGCCACCGGCAGCCGGGCCACCCTTCCGGCACGTCGCGAGGCAAGGCGGGGCAGGCGAAGCGCTTGCGCAATAGAGAACGCATCAACGTTGTCTTTCCGAACTTTTGGCGCCACGGGCTTCCGGGCGCTGACACATGCCGGGCCCCGCATCGCTTCACGTCTTCATCGCAGGCCCGTCTTCCGCTTCGGGTCGTCCCTCCGCCACCTCTGGCGGCTCTCCCCGCGGGTGTTGTTCGATTGCGCTGGTCATGCCGCCTCTGCCCGGAATGACCTAAACATAATCGAGGAGCTCCTGATGACGTTGTCCCGTCTCACGTCCACTGCCATGGCCGCCGTGATTGCCACCGCCGGCCTCACTGCCGCCAGCCTGGCCCACGCCGAAACCGTCAAGATCGCCATCGCCGGCCCCATGAGCGGCTCGGTCGCCCAGTACGGCGACATGGTCAAGGCCGGTGCCCTGACCGCCATCGAACAGATCAATGCCGCGGGCGGTGCCGGTGGCAACAAGCTCGAAGTGGTGCTGATGGACGACGCCTGCGAGCCGAAGCAGGCCGTGGCGGTTGCCAACAAGGTCGTGAGCCAGAACATCCGCTTCGTGATTGGCCACGTGTGCTCCGGCTCGACGATCCCGGCATCGGATATTTACGAGAACGAAGGCATCGTGATGGTCACGCCGTCGGCCACCGCGCCGCAGCTGACCGAGAACAAGAAGCGCAAGTTCATCTTCCGCACCATCGGCCGTGACGACCAGCAGGGTCCTGCCGCTGCCCAGTACATCATCGGCAAGGTCAAGCCGAAGAAGGTGGCTGTGCTGCACGACAAGCAGTCGTACGGCCAGGGCATCGCCTCGTCGGTGAAGAAGGACCTGGAAGCGGCCAAGATTCCCGTGGCCGTGTTCGAAGGCATCAACGCCGGCGATTCGGACTACTCCGCTGTCATCACGAAGCTGAAGTCGCAGGGCGTGGACTTCGTCTACTTCGGCGGCTATCACCCGGAAATGGGCCTGCTGCTGCGCCAGGCGCGCGAGCAGGGCGTGAAGGCCACGTTCATGGGCCCCGAAGGCGTGGGCAACAAGGACGTGACGGCCATCGCCGGCCCGTCGTCGGAAGGCATGCTGGTCACGCTGCCGGCCGACTTCTCGGCCGACCCGGCCAACGCCGCGCTGGTGAAGGCCTTCGCCGACAAGAAGCGCGACGCCAACGGCCCGTTCCAGATGCCCGCCTACGCCGCCGTGAAGATCATCGGCGACGCCATCGCCGGCGCCAAGATCACGGACCCGGCCAAGGTGGCCGCGTACATGCACAAGAACGCGTTCACCACGCCGATCGGCAAGGTCGAGTACGACGAGAAGGGCGATCTGAAGTCGTTCAAGTTCGTCGTCTACACGTGGCACAAGGACGCCACGAAGACCGCCGCCAACTAAGTCCGGCGCCAGTCTGGCGAAACGCCTCGCTCCCGCATAGGGAGCGGGGCGTTTTGGTATCGGTTCGATGTCGGATAGTCGTCACATCATGATGGCCCGCGCGCCGCATCGGGCTCCCCGATCCACAAGGTCCCCCGCATGAACGAATTCCTTCCACAGTTCACCCAGCAGCTGGTCAACGGCCTGACACTGGGTGCGATCTATGCGCTGATCGCCATTGGCTACACCATGGTCTACGGCATCATCGGCATGATCAACTTTGCCCACGGCGAGATCTACATGATCGGCGCCTACGTGGGCCTCGTGACCCTGACCGCCATCGGCGCGCAGGCCGGCTACCCGCTGCCGCTGGTGCTGGGTGCTGCGCTGATCGTGTCCGTGGCCGTCACCGGCTGTTATGGCTTTGCCGTGGAGCGCGTGGCGTATCGCCCCTTGCGCGGCGGGCCGCGCCTTGTGCCGTTGATCTCGGCCATCGGCATGTCGATTTTTCTTCAGAACTACGTCCAGATCGGGCAAGGTGCACGCGACGTGTCCGTGCCGGTGCTGATCTCGGGTGCCATCGAATTCCAGATGGGCAGTGACTTCGTCGTGACCGTGCCGTATTCGCGCCTGCTGATCGTGGGCGTGACGCTGGTGCTGATGGTGGCGCTGACGCTGTTCATCGGCCACTCGCGCATGGGCCGCGCCTGCCGCGCCTGTGCGGAGGACATGCGCATGGCCAACCTGCTCGGCATCGACACGAACCGCGTGATCTCGTTCACCTTCGTGCTCGGCGCGATGCTGGCCGCCGTGGGCGGCGTGCTGATCGGGCTGACCATCGGCAAGCTCAATCCCTTCATCGGTTTCATTGCCGGCATCAAGGCCTTTACGGCCGCCGTGCTGGGCGGCATCGGCAGCATTCCGGGCGCGATGCTCGGCGGCGTGCTGCTGGGTCTGGCCGAAACCTTCGCCTCCGGCTACATGCCGGCCGAGTACAAGGATGTGGTGGCCTTCGGCCTGCTGGTCCTCGTGCTGCTGTTCCGTCCGACCGGCCTGCTTGGCAAGCCGGATGTGGAAAAGGTCTGAGGAGGGCGCCATGACACAAGCGATGTATCAAAAATCCGTCTCGCATTCCGTCGCGCAGACGATGAAAAACGCGGTGACGGCGGCCGTGATGACGGCCATCCTCACCATTCCCGTGCTGGGCCTGCAACTGAAGCTGGACGGCTACAAGGTGGTGCTGGAGCCACACTGGCGGCCGGTCTGGATCGCCGTGGCGGCCGTTTTCGTCTTTCAGCTGCTCAAGCCGCTGCTCACGCGGGCCCGTAGCGCCGTGAAGCTGCCCGCCGCGCCGGCGATGGGCGCGCAGCAGCAGCGCGTGGTGATCTGGGTGCTGCTGGCGGTGGGGCTGGTCTGGCCGTTCTTTGGCTCGCGCGGCGCGGTGGACGTGGCCACGCTTGCCCTGATCTACGTGATCCTGGGCCTGGGCCTGAACATCGTGGTGGGCTTCGCTGGCCTGCTCGACCTGGGCTACGTGGGCTTCTACGCGGTGGGCGGCTATACGTATGCGCTGCTCAACCAGTATTTCGGGTTCACGTTCTGGGAGTGCCTGCCGATTGCTGCGGGCATGTCGGCGCTGTTCGGCTTCGTGCTCGGCTTCCCCGTGCTGCGGCTGCGCGGCGACTACCTGGCCATCGTCACGCTCGGCTTCGGTGAAATCATCCGCCTGCTCTTGAACAATCTGACCAGCCTGACTGGCGGCCCGGACGGCGTCTCGGGCATTCCGAAGCCGACCGTGTTCGGCATCGAGATGGCGCGTAGCGCGAGCGTGGAAGGCACGCGCACGTTCCACGAAATGATCGGGCTCGACTACACCGGACAGCACATGGTGATCTTCCTGTACCTGCTGGCGCTGCTGCTGGTCGGTTTCACCCTGTTCGTGACGAGCCGCCTGATCCGCATGCCGATGGGCCGCGCCTGGGAGGCGCTGCGCGACGACGAGATCGCCTGCCGCTCGCTGGGCCTGAATCCCACGCGCATCAAGCTGTCGGCATTCACGCTGGGCGCCTCGTTCGCGGGGCTGGCCGGCGCGTTCTTCGCGGCGCGCCAGGGGCTGGTCAATCCGGAATCGTTCACGTTTATCGAATCGGCGTTGATCCTGGCCGTGGTGGTGCTGGGCGGCATGGGCTCGCAGCTGGGCGTGATCCTGGCAGCCATCCTGCTGACCGTGCTGCCCGAGGTGGCGCGCGATTTTGCCGAATACCGCATGCTGATTTTCGGCCTGGTGATGGTGCTGATGATGATGTGGCGTCCGCAGGGCTTGCTGCCCGCGAGCCGTCCCCACGTGGAGTTGCCGCAATGAGCGCGGAAATGCTGAAAGTATCCGGCCTGCAGATGCGCTTTGGCGGGCTGCTGGCCGTGGACGGCATCGATTTCGATGTGCGTCGCGACGAGGTCTTCGCCATCATCGGCCCGAACGGCGCCGGCAAGACCACGGTGTTCAACTGCGTGGGCGGCTTCTACAAGCCCACCGGCGGCGAAGTCACGCTGGACGGCCAGGCCATCGCCGGCCTGCCGAGCCACCAGGTGGCGCGGCGCGGGCTGGTGCGCACGTTTCAGAATATTCGCCTGTTCAAGTCGCTGACCGTGGTGGAGAACCTGCTCGTGGCGCAGCACCTGCAGGTCAAGGCCGGCCTGCTGCGCGGGCTGTTCGCCACGCCGGCCTACCGCCGCGCCGAGCGCGAGGCGCTGGAGCGCGCCGCCGTCTGGCTCGAACGCATGGGCCTGACCTCGGTGGCCAATCGCGAGGCGGGCACGCTGTCCTATGGACACCAGCGCCGGCTCGAGATCGCGCGCTGCATGATCACCAAGCCGCGCCTGCTGATGTTGGACGAACCGGCGGCGGGCCTGAATCCGCAGGAAAAGATCGAACTGCAACAATTGATCGACAAATTGCGCCACGAATTCAACATTTCGGTGCTGCTGATCGAGCATGACATGAGCCTCGTCATGGGCGTGTCCGACCGCATCCTCGTGATGGAGCACGGCAAGCCGATCGTCATCGGCAAGCCGGACGAAGTGCGCAACGACCCGCGCGTGATCAAGGCCTACCTGGGAGAGGACTGATGCTGAAGCTGGAACAGGTCCATACCCACTATGGCGCCGTGGAAGCGCTGAGCGGCGTATCGATCGAAGTGAACAAGGGCGAAATCGTCACGCTGATCGGTAGCAACGGCGCAGGCAAGACCACGCTGATGATGACCGTGTGCGGCTCGCCGCGCGCCTCGAGCGGCCGCGTGTCGTTCGAGGGGCAGGACATCACGCAGCGCAATACCCACGAGATCATGCGCATGGGCATGGCGATCTCGCCGGAGGGGCGGCGAGTGTTCCCGAGCCTGACCGTGCTGGAAAACCTGAAGATGGGCGCGTTCTTCGCCAGCCGGCACGACATCGAGGCCGGCATCGAGCACGTTTTCAAGCTTTTTCCGAGGCTGAACCAGCGCTCGGGCCAGCGTGCGGGCACGATGTCCGGCGGCGAACAGCAAATGCTGGCGATCGGCCGTGCCCTGATGAGCCGCCCCCGTCTGCTGCTGTTGGACGAGCCAACGCTGGGCCTCGCCCCGCTGATCATCGCCCAGATCTTCGACATCATCCGCACCATCCGTGATGAAGGCGTCACAGTGTTCCTGGTCGAGCAGAACGCCAACAAGGCCCTGCAGGTGGCCGACCGGGGCTACGTGCTGGAGACCGGGAAGGTGGTGCTGGCAGATACCGGGGAGAATTTGCTGGCGAATGACCGGATACGGGCGGCGTATTTGGGTGGGTGAGGGGGAGGGTAGGTGGCGGAGCCTTGGGTAAAAAAGCACCGCCACTCGCCTGCGATGGCTAACCGCAGGACCTTAACTACGCTTTGGATTCCGTGGCGTCTTGTTCCTAGCACTCTCCTTCGGAACTAAGGCCGTAGCCGCAAGCCAACGGATCGCCCCATTTATTGTGCTTGTAAAGTAAATATACAGAGTCGCCTCTATTCCAATACAAGGTGGCGGTTCCACTTGAGCGCAGTCGGAATTCGCCAAAACTGTTATCGCTGAATTTCACTACGCCCGTCGCGTAGCAGGGCGAATAGCGTTCCGTGGTAATAACGTAGCCTTCCACGGGATAGGCTTTCGAGAAGTATCGTTTTACCTGTGCCACCGTTGGTTGGAATATCTTGCAGCGCTCGGTCATGTCCA
Source organism: Cupriavidus sp. 05T42 (assembly GCF_056396345.1). NCBI lineage: Bacteria > Pseudomonadati > Pseudomonadota > Betaproteobacteria > Burkholderiales > Burkholderiaceae > Cupriavidus > Cupriavidus sp. 05T42. Next base: position 425,523 of record NZ_JBFTLH010000002.1, read on the forward strand.
CGTCGTCCGGCTCGGCATTTTGCCCGGTCTCGGTGATGATGACTTTCTTGACGGTTCTGGCGTCACTCGTTGCGGGTAGCGCAAGGAGGAGAGTCACCAAGATAACTGCTGTAGGAGCACTTACCATCTAGCGGCGCCTGAGGAGTCGGCTCAGAAACGAGCGTTTCTTTTCTTGCGTGGTTTTTCCAAGCGTCCTGAGGTACTCCTCCGACTCCCTGGCATCCTGATCGACATCTAGGTCAGAGAAAGAATCGAAGACGAAAACGATCGCCTCTCGCCATTCGGGACTGGCCTGCCAGTCGTCTAGGTAGCGGTCCTGCTGTCTTGAAGTCAGGGGTGTCCAGAATGGCCTCCACACCCGATCGAACCAAGGTTCGGAAATTCCTTGTTGAACGTGTGCCGCCAGTTCATCTGGCTTGATGTTAGGGAAGATGATCCAGGGCGGTTCTGGAGCGTCGGGATGGTGCGCTACTAGATTGGTGCCTAAGCCTTCCATCATCAGCATTCGGGTTCGTCGCTCAAACCATATGCACATGCGAACGGGTCATGCCATTTGTTGCGTTTGTAGAGCAGATCGACCGTATTGCCTCCTAACCAGAATAATGTGGCGGTCCCTCCTGAGTAGAGCCGGAATCTGCCTGAAGTGTTGTCGCTGAACGATACTTCACCCACTGCAAAGCATGGGGAATAACGCTCGTGCGTCAGAATGCGGCTCTCTATCGGATAGGCCTTGGAGAAATACCGTTTCACTTGGCTGACTGTTGGCTTGAAGGTCTTACAGTTTTCCGTGAGGCTGGCGTCGTCAGTGTGCGAGGTTAAACCCGTTTCCTTGATGACTACCTTTGTCACTGTTCTCTCTTGGGCCGTTACAGGTAACGCGTAAAGTGCGGCCATCATAGAGACACTGATCAGTCCGAGCTTTACCATTCTGCTGTGCTCGCCTCGGTTAAGTTCTTATATGAGACCTGAGGATGTCGATAAATCTCTCCGGTCGGAACTTTGAACGTTGCAACCAGTTCCGCGATGAGCCAGCGGAGAGACGCATTCTGCTGGGTTGTGACGTTCTCGTAGACCCTTGCGGTCTTGCTGTCGCTGGCTGGATCGATCGGCATGGATTTCCCCACGATTTCGATACCGATGGAGTCGTCGCTGGAAGGGTAGCGCTCGGGCCAAGGCTTCTTGTGTTCGTGTATCGATAGCTTTGTATATTGAAGTTGAATTGCAGTGGTCAGCTTCAATTCAGCAGGCGAGCATTTGTGCGTAACAATGCAGCGTGACTGTAGCTTTCCCACGTGTCTGGTAATTTTCTTCAGCGAAGCTGTTTGATATATCGTCCCGTCCTTGTCGATCAGGAAATGGGCGCCGAGCGCGCCTTTCGCTCGATAGCTGCTGAATGTACTTTCAGTTGTAGAGCCATCTGTCTGGTGAACGATAATCCCATTTACCCTGTCCATCGGCCCCCGTTCAATGTTCGGGAAGATCTTGACCTTGACGCGTTCAGCGTCGACTCGACCATTCTTGTCGATAAAGAACATATGTGTTTCCCAGTCAGATTGATTTGTTTACCTTCACGTCATAACCCATGCTGACCGTCCCGGCGCTACCGCCCGACGCGTTCTGCACGACGTATTCCTGCTTCACTCGCGAGAATGAAAGGCTGACTTCTTCCCGGGGCGCGCGCATATTGATGTTGTGAGCCGGTTTCACCTGCGTGATCAGGACGTCCTCCATCGTGATCCTAAGAAACTCAAGCGGCTTGCCACCCGCCTTGCGCATCGTCAGCACTGCGCTGCCGATATGTTTCCCGGTCAGGCAGTACTGAATCAGATTGGGCGTGGCGCGGTCGACATAGTGTTCGAACGTCAGGTCCTCAACGGTCGCCTTGCCTGCGCCGCCGCCCCTTCCTGCGTGCATGTTCGATGGCTGCTTCACCGACCATTCCCACGTCAGAACCTCAATCTCCTTCGAATGGCTGGCGTCCGTCGCTTCGCCCTCGATTCCTGTCAGCTTCAAGAAAATGTCCTGCGCCATCAGATGCTCCCGTCGTTGGTTGAGAAACAACTCAGGGAGCCTATCGATCGGCAAAGAAGTGATCTATAGAACTAGTTCGAAAGGCGCCGCCGCCCCGGACTTGCCGCCACCCACCCCTTTTCGCCAACCGCGAAATCCCCCTTTCGCCAATGACTACCGGGCGGTTGGCAGCGTCTGACCGCTTGGGCGGGCCCCCGCGTGGCATAATCGATTGCGATGTCAAGCAATCACCGGCCACGCCGGAGGCGCGGCACAATAGCGGCGCCGACCCGCGAAGGCATCCGGTAAATAACAATCCCCTGCAAACCACTGCGCGGACCTGCGCCGTTCCTGCCCGGACGGACGGTTCGCCCCCCCTGCATCATGGCCAAGACGCTCTACGACAAACTCTGGGATGACCACACCGTCCACGTCGAGGAAGACGGCACGACGCTGCTCTACATCGATCGCCACCTGCTGCACGAAGTGACCAGCCCGCAGGCGTTCGAGGGGCTGAAGCTGGCGGAGCGTCCGGTGTGGCGCATCAGCGCGAACCTGGCCGTGTCCGACCACAACGTCCCGACCACGGACCGTACGGAAGGCATCACCGACCCCGTCTCGAAGCTCCAGGTCGATACGCTCGACGCCAACTGCGACGCCTTCGGCATCACCCAGTTCAAGATGAACGATCACCGCCAGGGCATCGTCCACGTGATCGGGCCGGAGCAGGGCGCCACGCTGCCGGGCATGACGGTGGTCTGCGGCGATTCGCACACCAGCACGCACGGCGCGTTCGGCGCGCTGGCGCACGGCATCGGCACGTCCGAGGTGGAGCACGTGCTGGCCACGCAGACGCTGCTGGGCAAGAAGGCCAAGAACATGCTGATCCGCGTGGAAGGCAAGCTGCCGCGCGGCTGCACCGCCAAGGACATCGTGCTGGCCATCATCGGCAAGATCGGCACGGCTGGCGGTACGGGCTACACCATGGAATTCGCCGGGTCCGCCATCCGCGACCTGACGATGGAAGGCCGCATGACCGTCTGCAACATGGCGATCGAAGCTGGCGCGCGCGCCGGCATGGTGGCCGTGGATGACGTGACGCTGGAATACGTGAAGGGTCGTCCGTACGCGCCGCAGGGCGTGGAATGGGACCAGGCCGTGGCCTATTGGCGCACGCTGCATTCGGACGCAGGCGCCCACTTCGACAAGGTGGTTGAACTGCGCGGCGAGGACATCCGTCCGCAGGTCACCTGGGGCACGTCGCCCGAGATGGTGGTCAGCATCGAGGACCGCGTACCCGATCCCGAGAAGGAAAAAGACCCGAACCGCCGCAACGCCATGGAGCGCGCGCTCGAGTACATGAACCTGCAGCCGAACGTGCCGATGGAGTCGATCCAGATCGACAAGGTGTTCATCGGCTCCTGCACCAACAGCCGCATCGAGGACATGCGCGCCGCCGCCTGGGTGGTGCAGAAGCTGGGCCGCAAGGTAGCCGGCAACGTGAAGCTGGCGATGGTGGTGCCGGGCTCGGGCCTGGTGAAGGCGCAAGCCGAGCGCGAAGGGCTGGACAAGGTCTTCAAGGCCGCCGGCTTCGAATGGCGCGAGCCGGGCTGCTCGATGTGCCTGGCGATGAACGCCGACCGGCTGGAGCCGGGCGAGCGCTGCGCTTCCACCTCGAACCGCAACTTCGAAGGCCGCCAGGGCGCCGGCGGCCGGACCCACCTGGTCAGCCCGGCGATGGCCGCCGCCGCTGCCATCGAGGGTCATTTCGTCGACATCCGAAAGCTGGGCTGAGGCGTTACGCAACGGCATCCGTACACGGCTAATCGAATAAGCAGAACATGAAAAAGATCGTGATCACGTTCCTGGCATGCCTGGGCATGCTGCAACTGGCTGGCTGCAACACGATGGCTGGCATCGGCAAGGACACGCAGGCCGCCGGGCGTTCCCTCGAGAACGCGGCGCGCAAGTAAGGACATACTCATGGACAAGTTCACCGTACACAGCGGCCTCGTGGCGCCGCTGGACCGCGAAAACGTCGACACCGACGCGATCATCCCGAAGCAGTTCCTGAAGTCGATCAAGCGCACGGGCTTCGGCCCGAACCTGTTCGACGAATGGCGCTACAAGGACGTCGGCCAGCCCGGCCAGGACAACAGCAAGCGCCCGCTGAACCCGGACTTCGTGCTGAACCAGCAGCGCTACCAGGGCGCGAGCATCCTGCTGGCACGCAACAACTTCGGCTGCGGCAGCTCGCGCGAGCACGCGCCGTGGGCGCTCACGCAATACGGCTTCCGCGCCGTCATCGCGCCGAGCTTCGCCGATATCTTCTTCAATAACTGCTACAAGAACGGCCTGCTGCCGGTGGCGCTGACCGACCTCCAGGTCGACCACCTGTTCAACGAGACCAACGCGTTCCCGGGCTACCAGCTGACCATCGACCTGGACAAGCAGGTGGTGCTCACGCCGGGCGGCAACAGCTACCCGTTCGACATCGCCCCGTTCCGCAAGTACTGCATGCTGAACGGCTTTGACGACGTGGCGCTGACGCTGCGCCACAAGGACAAGATCAAGGCGTACGAAGCCGAGCGCCTGACGAAGATGCCCTGGCTGGGCAATCGCCTGGTCGGCTGACCGCGCAAGACACACTCCAATACAGGAAGACAGATGAAGATTGCAGTCCTGCCGGGTGACGGCATTGGTCCCGAGATCGTTGCCGAAGCTGTCAAGGTGCTCAACGCCCTCGACGAGAAATTCGAACTGGAAACGGCGCCGGTCGGCGGCGCCGGCTACGAGGCCGAAGGCCATCCGCTGCCCGAGAACACGCTGAAGCTGGCCAAGGAGGCCGATGCCATCCTGTTCGGCGCCGTGGGCGACTGGAAGTACGACAGCCTGGAGCGCCCGCTGCGCCCGGAGCAGGCCATCCTGGGCCTGCGCAAGCACCTGCAGCTGTTCGCGAACTTCCGCCCGGCGATCTGCTACCCGGAGCTGACCGGCGCCTCGAGCCTGAAGCCCGAACTGGTGGCCGGCCTGGACATCCTGATCGTGCGTGAGCTGAACGGCGACATCTACTTCGGTCAGCCGCGCGGCATGCGCGAGGCCCCGGACGGCCTGTTCAAGGGCGCCCGCGAAGCCTTCGACACGATGCGCTACAGCGAGCCCGAGATCCGCCGCATCGCCCACGTGGCGTTCCAGGCCGCAGCCAAGCGTGGCAAGAAGCTGTGCAGCGTGGACAAGGCCAACGTGCTGGAGACGTTCCAGTTCTGGAAGGACATCGTGATCGATGTCAGCAAGGAATATCCGGACGTCGAGCTGTCGCACATGTACGTCGACAACGCGGCCATGCAGCTGGTCAAGGCGCCGAAGAGCTTCGATGTGATCGTTACCGGCAATATGTTCGGCGACATCCTGTCCGACGAGGCCGCGATGCTGACCGGTTCCATCGGCATGCTGCCGTCGGCGTCGCTCGATGCCAACAACAAGGGTCTGTACGAGCCGTCGCACGGCTCGGCGCCGGACATCGCCGGCAAGGGCGTGGCCAATCCGCTGGCCACCATCCTCTCCGCCGCGATGATGCTGCGCTACTCGCTGAACAAGGCCGACCAGGCCGACCGCATCGAGAACGCCGTCAAGAAGGTGCTGGCCCAGGGCTACCGCACCGGCGACATCCTCACGCCGGGCTGCAAGCAAGTCGGCACGCGGGAGATGGGCGAAGCCGTGCTGGCTGCGCTGTAATCGGCCGTTTTTTGCCAGTTCGTGCCAAAAACGGGGCCTTCGGGCCCCGTTGGCGCAAGAAAATCGTGTAGACTCCGCGAATGGTCCGAATTCCCCAGTTCCTCGCTACTGCCATCGCTGCCGTCATCACGGCCGGCGTGGGTTCGCGCGACCATACCGCGACGATTAAAACCATTACTACCAAAACGATCCCCTAAGATCGTTCGTCGTGCCTGCCCGTCTTCCCCGCGCAGCGTACGCCGGGCGAGGAAAATGGCGGGGAAGTACTCATCACATCCGAGGTAAGTCATGATTGTAGGTCTCGTCGGTTGGCGAGGAATGGTCGGCAGCGTCCTGATGCAACGCATGCAGGAAGAGCGCGATTTCGACCATATCGAGCCCGTTTTCTTCAGCACGTCCAACGCCGGCGGCAAGGCCCCGGCCATGGCGAAGAACGAAACCACGCTGAAAGATGCCAACGACATCGACGCACTGAAGCAGTGCGACGTGGTGCTCACCGCCCAGGGCGGCGACTACACCAGCGATGTCTTCCCGCGCCTGCGCGCGGCCGGCTGGAACGGCTACTGGATTGATGCGGCGTCTTCGCTGCGCATGAAGGACGACGCGATCATCGTGCTCGACCCCGTCAACAATGACGTGATCAAGGATGCACTTTCGAAGGGCGTCAAGAACTTCATCGGCGGCAACTGCACGGTCAGCTGCATGCTGATGGGCCTCGGCGGCCTGTTCGAGAACGACCTGATCGAGTGGATGACCTCCATGACCTACCAGGCGGCCTCGGGCGGCGGCGCGCAGCATATGCGCGAGCTGCTGACGCAGTTCGGCACCTTGAACGCCTCGGTCAAGCCGCTGCTGGACAACCCCGCCTCGGCCATCCTCGAGATCGACCGCACCATCCTGGCCACGCAGCACGGCCTGTCGGCGGACGAAACCAAGCAATTCGGCGTGCCGCTGGCCGGCAACCTGATTCCCTGGATCGACAAGGATCTGGGCAACGGCGTGTCGCGCGAAGAATGGAAGGGCGGCGCCGAGACCAACAAGATCCTGGGTCGCGGCGATGGCTTCCTGGGCGCGACCGGGGCCACCCCGATCGCCGTGGACGGCCTGTGCGTGCGGATTGGCGCCATGCGCTGCCACTCGCAGGCGCTGACCATCAAGCTGCGCAAGGATGTGCCGCTGGACGAGATCGAAGGCATGCTGGCCTCCCACAACCCGTGGGCCAAGGTGGTGCCGAACACGCGCGAAGCGAGCATGACCGACCTGACCCCGGCTGCCGTGACCGGCACGCTGAGCATTCCGGTGGGTCGCCTGCGCAAGATGCAGATGGGCGGCGAGTACCTCTCGGCCTTCACGGTGGGCGACCAACTGCTGTGGGGCGCCGCCGAGCCGCTGCGTCGTATGCTGCGCATTCTGATCGAGAAGTAAGCAGGTACTGAGTCTCCCCGGCATTCGTTGCGGGGAGGCAACAGAATCCGCCGCTTTCCTGCCAACGCCGCGCCCCAGCGCGGCGTTGTTACGTTCGGACCCCTATTTTTCCCAGGCTTGCGTCACAATACAGCCGGCATTCGCCTGGCCAAGGGGTCACCGTCGCGTCATTGCGGCGAAGGGGTGAGACAATCGGGCACGACGTTTTTTTCGTCCGCACCGGCCGTCCGCCCGCCTGCCAGGCATTTGGGTCGGGTTTATTTTTCGCTACTAGAAACATAAATGGAGCACGAGGTGAGTGTGAGCCTACATCGCCGGAAAGATGCGCCTACTGTCCGTCAGCGCTGGTCAACGCTGGCCGTCACGGCTCTCGGTTTGCTGCTGATGCAGCCCGCCGCGTACGCCGCGGGGTTCGGACAATTACGGGTACAGTCCAATCTGGGGCAACCGCTCCAGGCTGAAATCGATATCAGCGGCGTTTCGGCCGAGGAAGCGGACAGTCTCAACGTCAAGCTTGCCTCGCCGGCCGCCTATGCCAGGGCAGGGCTGACGTACCTGCCGGCCGTGTCCGGCGTGCGACTCCAGGTGGAGCAGCGCCCCAACGGCACCTATGTGGCAACCGTCCGTTCCAACCAGCCGATCAGCGAACCGTTCGTCGACATCCTCGTCGACATGAGCTGGTCGAGCGGCAAGGTGACGCGCGCCTACACGTTCCTGCTCGATCCAGCGGGCGCGAAGTCCAACCAGAGCTTCGCCCCGACCACGGTGGTGCAGGCGGCTACGCCCGATGCGTCCCCGGCCGAGGCCCCCGCGCAGGCGGCCAAGCCCGCCGCGCCGGTGCCGGCCGCCGCGTCGTCGGAGGCCGCTCGTCCGGCTCCGGCCCCGCGCCAGCCGCGC